>VGSQ01000139.1 GCA_016874975.1 Deltaproteobacteria bacterium
CGCCGCGGTGGTGGCCTCACGTTACAACCCGGTCATCCGGGCCTTTTACCAACGCCTGCTCGCCGCCGGCAAACCCAAGAAACTGGCCCATGTCGCCTGCGCCCGCAAACTGGTCCTCATCCTCAACGCCATGGTCAAAAAACAGCAACCCTGGAACCAATTCCCGGCCCAGGCAGCTTGACAGGGAATACAGTCGCTACAAAACCGGGATTTTCACGGTAAAAGTTAGTTGTGGGGGAGGGGGCTAAGGGGCATAACCCCTTACCGCCGCTCCCCCGGCCCTCCCTCCACGAAAATTTTTTCAGCTTTTACGGGTGGGCCGTAGGTCCGGTCCCGACTGCTAAAAGCCTCCCGGCGGCGTCCGGCGGCAGACGGTGCCGCTTAAGGAATTGGCGATCCACAGGTGGGCGCCGTCCCAGAGCAGCGCCCACGGGTTGTGACCGGCGGCATAAGTCATGAGCTCCATGCCGTCCGCCGCCCGGAAGACGGTGACGTTCCGGCTGTCCCGGTTGGCGACCCACACCTGCTTGCCGTCAAAGGCCAGAGCTACCGGGGTCCATCCCGTGGGAAAGCTGCCCAGCGGTTTCCCGTCCCGGGCCCGCAGACGGAAGACCCTGTTGTCTTTGGTGTCGGTAACCCACAGATCATCGCCTGCCGTCATCACCGCCCAGGGTGAGCGGCCGGCCTTAAACACCTCCACCACGGCGCCGTCCGCCGACCGGAGCTTGGTGATGGCGCCATCCGCCTGGTTGGCCACAAAGAGGTGGCCGCCGTCCCAGGCCAGTCCCAGAGGCCGTCGGCCCACCGGGTAGGTGCCTATAAGCTCACCGTTCCGGGCCCGGAGGCGCGTGACGCTGTCACTCAGGTGATTGCTGACCCAAATGCTCTCCCCGTCAAAGAGCACCGCGTGGGGATTGCTCCCCACCGGATAAGTCCCCCGGACCGCGCCGTCCAGGCTCGACATCCGGGTCACCGTGTCGTCCCCGGCGTTGGCCACCCACAGGTGGGTGCCGTCAAAGGCGATGCCGGTAGGGAAGGCGCCCACCGGAAAGGCGCCGACCCTGGCCCCGTCCCGGCCCCGGAGTTTGGTCACCGTGCCGGCTGACACGCAGTTGGCGACCCACAGGTCGGCTCCGTCCCAGGCCAGCCCCTTGGGTTCGGGTCCGGCGGGGAAGTCCCCCCAACTTGCGGGGCGCCGGGCCGCCCGGGAGACGTCTGCAGCCGCCATTCCCAGGGCGGCAAGTATGGTCACCCAGAGCATGAGCCGACGAGTCCAAGACATGCGCCCTCTTCTCCTGCACCGAGGTTCCGACCGTCCGGCCCCTCAGGCGCTCCGGGACGGGCCGGTCTTCCGGCCGGCGCCCCAGTCCGGTCCTCAGGCCGCTCCGGTCCTGAAGACCTTCTCCCCTTGGGCCCACCGCCGGTCGCAGTCGGGTTCGGCAAGGATGGTCCATAACCCTTCGGCCAGGGGCAGAGGCTGGGCCTGGCAGCCTGCCAGCCGGCAACCTTCCAGAAGCCCGCGGCTGATGGAAAAGACGATTTCATCCCGGTGGGCGTAGTATTGCACCGGGGAGAGGCTTTCTTGCCGCCATTCTTTCCGGCATTGTTCCAGGTCGAAGGAGTGCATGGCCCGGCACGCCAGGGGGCGCACGGGGTAAACCGCGCACCGGTCCTCTTCCAGAAGCGGACAGGGGAATTGTCGCCGCCGCCGGGCCGCTTCCCTGATGGTCAGGCCGGTCAGGCGCCGCCGGGTTTCGGCCAGCCGTTCCCGCACCCGGGCCTGGACCTCGGGTTCCAGATGCCGGGCCACCTGGTGGGCTATCAGGAAGGCCTCTGGCGGCGTCATCTGCACCTGGTTGTAACAGCAATAGCTGCATCCCGGCCGACAGACCAGAGGCCGGGGCAGAGCCTGGGCGGCTTCAAACCCTTCCACCAGGTGGTCGGCCCACTGGCCGGCCTGGCGGGCCGCCTCCCGGACGCACTCCCCGGTATGGCCGGCCGTCAGAATGGCCAGCGCCGCTTCCCTCACCCGGGCGGCCAGGGCTTGGTTGATGGGAGTGGCGCGCCGCATGGAACCACGCTTTTCACCGGCAAAACGGCGCCGAGTAAATTTTCTCCAACTTGGGCGTCGAGATAATGCGGCCCGGCGTGCCCACCTCCACCTGATGATACAACTCCTTGGCGTCATGGGTGAAGAGACGGATGCACCCCGCGGAGTCGTCTCGGCCGGGCAGCGCGCCGCCGTGGATGTAGTATGGCTGCCGCAGCAGCAGGGCCCAGGGCATCAGGGTGTCGTAAATGGTGGACCAGTGGGTTTCGGCCTTTCTCTGGATCCGGAAGTCCATCAGCGGCGTCTTTTTGCCGGGGGCGCCGGCCGACACCGGATAGACCCGCCTGAGGTTCCCCCGTTCGTACAGCGCCAGAAACCCCTTGCCGATGTCCACGAGCAGATATTTATCGTGGTGGGCCAAAGACTCGTCCCGGGCCGGAAAAATCTCCGGCACCTTGGCCAGGTCCAGGGGGATAATGATGGAGTCGGCGACGATGGAGAAGGGTTCGGCCACCTTGGTCTTCACGTAGGACGGATGCAGGGCGTTGAAGAAGGCCACCCGGTTCCGGCAGGAGTTGAAATTGGCCTCAAAGGTGGGGATGCGGCGGCAAAAGGAGGTTACCGAAAAACCCAGGGGCACCTTGACCCTGACGTAGGGCACGCCGTAGGCCACTCCCGAGTCCAGGATGGTGAAGCCCGATTTATTCAGTTCCTCGCAGAGCCGGCTGAAGTCCTGCCCCCCGGCCCCGGCGGCGGGAAGCGGCCACCAGCAGGCCGCCAGCAGCATCACTGCCGCCAACCGGCATCCTTGCCGACGCCGTCTCGTCATCATGACCATGCTCCTTTCCGCGCTGCGGGCTGCGCCAGGCCCGCCCCCCTTCCCCGGCTCCCCCCAGGCGTCGACCTTGGGCAGGGTGTTCCTCCCCCCGGCTCCATCCCTGTCAAAAAACTATGCCAAACCAAAGGCATTTGTCAACCCTGACCACTGCGCCCGGGACTTCTTTTCGGACCTTGCCCTCCGTCTCGCCGGTTCCTTTCCCAGCGGCCCCCGCCCGTTTCCTCTTTCCCTTTTTGTTCCGTATGCTATCATTTGCCAATTGAGCGCACCCTTCCCGAGGAGAGCCCCATGGACACCTTAGCCAGCCTGGAAGCCATTTTTCGGCCCCAAAGTGTAGCCGTCATCGGCGCCTCCACCGCGCCCGGCAAGCTGGGGCACGACATCCTGGCCAATCTGAAAAACGGCGGTTTCGCCGGGCCGCTCTATCCCATCAACCCCAAGGCCGACGAAATCCTGGGGCTCCCGGTGAGCAAAGCCATCACCGACACCCCGGCGCCGCCGGAACTGGCGGTGGTGGTCATCCCCGCCAAGATCGTCACCCCCACCCTGGAGCAGTGCGCCGCGGCCGGGGTCAAGGCCGCCATCGTCATCACCGGCGGCTTCGCCGAAGCGGGCGAGGAGGGGGAGCGCCTCCAGGACGAGATGGCCCAGGTGATCCTGCGCACGGGTCTCCGGGTCATCGGCCCCAACTGCCAGGGCGTGAACAACCCGCACCACCGGATGTGCGCCTCCTGGCCCCTCATCACCACCCGGGGAAAAATCGCCTTCGCCTCCCAGAGCGGCACCGTGGGCGCGGCCTTCATGGACCTGGCCGCGGCCGAAGGCCTGGGCGTGAGCGCCTTCGTCTCCCTGGGCAACCGGGTGGACGTGGACGAAGCCGAAGTCATCCAATACTTCAACGCCGACCCCCACACCCAGGTCATCGCCCTCTATCTCGAGGGGGTGAAGCGGCCCACCTACTTCCTGGACGCCCTCACCGAGGCCTCCAAACCCATCGTCATCCTTAAAGCCGGGCGTACGGTGCAGGGGAGCAAGGCGGCGGAGTCCCACACCAAGTCGCTGGCCGGCGCGGACGCCATCTACGAGGCGCTGTTTCAAAAATACCGCGTCTACCGGGCCGACACCCTGGAGGACCTCTTCGACTACGCCAAGGCCCTGGCCTACCTGCCCAAGCCCCGGGGGCGTCGCTTGATGATCAGCACCTCCTCGGGCGGAGCGGCCATCCTGGCCATCGATGAGGCGGAGCGCCACGGCTTGGAGGTCCCGGCCCCCTCTCCCGCGGTTCGGGACCGCCTGCGGGAGATGCTGCCGGCCCACTGCGCCGTGGGCAATCCCGTGGACCTCACCGGCGACGCCATCAGCGCCCCGGCCCTCTACCGCCAGGTCATGGATGAAACGGCCCGGGACTTCGACTACCAGGTGGTGATCTTCGGCGACCCCATCCCCGAGGCCGCGGCCCAGGTCAAGACCGGGGCCCCGGAACTGGTGATCTTTCTGGGGGGCGCCGAAGTGGAGCAGGAGGAGCGGCAAAAACTTTACGCCGCCGGCGTGCCCGTCTTTCCCACGCCGGAGCGGGGCATCAAGGCCCTGGCCCAGTTCTTCCGCTTTGAGCCCGCGCCGGCGCTCCGTCTCGAACCCGCCGCGCCGCCGCCTTCGGGCCTGCGGCTTCTGAGCGCGGCGGAGGCCGCAGTGATGATCACCAAGGCCGGCATTCCCGCGGCCGCCGCGCCGCTGGCCGCAGACGCGGAGGCGGCCGTCAACCTGGCCCAGCAGTTCGGCTACCCCGTGGCCCTCAAGGTGGCCTCGCCGGACCTGCCCCACAAGACCGACGCCGGCGGGGTGCACCTCTACCTCATGGATGACGAGGAGGTGCGCCAGGCCTACCAGGAGATCATGGCCTCGGTGCGCCTCCGGGAGCGGGAGGCCCGGGTGGAGGGGGTCACCGTCTCCCCCATGGCCAAGCCCGGCGGTCAGGAGCTCATCCTGGGGACCGTCACCGACCCCCAGTACGGCCCCACCCTGATGTTCGGCATGGGCGGCATCTACACGGAGCTTTACCGGGACGTGGCCTTCTGCCTCCTGCCCGCGTACGAGGAAGATTTCGACCGGCTCATCCGCAGCATCCGGGGCTATCCGCTCCTCACCGGCTACCGGGGCCAGCCCAAACGGGACCTGGGGGCGCTCAAACAGGCCATGAAGATCCTGGCCAACTTCGCCCAGGCTCACCCCGAACTGGACCAGGTGGAACTCAATCCCCTGCTCCTCTACGACCGGGGCCTGTTCGTGGTGGACGTGCGGATCTTCTCGCGGCTCACTGCATGAAGGCAGCGATGGGATTTCTCGGAGGCCTATAAGAAAAAAAGCTTTTCAGGTGTCAGGTGTCAGGTGTCAGGTGTCAGGTGTCAGTCGTAGGGCGGGCTCCGCCCGCCATTCCCTGGCCCCCCTCCCTCCTGGTTCCTAAGGGGGAGCTTGGGAACCAGAATGGAAGTTCTGTAGGGTGCGCACCGCGCACCATGACCGGGAGTTGGCGGCGGGCAGAGACCGCCCTACAGCAATTTTCATGGGTTACGGGTGGGCCGGAGGGCGGGCGGGGGTGCCACCGCTCCCCCGGCCTTCCCCCCAGTTCTGTGTAGCCTGTCATAGGGCGGCCCGCGGCCGCCGACCCCGTGCTGTAGGGGCGGGTTTGCCACCCCCCCTACGGTTGGCTGGTCATCTTAGGGGGTGGCTCCGTGTAAGCCATGCGCGTTTCACATAAATATCAGGTGAACCCAACCAAAGGAGGCCGAAATTGAAGCTGACAAAGATGGGCAGGTTCCTTCTCCTTCTGGCCCTGGTGTCCTGGGGCTGCGGCCAAGCCAACACCCCTGAGGCCGTGGTCGGCGCCTTTCTGAGCAGCCTTCCCAAACAGGACGTGAAACAGGCCGCCGTGTTTATCGGCGACCAGCTCAAGTATGACAAAGAAGACCTCCCCCTGCTGGTGGAGGCGGCGGCCCGCAAACCACTCTTCAAGGTCGTGCCGGAGGTGGCCCAGGATAAAGCGGTGGTGCTGGTCTTCTGGGAAGATTCCGCCGCCGCCTTTGTTTTTGTCCTGCACAAAGAGGGTGAAGCCTGGAAAATCACCCACATCCGGGGCGGTTCCGGGAAGATGCGGTGACCTAGGAGAGGGGAAGGGCGGCGACATGAACGAAGAGGAGTACCGCGTCTGGAAGGGCAACATCGTGGCCGACTACCGCCTGGAGGGAGTGTGCATCTTCCTCGGCCTGGGGCTGCTGCTCCACCTGCAGGCCGGCGGCCCGGCGGCCCTGGCCACCCCGGGGGCCCTCCTCTACTTTGCCGCCGGCTTCCTGATCAGCTATTTGCTGGTGGGCGAAATCAATTTTCAGATCATCATCACCCAGGCTCGCCTCCGGGCCCCGGCCTACAGGCAGATGTCCATCGGCGACAAGGCCGCGGAGGTCTCCCGGGGCCGCCGCATCGTCCGCTTCCTGCAGATGCTGGTCTGTCTCCTGGTGCCCTGGGGGCTATACCGGCTCCTGGCTGTCTGGAAATTCTGAAACGCGGCCGGCGGGGTGCGCTTCCCTTTCCCGGCCTACGGCCGCGTTACGGTCGCGCCTGGAAACAGCCCGGTGGGGCGGGCCGGCGCGCCCGCCATCCTTTGCGGCCCCGGGGTGCAGTCTATGCCGCATGGCAGTCGAAAGGTGGCACATCGCGGCCTTTAGGCCGCAACCAAATGAAAAAATTGCCGGCGTTTTCCTCTTGTTGTAAGTTTCAGGTTCACGCAACCCAAACAACTTACCAGCAGAAAGGAAAACGCCTTGGAA
>VGSQ01000140.1 GCA_016874975.1 Deltaproteobacteria bacterium
CTCTCCCCCGGGGGGGGAGAGGGCGGGGGTGAGGGGGAGAACTGTTCATGCTTTGCGGGTGAGCCCCGGCTCATGAGCAACTGTCTTTAAATGCTCATGGCCCCAACGGGCCCACCCCCGATGATGAAAACCCCGCCGTAGGGGCGGGTTTCAAACCCGGCCCTACAGCACGGGGTCGGCGGCCGCGGGCCGCCCTATGTAGGGATTTTCACGGTAAAAGTTTCTCGGTGGGGGAGGGGCCAAGGGTCATAGACCCTTGGCCCCTCCCCCACACCCCCACCCCCAATCCCGTATCGCTTGTTTATGGGCCGGGTAAGTGGGGGCCGCAGACCCTGTCGCCCCGGCGCCGCGCTAGCCCTTTCCCCCCTGGGAGATGATGGTCACCTTGAGAATCTCCCGGGCGGGTTGGTCTTTCTCCCAGGGACGCTGAATCTTCAGCACCAGGTGTGAGGTTCCCTGGGCCGCCACCTGAAAGTCATAAAGGTGCCGGATGGGCCGCCCCACCCGGGTTTCGGCGGCGTACGGCGGCGGCTCTTCCCGGTGGCGCAGCAGCTTGAGCACCCTGCGGTCGAACTCCGGCTCGAGCAGGAGATAGCCCGTGGCGCCGGGACGGCGCAGATCCAGCCTGAAGACGTCCCCCACCTTCAGGGTGAAGGTCTTGCCCGAGTCCTTTTCGGTGACGGTGAGCACCGGTTTGCTCTCCTGGGCGCCGCCGGCTCCGGCGGACAAAGCGCCGAGGCACAGGACGGTCAAAACGGCCAACAGCATCGGCAGTGAAAGCCGGGGCATGGTCCAACCCTCCTTGCACATGAGGCTGCTTCGAAAAGTTTTTTGTAGGTGCGCACTGCGCACCGTAAGGATGCTGTAGGGGCGGGTTTCAAAACCGCCCCTATGATAGGGATTCTCACGGTAAAAATTCGCGAGACAATCATAAATTGTGCATGATATCAACATGTTGCCCGACATAAGGGTTAATGCTTAGTTTACATAATATCCTAAACATCTTTTCATGTGTTACGGGTGGGCCGGCGGCCTATGAGGGACTGCTATGAAAAGTTTTTTTGCATGGCGCAATTTATCGAGGAATAGCAATTGGTTGTGCTGGTTACAGAGGCCCTCCCTACCGAACTTTTCATGCTTTGCGGGTGAGCCCAAGGCTCATGAGTAACTGTCTTGAAAAGTCAGTCAGCTTCTCTTTGCGCCCTTTGCGCCTTTGCGAGAAACTATATTCACGCAAAGCCGGCAAGATCGGCAAGGATTTTCATGTGTTACGGGTGGGCCAGAGGCCCATGAATGACTGCTATGAAAAGTACTCATCCCCCTCTCCCCCGGCGGGGGAGAGGGCTGGGGTGAGGGGGAAAACTTTTCAGGCTTTGGGGGTGAGCCGAAGGCTCATGAGCAACTGTCTGGAAATGCTCATGGCCCCAACGGGCCCACCCCCGAGCATGAAAAACCTTTTGTGGGGGCGGGTTTCAAACTCGCCCCCCCTACAGAACCGGGATTTTCACGGTAAAAGTTTGCTGGGGGGAGGGGGATCAACAGGGCAACTAATCTGTATTGCTAACTTATTTCACCCCCACCCTAACCCTCCCCTATCAAGGGGGAGGGAACAAAACGACTTTCCGGATGAACACTAACTAAGCCCCCGGGGCGGCCCTAATCCTTCTTCTCCCCCTTTTCCTCCTTCATCAGTTCCCGGGCCGTCTCCATGAGGCGCCGCAGGGTGGCGGCGGCTTTGCCGTTCACCGACTCCGGCGGGAAGAAGCCCTCGGGCTGGCGCTCTCCCGCCGGCAGGCCGGTGAAGATCTGCAAGGCCTCGTCAATCTGCCCCACCGCATAGATGTGAAATTTTCCCTCCCGGACGGCCTGCACCACCTCTTCCTTCAACATCAGCTCCCGCACGTTGGCCTTGGGGATGACCACGCCGTGGCTGCCGTCCAGACCCCGGGCTTTGCAGACTTTATAGAAGCCTTCGATCTTCCAATTGACGCCGCCGATAGGTTGGACCTCCCCCCTCTGACTGACGGAGCCGGTGATGGCCAGGTTCTGCTTCAGGGGGACTTCGGCCAGGGTCGAGAGGATGGCCAGCAATTCGGCCGCCGAGGCGCTGTCCCCCTCCACCAGGCCGTAGCTCTGCTCAAAGGTGAGGCTGGCCGACAGGGTCAAGGGCATATTCCGGGCAAAGCGGCTTTTAAGAAACCCGGCCAGGATCATGACGCCTTTGGTGTGGATGTTGCCGGAGAGCTGGGACTCCCGGTCGATGGCCACCACGCCTTCCTTGCCCAGGGAGTAGCTGGCGGTGATGCGGTTGGGCCGTCCGAAGGCGTGGTCTCCCAGGACATAGACCGACAGGCCGTTGATCTGACCCACCACCGCGCCGTCCGTCTCGATAAAGAGCATCCCCTCTTCGATAAAGTCCTGGAGCTTCTCTTCGGGGAGGTCCACCCGGAAGGTTTTCTCCTCGATGGCTCGTTGGATGTCGCTCACCAGGATCACCTGGTGCCCCTCCGTCTTGGCCCAGTGGTTGGCCTCTTTGACCACGTCCAGAATCTCCTTGAGTTGGAGGGTCAGCTTTTCCTGGTGGCCTGTAAGCTCCTGCGCGTGCTCAATGAGCCGGGCCATGGCCGTCTTATGCAGGGGTAACAGCTTTTCCTCCTGGCAGTAGGTGGCCACCACGGCGCAGAACTCCTGGAGGTGCTCGTCGGACTTCTTGGTTTGCCAGTCGAAGTGGGCTTTGACCTTGAACAGCTTGGTGAAATCCTCGTCGTAGATATAGAGAAGCTGGTAAACGTGAGGGTCGCCGATGAGAATCACCTTGATCTGCAATGGGATGGGTTGGGGCTGCAGGGTGCGGGCGGCGATGATGCCCAGTTGTTCGGCCAGGTCTTCGATCTTGATCTCCCGCTCCTTGAGGCAGCGTTTCAGCGCCTCATAGGAAAAAAACCAGCGCAGCAGGTCCAGGATGTGCAGGATGAGATAACCGCCGTTGGCTCGGTGAATGGAGCCGGCCCGGATGAGGGTGAAGTCGGTGACCAGGGCGCCGAACTGGGCCCGGCGCTCCACTCCCCCGAAGAGGTTGGCATAATTGGGATTGTGTTCCAAAACCACGGGCGCGCCTTTGGTTTCGGAGTTGTCCACAAAGACGTTCACCTGGTATTGGTTGAAGCTGGGTTCGGGCATGGCGAAGGGAAAGGGACCGGTGACGGTGGGCTTTTTCTTCAGGTCTTCAATGTTCTTGAGGATGTCCCCCTCCACTTCCCGAAGATAATCGGTGACTTTGTCCAGGTCCCGATATTTTTCCAACAGCTCTTCAAAGAAACTTCCCACCGCGTACAGGGCCATGTCCTGGTCCAGCTTCTTCTCCGCCTCCTGGAATTCCTTTTCCATCCGGCGGATTTTATGGATGGCCTCGTTCATCTGTTCGTGCAGGGCGGTGGAGCGCTGGCGCAGAGATTCCCGCTCCTCCTCGTTGAGGGCCTTGAGCTCCTCTTCGCTCAGGGGCTTGCCGTCTTTCCCCGGAAAGATCATCAGGCCTGTCTGGGAGATATTCAGGATGAACCCCTCTTCGCCGGCCCGGCCGTCCAATTCCTGGAGGATGGCGTTGCGGGCCTGGGTGAACTGGCGCACCAGGCCCTCCCGGCGGTTGGAGTAGTCCTCGCTCTCAAAGACCTCCGGAACGTGAACCCTCAGGTTGGCGATGAGCTCCTCCATATCGGCTTTGAGGATCCGTCCCCGGCCGGCGGGAAGGCTCAGGGCCTTGGGGCGCTCCGCCTCCTTGAAGTTGTGGACGTAAACATAATCGGGGGGGGAGGGGTCGGAGGCGGCCAGCTCTGAGACGAAATCCTTGATGATCTCGGTCTTGCGGGAGCGGGGAGGGCCGGCCACAAAGATGTTGAACTCCGGATCGTCGACGGCCAGGCCGAATTCCAGGGCCCGTTGCGCCCGGTCCTGGGCCACCACCTTGAACTTCAGGGGGGAAAGGTCCGCGGTGGTTTCAAATCCCAGCTCATCAGGGTGGCAGACGGAGCGCAGACTTTCCGGTTGCAGTTCCCAGAGGGACGATGACATGGGGCCTCCTAAGCGGCTGAGATGTTCGGCAGCCACAGCCAGAGAGGAGACGCGTCTCCCCGGCTGCGCCGGAAACTGATCTGGAGATGGCGGCAATCGGCCCTTCGGTCCGGATGGTGACGACAACGACTCAGGCGCCAAGCGCCAGCATCGACTTCTGGTCCCGCGTGAGGCAGACACGACTGGCTGCCTCGGCGGCTCTGACGAGGGGGTCAGGCCAAGGGCCGGATGAGGTCCGCTCAGGGCTCGTCCAGAAAGATCTCCATTATCTGGTAGGTCCGCAGGCCACCGGGGGTTTTGAGCTCCACCCGCTCCCCCGGACCCCGGCCCAGCAACGCCTGCCCCAGGGGGGACGCGATGGACAGGTTCCCCTGGGAGGCGTCGGCTTCCACCGGCCCCACCAGCTTAAATTGGTGTTCCTTGCCGGTGAGAAGGTTGAGGAGGCGCACCCGGGAGCCGAAACGCACCCGGTCGGGGAGCAGATTGCCTCCCATGAGCACTTCGGCGTTGGCCAGGATTTCCTGCACCTGGCGGATGCGGCGTTCAACCTTTTGCTGCCGGGCCAGGGTGGACTGGAAGTCGGCGTCGGCCTCCCAGCCGCGGTCAGCCGCGGACTCCAAAATCTCCCGCACCACCCGCGGGCGCTCCCAATGGTTCAGGATAGCCAGCTCCCGCAAGAGCTTGCCGTAGCCGGAGCGGGTCAGCAGGATTTTTTTCATGGCATGGAAAAGGGATCGGCAGGCGTCCTCAACATCTCGCCTAACCTGAGAAATCATGTCCAGTTTCCGCCCTATTCTTAACCGAAAAGGCTTTCCCGGTCAATACGGGCCGCCCCCGTCCCCCATTTTTCCAGGTTGTTTATGAGTCTGCGGTTCACCCGTCAGACATGGAACTTTATGTGAAAAATAGCGGTCAGCCTTCCCCCTTCAGTGAAAAGAAAAGTTCCTCCCTCGTTCCCAAGCTCCTGCTTGGGAACGCCAATTTCCGCCCAAGCTCTGCTTGGGCGCCTTATGCAGCGGTGCTCCGGCCAAGCAGAGCTTGGCGGGCAAGTTGGTTCCCAAGCGGGAGCTTGGGAACCAGAAAAAGGCCCTTGGGGTCTGTGAGGAAAAGTTCCTTATTCCCCTCTCCCCCAGTGGGGAGAGGGCCGGGGTGAGGGGGAGAACTTTTCCCGTGAAAATCCCGGTTCTGTTAAGGGGGGTTTGAAACCCGCCCCCATAAAAGGTTTTTCATGCTCGGGGGTGGCCCCGTTGGGGCCATGAGCATTTCATGTTTTGCGGGGGAGCCCCAGATTCATGAGCAACTGCTTCGAAAAGTTTTTTGTAGGGTGCGCACTGCGCACCGTAAGGATGCTTAACTTTTCATAATTTATGGGTGAGCCCAAGGCTCATGAGTAACTGCTATGAAAAGTTCCTTATCCCCCTCTCCCCCGATGGGGGAGAGGGCTGGGGTGAGGGGGAAAACTTTTCATGCTTTGTGAGTGGGCCTCAGGCCCATGAGGAACTGTCATGAAAAGCCATGATTTTTCCTAAACTCTGCAATATTTCAGACTGTTATCCGGCGCGCAGGCGGTTGCCGGACATGCCCTGGGTGAAATCCTCGGTGGCTCCCTCGCCGTGTGTTGCGCGGCCGTGGTGGTTAGCAAGCTGCCGGGGAGGAGTCCCAACCGGGCTTGACCTGCCCCCTGAGCACGGCAGTTTGAGTTCTGATCAATCGCAAAGTCGTTTCTCTCCAGCGGTTTCCTGGGTTAGACTACAGGCGGCGCCGGAGTCGAGATCTTGCAGAGGAGGCACACATGTTCCTGCGGTTGGCGGGCGGCCTGGTGGTGCGCAGCCGCTGGAGGCCCTATCGGCCGGCCCCCGGGGAACGGGTGCTGGTGCTCCGGGCGGGGGGCGCCTTTCCGCCGGGACACCCCACCACCCGGCTCTGCCTGGAGCTGCTGGCCGAGGCGTTACCGCAGCGCCCGGTGCAGCGGCTGGCGGATGTGGGCTGCGGTTCCGGCGTGCTGGGCTTGGCCGCGGCCCTGTTGGGCGTGCCGGTGGTGGCGGCCGTGGACCTGTCCCGTCGGGCCGCTCTGACCACCTTGCAAAACAGCCGCCGGGCCGGCTGCCCCCGGAGCATGTTCGTGTCCCAAGGGTCCAGCGAATGTCTGAGAGGGCCTTTCGACTTGGTGGTGGCCAATCTGCCCGCGGCGGTGCAGGCGGACAAGACGGAGGAGTTTCACCGGCTGGCGGGCCCCCGGGGCGCCCTCATCCTCTCGGGGTTCCGGGACACCCAGGAGGAGGGGCTGCGGGCCGCGTACCGGGCGCTGGGCTGGGAGTGCGCTGTCCGCCGCCTCCGGGACGCCTGGGCCCCGGAGCTGCCCCCGGAGTTGAGCTACACCTGGGCCGCCTGGCGCCTGGAGCGCCGGCGAGAAAGCGGTTAAAGGGGTTTTTCAGCAGGCCTGTCCGGTAAGGATTGTGCATGAGCGCGGTTTTTAAGCCCCCTCCCCAAGGTGGGAGGGGGTTGGGGCATTGGCGCTAACTTAAGCAAGCAGTGGGTATGCCAAGGGTAACCTGTTGAACAGTCAAGATAAATCCCCCCTTACCCCCC
>VGSQ01000141.1 GCA_016874975.1 Deltaproteobacteria bacterium
GGTTTAACAGGTTTCGCAAGATCCTGGTTCGCTATGAGAAAACCCATTCCAGTTATGTTGCCCTGCATCATTTGGCAGCAGCAATAATCTGCTGGCGAAAAATTGGAGTTATTTACGGATAAGCTCTAAGAACTACGACATCTTTCGTCCCAAAATGGACTCAACCAAGGAAGTCCTGCACGGCATCGCCAATTTTTCGGCCGACATCTCCCCCTCCTTCCCTTATGTGAACGCCGAATTGGGGGGCTGGGACTATGACCGGACCAACCAGGTGCTTCTGCTCAAGCTCTCCGACGGCAAATGGATCACCCTGCACCCCCACAAGATCGCCATCCGGGGGATCAAAGACCTGGAGGAAGCCCAGGCCCTACTGGACTGGATCAAGGGTCAGATCAACGACATCTACGCCCGCCGGGAGAGCATCACGCCCCGGTACGCCAGCCAGGCGGGCCTCAAGGTCATGGAAATCCTGAAACTGACGCCCATGACCAACTGCAAGGCCTGCGGCTACGCCACCTGCATGGCCTACGCCGCGGCCCTGCGGGAAGGCGAGGTTTCCCTCGCCGACTGCCCGCCCCTGTGGGAAGAAAAATTCCGGGAAAAACGGGAAAAACTCCAGGCCTACCTGGACAGCTTCGGCTGGCGGGCATTGGATGCCGACTAAAGCTTCGCCGCCTCCCGAGCATGACGCCGCCTGCAGCGGCGGCAGTCCTGCGGCGGCACGGTTTGCGACCTGTGCGGGACACCGGCCAGCCCGGGTTCCCTTGGCAAACTGCCAAAGGCGACGGGCTCCACCTTGACAGACAGAAGAACCTGTCTCCGAGGCACAGGAGGTCCTGAATATCCTGCGATGAATGGAAAGTGGCTTGGGGGGGTGGCTATTTCCGGGGCAATTCCACCACCTTGCCCCCGGAATCGGCGGGGGAGGCGGGGAGATGGCGGTGCAGGGTCTCTTTCCAGGCCACCAGGAAGCGGTGCCAGGTGAGCATGAGGTATTCGTTGTAGGTCTCGTCCACGTGGGAGGGTCGGCTCCAGCGCACGGTGATGCGACCGTCGGCCAGGGTTTCGTCGGCCTGGAGGCGGCTCCGCTCCGGGTGCACCGGGTGATGGTGCTGCCAGACCTTGTAAATCCGGCCCTCCCGCCAGACCTCCACCCGGTCGAAGCCCAGGTCCCGCACCCCTGCGGCCAGGAGGTCCAGGCACTCGGCCAGGGTCCGGGCCCGGTCCAGGCGGGCCTTCATGTAGCGGGTGAAGAGCCCCAGGAAGCGGAAATGGGGGCGGTCCCGCCAGGCCACGGCCAGGGGTTTGCCCCGGTACAGGGCCAGAGCCCCCAGGGTCCCGCCCGCCATCACGAGTGCGGCCAGCCCCCAGAGCCAGAATCCCGCCGGCGACCGTCCCTGGAAGACCAGCAGGAGCGTGAGGGCGCTCAGGACCGCGCTGAAGGCGTAAAAAATGGTCACGGTGAGGCGGGGATTTTTCACCCGCTCCCCCAGGCGGTGGTGCAGGTGGTCACCATCCCCCCAGAACAGGGCCCGGCCCGTGAACCAGCGCCGCGCCACCGACAGGGCCACGTCGGTCAGGGGAACGGCCAGGGGGAGGAAGGGGACCAGGATCATCAGGCTGGTCCCGAGGCGCTGGCCGGGCTGGAGGGCCGCGGAGCTGGTGGCGAAGGCGCCCAACAGAAAACCCACCATCATGCTGCCGCCGTCGCCCAGGAAGATGCTGGCCGGGGGGAAATTGTACATCAGAAAGCCCAGCAGGCTCCCGGCCAGGGTAAAGCCGATGACGGCGGTGAAGGCGTCTCCCTTGGCCACCGCGATGAGGGCGGCGGTGAGGGCGGCAAAAAAGCCGATGCCGCCGGCCAGGCCGTCCAGACCGTCGATGAGATTGACCGCGTTCACCACCACCACGACCGCCAGCATGAAGAGCGGGACGCCCAAGACGCCGAAGGACACCAGCCCGAAAAACGGCAGAGTGGCGTTGGCGATGGTGTGACCGCCCAGGACCAGGATGGCGCTGGCCAGGAACTGACCCGCGAGCTTCTTCTTCCACCCCAGCCGCACCCGGTCGTCCCAGGTGCCCAGAAGCAGGATCCAGGTGGCGCCCGCCCACAGGGAGACCATCTTGCCGGCATCGGGTTGGGCCACTTCCAGCACGCCGGCCTGCAGGAGGGCGAAAAAGGCGAGAAAACTGAGGGCCAGGGGGAGATAGATCACCAGCCCGCCCCCCAGGGGGGTGGGCCGCTCATGCGTCCGGCGCCCGCCGGGGGCGGCCATCAGCCCGAAGCGGCCGGCCGCCCGCCGGACCAGGGGCACGGCCAGCACCGCGACCAGGAAGCCCGCCGCCAACAACCAGGCGGTGATCCACAGAGAACCGGCCATGCCCCCTCCCGGAAAGTCCTGCCTTGACGTCGTCCCTGCCGCCTGGAATCGGCGCAGCTCCCATTATAACGCAGGAACCGTTTTCCTGCCAGAACGAGCGGCATTCCGTGGTTCGGTCTGGAACAGTTTTTTTTGGGGGGGCAATCATGGGGAGACGCCTGTGGCCCCGTGCGGCCTTCGGTCGGCAACCACCTGCAATGAAACTCGTAATCATATTTTTCCGCAGGGGCGGTTCGCGAACCACCCCTGCATAAACGCTTGTTGCACGTGCAACAAAAAATGATATCAGGCCCCCCGGCTTCCCCGGAAACGTTACAGAGGGGGACGCAGATACGGCCCCGCCCTTGCATCGCGACGCCGGCGTCGATAGAATGGCAGGTGAACAGCAAATAGCAAAAACGGGGCTTTGTCAGGCGGAGCGAAGCAATGTATGCACGCCCTCAGTGCTGTCCGGCGCGATTTTTGCTCACAAGGCGTCTCTGACCAGGATATTGCCTTCCAGCTTAGGTCTCCGGAACCGAAGGTCGGGCGTTCGAGTCGCCCATCGCCCGCCATGAATTTCAAGGGGTTAGGCCAAGCGGCCTGACGCCTCGTTTTTTGTCCCCCCAGGATTTCCTGCGCTTCAGACCGGAGTCCCCTGGTGCAACCGCCCGGAGCATTTGGCCCCGGAGATGTCACCCAGGTTCACCAGAGGTTGCCGGCCAGAGGGTGCCCGCTTCTGGGAATCAGACGGATTGCCCCCATTTCACAGGGCTCGCGGCAGATGCCGCAGCCGTAGCAACGGATGGGGTCGATGAAGGCCTGCCGGTCCAGCAGGGAGAAACCCAGGGCGCCGAACTGGCATTGCGACAGACAGGCCCGGCAGCCGCTGCAACTCTCGGCTTTCACCTCGGCGACATACTCCCCCCGGAAGAAGATTCGGAACTGATACCGATAGCTGAGCATGGCCAGGCAGTCCGCCCGGTCGCAGTTGCAGATGGCCCCGATGAAGGGGGTCTTGAAGGTCCAGAGGGTGTGGATCAGCCCCTGGCGGGCGAAGCTGCGGTGCAGGTCCAGCGCCTCCGCGGGGGTGAGTCGTTCCAAGGGAGCCGCGTCGGGGCCCCTTCGGAAAGTCGCCAGGAAGGGCTCTTGGAAGTCCAGCAATTTTTCGGGGTCAAGCCCCAGCCCGATGCAATATTCCGCATCCGTCCGCCCTTTGGTGCTTTTGCGGCAGATGCAGGGAAGGCGGATGATGGAGCCGGCCAGTTCCAGCACTCGGGCCAGGTCTTCCCGGGGCACCACCTGCCCGAAATGGTCCCGCCGGTAACGCCTCTCCTGGAAACGGAAGATCAGGCTTCGCAGCCAGGCGGGAAGACGCCAGACCCGCTGCAAATCCTTTTCCAGGGCCGCCCCCGGCTCGGCGCCGTATTTCTCTATAAATTCCTTCAGATAGCGCCGCCGTTCCAGGTCTGCCAGAAGTTCTTCGGCATAGTGCTCGGCTTTGAGATACCACGTTTTGCCTTCGCCGTGCTGATGACAGAATTGACACATCGCCTTTGCCTCCGCCGGCCGTTATCAAGCAGGGCGCCGCCCTCCCACCCCCCGGGGCCCGCCTCAGGCCGGAACTTCACCGGATATGTATCACATCCCGGCCTCGGGGTTGTAAATTGAATCTTTGATAAAAACAAGAGAGGCAGGTTCAGCAGCGCAGGCTGATTTGTCGCTGAAACCGACAAGAGAGATCATGCCTGGTTTGTGTGGCGGGGTTGAAACCCTCTCCTTCAGGCAATTCCGAAAGGCGCCCCAATGGTTGTTGGCGTTTCCCGGTGAACCCCGTCTCAGACCGCTCCCCCAGGGGGCCGGTCCGTCGTCCGCCGCCTGCACTTCCTGGTTGAGAAGTCCCCTGTTTTCCGCTAAGTTGGACGCAGTGGCCACAGCCCCGCGGCTTTTCTGCCCTCGCCTCAGAGAGCGAAGTTTGCGGGACCGGCAAGCCTGGCCGGGGAAGGGGGAAAAGCCTTCACTTCGACAGGTTCGGCATCAGGCAAAAACACAGGGGCGGCGTCCCGGGCTTTAACAAGCCCCGGGGCTGCCCCCTCCGGAGGACGGCATGGAATTGGTCGGCGAGTTGGCGGCGAATATGGCCAAAGCCCTGAGCGGCGGCCGCGCTGAGGATTTCGAAGGTTTGAGCTCCGACCTGGCTGAGGCTCGCCAGCAGGTCAGGGAATTGCTCCAGAAGATGACGGCGCGGCCCATCCGGCAGGTCGTTGACAAGTTGGAGCAGAACGAACCCCTGAGTGCGGAAGAAAAACACCTCCTGCGCCTGTGGATGGTGGGGGACGCGGAGAGCTACGCCAAGGCGCAAAACGATTACCGGGCCTGGCTGGAGGAATTCCGACGCCTCACCCGGGTGGTGCAAGGCCGTGCGGGAAGCACGGGCTCGGTGGAAGATTTGTTGGCTCTCCAGGGGATCCTGGAGGATGCCAACCGGTTGGCCGCCGACCTGCGCCACTATCTGGAGGAGAAGGAGCGCATCGCCCGCTTCGACGCCGCGGTGGAAAACCTGAGCCCCGATGACTGTGAGATTCTGGTGAATATCCTCAAGGGCAAACTGGAATCGCCCCTGATGTGAAGTCCGTTGCGTGGGGTAAGGGCTCCGCCGATGAGATGCGTTATCCCGCCAAGCGGGGGCTTGGCGGGCAAGGGGGTTCTTAAGCAGGAGCTTGGGAACCGGTTGGATATAAGCGCTAAAGGATTGGGGAAGGGGGCAGGGGCCCACGCTCCCTGGCCCCCTCCACCACACCAACTTTCGCAATTTTGTTGCCAACGAACTCCGCCAGCTCCGCTGCGCTGCCGCCGCCGTCGGCCGTCCGGGGCCTCCTGGTCTGGCATCAGGGCGCCCTGGGGGACCTGCTCCTGGCGGGGCCGGCCTTCCAGGCGCTCCGACGCCGTTATTCCCGGTCCCGCCTGGCGGCCGTGGGCCACCCCGGCCGTTGGGCGCTCTATGCTCCCACCCTGGGCCTGGACGAAATTTATGACGGCGGCGACGCCCTCTGGGGGGCCCTGTACACCGGGGACGGCCCCCTTCCCCCCGCCTTGGCGGAGCGTCTGGCCGGTGTGGACCTGGCACTCATCTTCACCCCCCGGGAAGATCCCGCCTTTCTGGCCCGTATGGGAGAGTCCGACCGCAGGGCGGCTCTCTGGGCGCCCTCCTTCCCTGAGACCGGGTCGGAGTCCGTGGCCGCCCTCCAGGCCCGGCGCCTGGCCCTTCTGGGTCTGCCTTACGTTCCCGCGCCGCTGCGGCTCACCCTGGACGCCGCGGCCCAGGCCGAGGCCCGGGCCCTCCTGGCGGGGGACGGCCCCTGGCTGGCGGTGGCCCCGGGAAGCGGCAACCCCCTGAAGAACTGGCCGCTGTCCCACTACTTCGAGGTGAGCCGGGCCCTGGCCTGGGAATTCAAGCTCAGCGTGGTGTGGTGCGCCGGTCCGGCGGAGCACGCCTGGCTTCCCTATCTCGCCGGACTGGCCGCGGCCCAGGGCCACGTGCTGGCCGCGGGCTTTCCCCTGCCCATCCTGGCCGCGCTCCTGTCCCGCTGCCGGCTCTACCTGGGCGGCGACAGCGGCCTCACCCATCTGGCCGCAGCCGCGGGCGCCGGGAGGGTCCTGGCCCTCTTCGGCCCCACCTCCCCCGCGGTCTGGGCCCCCCTGGGCGACCGGGTGACGGTGCTCCAGGCTCCCTGCGAACTGGCCCCCTGCGCCATGGGGCGGCAGATTACCTGTGACCGGGCCCGCTGCCTGGAGGCCCTCCCGGCGGAGACCGTCTATGAGGCCGCCAGGACGCTGCTGAAACGCGGTTAAAATATTTGGCCGCACCCGAAAACCAGCCGGCAGCTCTTGACTTTCTTCTGTTTCGGCGCCCCTCCCCGGCTCGCAGGCTCTCCGGCCCGGACCCCGCCGTAAAGTTTTTTGAACCGAAGTGCCCCAACGTTTACCGGAAAGCCGAGCATGGTATTGTGATTATCTAATTATAACCAATAATTAAGCAATTTGGCACCATTCCTGCAATGGTTTAATGGTAAGGTTACCCCCGAAAAATCCATACCATTTTCTCCTTTCTCCAAAAGGCCGGGCCTTCCCCCTCCCGGCCTTTTTTTTTGCCCATACTTTTCTATTGTTCCCTTTGAGGTTCTTGCAAAATTCT
>VGSQ01000142.1 GCA_016874975.1 Deltaproteobacteria bacterium
ACCTGACGGAGCGGCGCAAATTGGAGGCGCAGTTGCTCCAGTCCCAGAAACTGGCGGCCCTGGGGGTGATGGCCGGGGGGATCGCCCACGAGATCCGCAACCCCTTGGCGGTGTGCGCTTCTGCGGCCCAATTCATCATGGAGGAGAATATTACCCCGGGATTCCGGCAGGAGTGCGCCCAGAAGATCCATACCGGCATCCAGCGGGCCTCCATGATCATCGAAAACCTGCTGCGCTTCGCCCGCCCCTCGGCCAAGACCGACCCCAAGGAGATCGACCTGACCTCACTCCTTTCGGAAACCCTGTCCCTGGTGGGCAACCAGGCCCGGATTCAAAAGATTGAGCTGCGCTCGCAACTGCCCCCGGAGCCCATCTGGATCAGCGGCATGGAAGGCCTGCTGCAGCAAGCCTTCATGAACCTGCTGCTCAACGCCATCAGGGCCATGCCCGACGGCGGGGTGTTGGACATTGCCCTGGAAAAGACCGACAGCGAAGCCCGGGTGAGGATCGGTGACACGGGCCACGGGATCGCCCCCGGGGACCTGCTTAATATCTTCGACCCTTTTTACACCACCGCGCCGGCGGGCCAGGGGTCGGGATTGGGCCTGTCTATCTGCTATTCCATCGTCAAGCAGCACTTCGGCGTCATCACCGTGGACAGTGAGGAAGGCCGGGGCAGCACCTTCACCGTGACATTGCCCATATTATAAGGGGAGCGGGGGGTTATGCGCGAGCAGGGCAAGTTGATTCTCATTGTAGATGATGAGCCGGATATGTGCTGGGCCCTGGAACATCTGCTCAAAAACCATGGATTTGCCACCCGCAAAGCCCAAAGCGCCCGGGAAGCCCTGGAGTTGATGGGGCGGCATCGGGTGGCTTGCGCCTTCCTGGACGCCAAGCTGCCGGATATGGACGGCCTGGAATTGGCCCGGCACATCCAGGAGATTGCCCCGGACATCGGCATCGTCATGGTGTCCGGCTACTTTTACCGGGACGACGTTTCCATTCAGGAGGCCATCTCCCAAGGACTTATCCGCAGCTTTATCAGCAAACCCTTTCTCCGGGAAGAGATCTTAAAGGCCCTGAGGCCGTGAGGAAACAAATTCGTCTAGATACTGATAAGGAAAAAGGAGCCGCGACCATAAAAGCTGGAAACCATTCCATAGAGCAAAATCCCTCCTCACTCCCGACGCCAACCCTCCTTAAGTTAAATCGCCTGTTATTCTCATAACTTATTCTCTTCCCCGGAGATGGCATGATTCTTGACTGTAAAATGTTGAGGCATGCCTTTTCTCCCTAAAACCTAACATTCACAAAGGAGGTTCCCCATGGCAAGAGTACAAAAGTCAACCGATTCCTCCAGCCTGGCGGAAGTCGTTGACCGCATCCTGGACAAGGGTATCGTCATCGACGCCTGGGTCAAGGTGTCGCTGGTGGGCATCGAACTGCTGTCCATTGAAGCCCGGGTGGTCATCGCCTCGGTGGAGACCTATCTGAAGTACGCCGAAGCCATCGGCCTGACGGCCAGCGCGGCGGCTCCGGCCTAAGGCCGCTTGGGGGGACAGTCCTCTTTCCGGAGGGGTCCGGTACGACCCCTCCGAAAAAGAGGCCCCTCAGCATCCTCCAGGGGCGGGCATGGCGGCGCCGACCAACCCCTAAAGGCCTAAAGGCGGGATAAAAGGAGATACTTCATATGGGTCCTTTAACCGAAAGTATGACCCGGTTATGCGGTGAGATCGTGGCCTTTCGCGGGATCAGGAAAGCCTTTGTCAATGACCTGACCCGCAATACGGCTGCCTTGATGGCTAGAATCCGTCAGGAAAACAAGGAGCGACGGGCAGCCGTGACGAGACTGAGGAAAGCGTTTGCCGCGGACCTGAAAGGGGCCCGGCGGGCCTGGGCCGGCAAATAAGCCGGCGCTCCGGTCTCACCCACATCTGAGAACCCCCTAACCTGAAATGACTAACAGTCACTTCGAAGAGGAGATATACCATGGCAAGAGTACAGAAGTCAACCGATTCCTCCAGCCTGGCGGAAGTCGTTGATCGCATTTTGGATAAGGGTATCGTCATCGACGCCTGGGTCAAGGTGTCGCTGGTGGGTATTGAACTGCTGTCCATTGAAGCCCGGGTGGTCATCGCCTCGGTGGAGACCTATCTGAAGTACGCCGAGGCCATCGGCCTCACGGCCAGTGCGGCCGCTCCGGCGTAAGGATGATTTCGGGGAATAGTTCCTCTTGCGCTGAGGGGCCGAAGGTGCGGCCCCTCGCCGGAAGGGGTTGGCGCTGAGTAGAGCTCGTCGGCTAGCCCTCAGGAGAGGAAGATTCCCTGGAACAGTACTGCCGACGGAGAGATAAGGAGGTAATTCTTAATGGGTCCCATAGCTCAAGATTTAACCCGGTTGCGGGGCGAGATCGCCGACATGCGCGAGACGCGCCAGGCCTTCGTCCGGGACCTGGGCCAGGATGTGGCCGCCATGAAGGCCGGCTTTCGTCAGGCGCACTATGAGATGGCCCAGCGGACTGAGAAGGAAAGGGCCGACTTTCGCCGGATGCACTCCGAAATGGCCCAGCAGGACAAAGCAGAACGTCAGGGTTTCGTCAGGGCCCTGGGCCATGAAGTGGCGAGCCTGAGGGCGAACTTTCGCCGGGCCCACCGAGACATGGCCCTGAAGACCAGGGCGGAGCGACGGGCAGCCGTGGCTCACCTGATGGCTGACTTCCGCCGGGCCCACGCGGAGCTGAAAAAAACCGTAGGCGCCCTGCGCCGGAAATTTGCCCGGGACCTGGCCGGAGCCCACCGGGCCTGGTTCGGCCCCACGCCGGCGGAACGTAAGGCCCAGGCGGAGGCCGAGCGCCGCGCCAAAGCCGAGGCGGAACGGCTGGCCAAAGAAGCCGCCGAACGGGACCGCCTGGCCGCCGAAACCATGGCGAAAGAAGAGGCCATCAAGCATCAAGCCGCCCAAGAGGCCAAAGAAGGCAAAGAGACAGGACCCGAAACCAAGGGTCCCGCCAAGAAGAAATGAACCCCGTGTAGGGGGGTGGAGATAACTTATGGCCGAACTCGCCAAACAGTCATCGGTGAAGTTGCCCCGGGGTGCCGCCCCGGAAGAAACCGCGGAAGTGCGGTGCTCTTTCTGCGGCGGCACTGGGAAAGACCCCTTCGGCGTCATGTCCTGGCTGTCCAACTGTTGTGTCTGCGGCGGCAAAGGAGTGGTCCGGGTAAAGGCCCCTTACCGGCCTTGCCCCCACTGCCGGAACACCGGGGCCGTCAAGACCTTCACCTGCACGGTGTGCCGGGGCACCGGTTATGTGCCCCGGCCCGCCGGCCCCACCCTGGTATGCCCGGAGTGCCGGGGGACCGGGGACGACAGGGGGGCGCCGGCCCTGAGCTGTCTGAAGTGCCACGGCCTGGGGTTGGTCGCCCCAGGAAAGTCATAGATAATCGGTTGTCCATCCTGCCCCTGGCTGCCAGGGGCAGTTCCATCACCTGTTACAGGAGCAATGCGCATGAGCGGTAATTTCGAAACAGCACTTGCGGTAAAGGTGGAAAGCCGGAAAGACAGCGTCGAGCCCGAGGCCAGCCCGGAATTCGTGGAAACCCCATATGTCCAGGAGTTGAGCAAACGCGCCCTGGCCTACCTGGAGGTGGGCTATCCGGTGCACTTCGCCGGCCCCCCGGGCACCGGCAAGACCACCCTGGCCTTTCATGTGGCGGCGCAGTTGCAGCGGCCGGTTTCCATGATCCACGGGGATGACGAGTTCGGCAGTTCGGACCTGATCGGCCGTCACTCCGGCTACGACAAACGGAAGCTTATTGACAATTACATTCGTAACGTCATGAAGACGGAAGAATCCATGAAAATGACCTGGGCGGACAACCGCCTCACCATGGCCTGTAGGGATGGCCACACCCTGATCTACGATGAGTTCACCCGGTCCCGGCCGGAGGCCAACAACGCCCTCTTGAGCATCCTGGAGGAGAAGTTTCTCAACCTGCCCAAGACATCCGGAGAGGGCTCCGGTTATCTGGAAGTCCACCCGGATTTCCGGGCCATCTTCACCTCCAATCCCGAGGAATACGCCGGGGTCGGGGTGCACAAGACCCAGGACGCCCTCATGGACCGCCTCATCACCATCAAACTGGGGCACTTCGACCGGGAGACGGAGGTCCGCATCGCCATGGCCAAGTCGGGCATTCCCCGGGGGGATGCGGAGAACATCGTGGAGGTGATCCGGCGGCTGCGGGGCCTGGGGGTCAACAACCACCGCCCCACCATCCGGGCCTGCATCGCCATCGCCAGGATCCTGGCCCACGCGGGGGCCCGGGCCCGGGCGCAGGACCCGGTCTTCCAGTGGGCCTGCCGGGATGTGCTCTGCACCGAAACCGTCAAAGTCACCCGGGACGGCCAATCCCTGATGGGGGAAAAGGTGGAAGAGGTGATCAAGAAGGTCTGCGGCTCTCGGGTGAAGTCCCCCAGGGTCACCGTCCGGCGTAAGGAGCCGCGCAGGGAGTAAAGGTATGCCTAACGCCAGAAAAGGCTTGACGGACATCCGCACCCACTCGGGAACAGTGAAAGATACCGTTCTCCCCCACAAGGCCCATCTACGGCTCTGCCACATCGAGATGGAAATAATTAGACGCAATAAGGAAAAGAAGGCCGCGCAGCAACGCATCGCGGACATTGAGGCCCGCATACAGGAGATCGCTGCCGAAAAAAAACTCCTGCTGAAGGTCGTGGAGGAGAAAGGCGACGTCTCCCCCCAGCCCCAGCCCGGGCCGCGGCGGAGCACCGGCGGGTTCAAGATCAGATATTAAGGCGGTGGCCGGAAAGGGGAGCAGTTTCCGGCAACCGGGAATCCCCCGCCTGCACCCACTTTCTTCCGGTCAGGGGGAGTCGCCGCAGGCGGCGAGGCCACCTGGTCCGGGCGGGGCCAAAGACGGATAACCATACCCCCGTCAATTAATGAAATCGGGAGAACATGACGATGATTAACATCAAGACCTCGAAACAAATTCGGACCATGCGTAGCCTCAAGAGCTTCCGCTCCTGCCGGAGTACCACGGGTGCATCCACGGAGCATCTGGACCGCGGCCGCATCTATCGAGAGGAGATGCGCCTGGCTAACCGCGAGCTGCGCCGGCAGGGGCTGGAGGAAGCCTGGGAAAGCCACCTCAGTCGCTGCGCCCGGAGGCAAGGATGAAATATCCCACGAATGTCATTAAAACCACTTCGAGCGAACGGCGGGGGCCGCGTCCCCGGCAGAAGATGTACGTGAGCCGGGCGCCCTGCGCTTACTGTCGCGGCGGCGGCGTTGATCCCAAGTTCGGCAATTTTTCCGTTTGTCCAGTGTGCAAGGGCACGCGCGAGGTCAAGGTCAACCCCCCGGTGGTTATCTGTAAGAGTTGTTCCGGCTCCGGATACGGCAGCGGCTATTTGAGCTGCCTGGCCTGCAAAGGCGCGGGGGTGGTGTCGGTGTCCCCCGAGGCCGGCACCTGCCCCAAGTGCCACGGGACCGGGGAGGATGGGGTTTTCTATTGCAGCGCCTGCAAAGGGCAAGGGATCGTCTGATACCAGTAACCACAGAAGGGAGACGCGATGGCGAACATATTGGATACACTCAAAATGTCGGAACCGGTGCTAAACCCGGTCGGCCCTGCAGCAGAACGCGAGTTGCCGCCTATTGGGGATGTAATAGATGCCATCGCCAACTTCTTGAAAAAGATAGTGGACGCTAAGAAGGTGAGCATCACAAAGCTGACGCCGGAGGACCCCGAAAAGGAAACGTGGGAGGCTGAAGCAGAGGTCTATGTGGCTAATCCGACCATAAGCGCCTTAGGATTGCCCGTACGGAAACAAGTGCTCGATAGCCAGATGTACTTATTCCGGTTGGACAAGCGACTCAACATTGTCGCCTACGGGCTCAGAGACTCGGTAATAATGGAAAGGGAAGATCTAGAATGAAGATCAAAGGAGAACGATCATGAAAATTAACTGCCTATCCTGCGGCCACAAAGTGGAACTGGACGATGCTTATGACGACTTTGAGGGGCAGGTCAAGTGCTTTGTGTGCACAGCCCTGCTGGAGATCAAGACCGAAGAGGGCAATCTCAAAACCGTCCGGTTTGTGAAATTGGTGCCCCGCCCAGGGGTATGGGGCGAAGGCGCCGCCATCTGAACCCCGGGGGCAGGACTTAGCCGGCCGGAACGGCAGCGGGCCGGGGGTGGTCCTCAGGCGTCCACCTCCCAATCCAAGAACATGCAGGTGAGATATGACCCAGTTAGCTAGAAGCGGCAGATACCTATACGCGGTGGTGCCCGGCCCGGTGGAACAGGTTTATGCCTTAAAGGGCCTGGAAGGGAAAGCGGTTTACACCATCACCAATGGGAAGGTGGCCGCGGTGGTGAGCGACATTCCCTACCAAAAGATCCGGCCGGAACGCCGCCACCTGGCCGCCCAGCAGGCGGTCCTCAAGGGACTGCTATCCCAGGCCGACGCCCTGCTG
>VGSQ01000143.1 GCA_016874975.1 Deltaproteobacteria bacterium
GTAGCGGTTCCCCACCAGGCTGAGGGCGGCCCGGCGGGGATAGCCGCGGTTGAGGAGATAGCGAAAGTCTGCAGCCCCTTCGCGAAGGCGGGTCAAGGTTGCCTCTGAGGTCATCCTCACCCCCCCCCGAGAAGTTCGGTCTGATCCCCCAACGAGACCAGGCGGCCGCCGGCCTGGCCCGGCAGACACCGGCGGGACGCCGGCGCCACCGGTGTTCTCCCAGGTTTCCCGGTTAACCGGTTGATTCAGGGGGAAATTTGCACCGGGAGAGGGCCTGCAGGCAGGCCTGCGCCGGCCCTCTCGCCATGCCTTGTCCTTACTTGCCTCTCAGATGCTCTTTAGCCAGTTGGGCCCCCAGGTCCCGGGCGGACTGCATCTCCTCGGGGTCGGGGATGTACTTGACCTGGAAGCCGGGGTGGGCGATGTTCATCCCCATGGCCTCCAGCTCCTTGGTGATGAGCCCCACGGCCTGGCCGCTCCAGCCGTAGGAGCCGAAGGCCGCGGCCGCCTTGTTTTTGGGTTTGAGGCCCTTCATGTAGGTGAGGAACTGCCCCACCGAGGGGAAATAGCCGTTGTTCAGGGTGGGGGAGCCGATGAGCAGCAGCCCCGCCTCCAGCACCTCGGTGATGATGTCGCTGTAGTGCCGCGCCCGCAGGTAGTGGAGCTGCGCCTCCACGCCCGCGTCCATCAGCCCCTCCGTCAGGGCCTGGGCCAGCATCTCGGTGCTGTGCCACATGGAGTCGTAGATGACCACCCCTTTGGGCTCCACCTCGCCCGCGGCCCAGCGGCGGTAGGCGGCCAGGACCGGTTCCGGGTTGCGGTAGATGAGGCCGTGGTCCGGGGCGATGACCTTGAAGGTGAGCCCCAGGGCCGCCACCTTGTCCAGCAGTTGGGTGACGAGACTGCTCATGGGCATGAGGATGTTGGCGTAGTATTTCTTCAACTGGTGGGGGTAGCCCACCGGGTAATGGGGCAGCTGGTCGTCGAACCGTTCGCTGGAGGCCAGGTGCGCCCCGAAGCCGTCGCTGGAGAAGAGCACCTGTTCTTCCTTCAGAAAGGTCATCATGGAGTCGGGCCAATGGAGCATGGGGGTTTCCAGGAAGGCCAGGGTGTAGCGGCCCAGGGAGAGCTCGTCCCCCGTCTTCACGGTGACGAAGGGCCAGTCCGCCTTGAAATGGCGGCTCAGGCCGTCTTTGCCCCGGGGCGAGCAGAAGACCTTTTCGGGCGAAACCAGGGCGATGGTTTCGGCCAGTCCCCCCGAATGGTCCATCTCCACGTGGTTGGAGATGATGTAGTCGATTTTCCCCGGCTCCACGATCTCGGCGATGCGGGCCATCATTTCCGGCGTAAAGCCCTCTTTCACCGTATCGATGAGGGTGATTTTTTCGTCCACAATGAGGAAGGCGTTATAGGTGCTCCCGGCGTCGGTGAGGTAACCGTGGAAGTCACGGATGTTCCAGTCGATGGCGCCCACCCAGTAGACGCCGGGGACGATCTCTACAGGCATGACGGCCTCCTGTGCGAAAGTTTATGGTGGGGGGAGGGGGGCAACGCTCACAGACCCTCCTTGGCCAGTTCTTCCAGGAGGGCCTTTTGCTTCTTGCTCAGGGTGGCGGGGGTGTCCACGATGATGCGCACAAACTGGTCCCCCCGGGTCTTGCCGTTTTGGTGAGGGAGACCATAATTCTTTAGGCGCATCTTGGTATGGCTGGGAGTGCCGGGAGGCACTTTGAGGCTCATGGTCTTGCCGTCCAGGGTGGGCACGGTGACCTTGGTCCCCAGGGCCGACTCGGTGAGGCGGATGTGCCGGTCCACATAGAGGTCTGTGCCCTCCCGCTTGAACACGGGGTGCTCCACCTCTTTGAGTTTCACATAGAGGTCGCCGGGGGGGCCCCCCATGGGGCTGGGCCGGCCTTTCTCGGCCACCCGCAGACGCTTGCCGGGAAGGGTTCCCGGCGGAATTTTCACGGTCACTTTCTCGGTCTGGCCGTTGCGCACGAAGCTGATGAGCTTCTCGGCGCCGAAGGCCATCTCGTGGAGGGTGATGGGCACTTCCACCTGCAGGTCCTCCCCCTTGAGGGGGGGCGGGGTGGGTTGGAACCCCTCCGGACCGCCGAAAGTGAAGACCCGGGTGCGGGCGCCCCGGGGCGCCCGACCCCGTCCGCCCAGGCCCCCGAAGATCCGGCTGAAAAAGCCCTGGTCCATGCCCACATCAAAGATGTCGGTAAAATCGAACCCGCGAAAAATGTCTTCCTGGCTGAACTTGGCGCGGAAGGCCTGCGAGCCGTAAGTGTCATACTCCTGGCGCTTTTCGGGGTTGCTCAGGACGGCATAGGCCTCGCTGATCTTCTTGAATTGTTCTTCCGCCTCCTGCTTGTCGCCCTTGGCTTTGTCGGGATGATACTTCAGGGCCAACTTGCGGTAGGCTTTCTTGATGTCTTCGGGGGAGGCGCCCCGGCTTACCCCCAGAAGCTGATAATAGTCCTGCTCGGCCATGAGTCTCTCTTTCGGGCACGCCCGCAATGGTCGGAGATTGCCGCCCCTGCAAGGGTGGAGCAGCGCCTCCCCCCCTGCCGACCCTGCCGCCGGGGGTGCGCCACCTCATCTATCTATTATAAAAAGATGGCGTGCCTTGTCAAGCTATCGGCAAGTATAACAATTTTATTTCATTCATAATTTCTTTATTGATGGCCACCCCTGGAAATTTCCGCCCTTGCAGAATCCCTTCTGTTATGATAACAATTTCACGTCGGCAACGGTCGGTCCGGTTCGGCGCCGCAATTGGGCGCGTAAGATCCCACTAATTCCAAGGAGGTTGGGCATGACGGCTTTGATCGGCGGGCTGGTCGCCTTGGCCTTGGGCCTCATCGGCCTGGGCCTGTGGTTCGGGGATTTCCTCACGCTCTTGAAGGGAGGCATCCCTCTGCTCCTGCTACTGGGCGGGGCGTTGTCCGTCTATCTGGGATTTGAAGAGGCCAAGGACAAGTTCTTCAAGAAGCCCGAAACCTCGACTTATGAGCCTCCCCAGGTCTCCGAAGCCGAGGTGGAGAAATACAAGGCCGAAGTGGAGCGCCTCAAGGCCGAAATCGAAGATTTGAAAAAACCGTCCTGACCCGGCGGTCAGGTCTGCCGGTCCGCCCCCGGCCCCGCCTCGGGGCCCGGGGCGAGTTCTCCGGAGAGCACCCGGACGAGCTGGCCCGGCCCCGTCTCCAGCAGAAGGGCCCCATCCGGGGCCACGTCCCGGGCATATCCTGCTATGCGGCCGGTCCCCTGCCGCACGCTCACCGTTCGTCCCAGCGTCACCGAGAGCGCGCGCCACTCCTCCAGAATCCCGGCAACATTTCCCGCCAGGAAATCCTCGTAAATCATTTCCATTTCTTCCAGCCAGGCCCTGAGCAGCGCCGCCCGGGGCAGAGTCCGCCCCGTGGCCTGGGCCAGAGAAATGGCGGTGTCACGAAGCTCCACCGGAAAGTCCCGGTTGTTGACGTTCACTCCCAGCCCCAAAACCAGATGGTTGATGCGGTCTTCCTCTGCGGTCATCTCGGTGAGGATGCCCCCCGCCTTCTTGCCGGCGACGATGAGGTCGTTGGGCCATTTCAGGCCGATCTGCACCCGGGCGACGCCACCCAGGCCCCGGGCCGCGGCCACCCCCGCCGCCAGCGTCAGGCGGGGCAGGTTTTCCGGAGGCAGGTCGGGCCGGAGAAGGAGGGAGACATACAGCCCCGCGCCCGGGGGGGATTCCCAGCTCCGCCCCAACCGCCCCCGGCCGGCGCGCTGGGCCTCGGCCACCACCAGGGCGCCTTCCGGGGCTCCCGCGGCCCCCAACTCCTTGGCCAGATCGTTGGTGGAATCCACAAGCTCCGCATGGTGAATGGCGCCGCCCAGGCGGGCGGTCCCGAGGCCGCTGAAGATTTCCTCAGGGAGCAGGCGGTCCGGCGCCTCCAGGAGGCGGTAGCCTCGCCGGGGCGTCCCTGCGATGGCATAGCCCCGGCTTTTCAGGCGCTGCACGTGCTTCCACACCGCCGCCCGGCTCACCCCCGCGGCCGCCGCCAGACCTTCCCCCGACACCGGCCCGGCCGCCTCCTTGAGGGCCCTGACCAAGCGCGGCAAGGGGTCATCGGCGGTCATGCCTCTCCCCGCACCTGTCGCTTTCTTGCGCTCCTGCAACGATTCCCACCCTCGTTCCCAGGCTCTGCTTGGGAACGCACTTGCCCCCGAAGCTCCTGCTTCGGAAACCGATTCGCCCAAAACAGCGTAAAGACTACGGCGGCGCCGACGCCACCCCCTCACCTCCGGGGCGAGGGCCGCCCCCCCGGCTCCATTAGGCTGCGTTTGAGGGAATTGTTGTACACTGCCGCCCCCAGCAAGCCTCCTAAAATGAAACCGGCCACCGCCGCCCCCAGTGATGGGGACACCAGCAAGGCGATGCACAGACCGGTGACGGCATAGGCGGCGGGAATGCAGAATCTGGCCCACCTCTCCTGGCAGCCCGGCAGCAGGGCCAGAATCAGGAGCACCGCCAGAATCTGCACCCAACGGGGATGACGCCGCCGCCATGCCACTGTCTGGCCCTCCTTGTCGGGAAACGACCTTCAGCGCAGGTTATCTCTTGAATTTTTCGTAGTTTCCGCCCTGCGCACCGTTGCAATATGCAACCTATCCGTAAAAACCGGTGAGTCCGGGTTGCCCGATACCGTCTCACGACTTGGCCGTTCACCTGCGCCACCACAGACCCAGGGCAAAGACCAGACACATCCCCAGATGCAGGGCCGCGGTGAGGTACACCAGCCAGTCCTGAAGGTCCTGACGCAGGTAGGCCCGGCGCTTCACCAGTTCCTGATTGACGACGGCCAGCAGCATCAAGGCGATGAGGCCGGGGCTGGAGGGCAGCGCCGCCGCCGGAAAGACCAGAATGAACACCAGGCCGGCGATGGTGAGGATATTGACCAGGGTGTAAACCAGGGCGGCCGGGGCCGGGCCCAACCGCAGCGCCATCGTGCCGGCCGCGAGGTCGCTCTCCTGCCCCGGCCTGGGCAGGCCCCAGACCAGAAACAGATTGAAGCCCGCCAAGGTCAGGGCCAATCCGTACACCAGGATTTCGGTGATGAGGTGCCCGGTTTGCAAATAATAACCGGTGAGCACCGGCAGCAGCCCGAAGCTCAGGGCTCCCACCGCCTCCCCGACGCCGCGGCCCCGCCAGGCCAACGGCGGCGCAAAAAAGAAATACCCGGCCAACACCCCCAAAGCCCCCAGGGGCACGGTGAAGTCCCCGGCGCCGCATGCAAACTGCAGGACAATGCCGCAGACCCCCGCCACCCCCAGGGAGATGTAGGCCAGTGCGCCGAAGCGGCGGGGGGCCAGAAACCCCCAGGCCGGAACCCGACCACATCCAGGGGCGAAGCATTCCCGGCTGAAGAATGCCGACAGGATGAGAGCCAGCACCCCCACAAGGCCCAGACCCCAGACAACAGGAAGAGGGGGGTAACCGGAAACGTCGGCCAACAGGGTGCCGAGGAGAAATGGCGCTGCACCCGCCATGAGCATGATGAGGAGTTCAACCAGCGCCGCCATAAACCTCAGAGGAAGCGCCCTGGAGCCGGTAGGGCAAAAATGCATCAGCCGGCACCGGCGCCGGAGGACGAAAAGATATGGAGGGAGAGTGCCAAGACCACCCCGGCGCCGCCGCCCCCTTCCCTACCGCGCCGCGTTTGGCAGGGCGGGGCGGGTCGGGACGGGGCTTCCCCGCCGTGATGCAGAGATGGTCAGGGATGGGCCCAGGGTGGTGTGGTGAGCTGCACCACGGGCGGAACACCTCTGCCCCTAAAGCCCCACACCCCCGCCCCTCCCCAGAAACCTGCCCCTGCTTTGCGGATGGGCCTCAGACCCATGAAGATCCGGCCGGTGATTTGCTGCAAGCATCGGACGTCGCCATCCGGCCTTCGGGTTGTGGGGAAAAGGCATTTCTGTAACTGTCTTGAAAAGTCAGTGACCTTATCTTTGCGCCCTTTGCGCCTTTGCGAGAAATTTTTCTCACGCTCAGCCTCCAAGTTCCGTAGGGTGCGCACCGCGCACAATTGCCCGGGCCTGACGGCGGGCACGGCCGCCCCTCCTACCGGCTTTTCATGTGTTACGGGTGGGCCAACGGCCCAGGCGCGACTGCTTCCGGCGTCATTGTCTTGACGTTTGGGCATTCAGCCCGGCAAGCCGTAACTTCAACAACACTGCGGGAGCCGTATACCGGACCTCCTTTCGGAACCACGCCTTGTGTGACCATCTTTCCGGTCCCCACCCCCTTCGAGGGGAAACGGTCCTGGAGGACCCGGCAGACCTGTCGCCCAGCCCCTCCCCCCCGCTTGGCGCCACCCCAATCCTCCCCTCCCGGAAGCCGCTGCCCTGTTTCTCTATTGTGCCAGGATTGCCCCCCCGGTCAAGCAATTTCCCCCCGCCCGCACTTTCCCCGCCCACCCCCTTGACTTCC
>VGSQ01000144.1 GCA_016874975.1 Deltaproteobacteria bacterium
AATCAGGACTTCATTGAAGTTGATCAACAGCCCCAGCTTCGTCCCTGAAAGTTTAAGATAGGTCAAGAGTTGTTTCTTATGCACGTCTGCTATCTGGTCAACCGACTTCAACTCCACCATCACCTTGCCGCCCACCACCAGGTCGGCCCGGAAGCCTTCCTCCAGCCGCACCTCCTCATAAACCACCGGCAAGGGGACTTGACGATTTACCGGGAGGCCTCTTTTCTGCAATTCATGGGCCAGGGCCGCTTCATAGACCGATTCCAGCAGGCCGGGGCCCAGCGCCGTATGAACCTTATAGGCCGCGTCCACTATCTCCCGGGCAATGTCGTTCTCGTGCATGTTTTTTTCTTTGCGTCCTTTGCGCCTTCGCGAGAAACAAAAAATTTTTCTCGCAAAGACGCAAAGGGCGCAGAGTTAAGGCGGGAGGCGCGGCGCTTTCCCGCCCTACGGGTCCTTGATGGTGGGGGACGGCGATGAGATGGATATGGTTGGTCATCAGGCCACAGGCCCAGACTTCCAGCCCATACTTTTTGGCATATTCGGTCAGCCAGGCAAGATATTGCCGCCGGTCCCCGGCTGCAAAGAAAACGTCCTGACGGTAATTACCCCGCTGGGTGACATGATGGGCCGCCCGGAAAAAACAACCATGGCTTGGCGGCCCATGATGGCGGCAACATATCAAAAAGAGCTGACCCCGCCAAGAAAATTGTGTCTGTCCCTATTTTCTGAAGACAACCTTGGACTAATTTCGACATCTTTGTGCTTCGTTTAACAATAATCCGGCAAGCAATAACGGTAACGTGAACAGAACATAGTTTTTCCCCTCCCATACTGCCCAGGTCTTAAAAGAGAATAATCCTTCACGTAATAACTCCCCCAAGCCAACAAAAATAAAAGGTGTCGATAGAATGACCCACAGAAAGATCAACCAACTCGCAGGACTATTTGTTAAACGCCGCCATACAAACCAATAAAATGTGACGCAAGTAAGTGCGCCAGAGCAAAGGAAGATCGTTGATCCGCTGGCAGAAGCCCGGCCGAATACGTGCATAGGCTGATAAAAAAGGCCTATCTTTTTTGCCCAAACAAAGAATATTAAATGAATAGATAAAGCGACACCAATAGATATTAGTGCAAATTGCATTGCTCGTAGGGGATTGATTGTAATTAAGCAAATACTTAGTGCCATTGGAATAATAATAAATGGCATCCTAGCCGTAGCTATTAAGCCAGTTAATATGGCAATAACAATAAACCATCCATTACTTCTATAATAGCAGTGCAACCCCAATGTTAAACTGACCAATGCTAATGTAGTAGCTGGTAAATCATGGCCTGTAATACTCATCTGCAAAAAATTTAACGATGCCATCAACAGCATAACAAATATAAAGACGTACGCTTTACCCCATTTTGCGACCATGACTCCGGCAATCATAAAGTATATCGGAATAAGAAGAGCGATCATGCCACTCAACGAAAATGGTAGATTCAACAGTATCCATCCTGGCCCGGGACTTATTGGTGCACCATCAAACAGCCTAATGGAATATGGATGTGAGCAAGTATGCCAGAGCGCTATCGCTGGCTCCATTAAAGCGTTCGGTGCAGTACTCGGGTTCGACACTAGCCGCGTGGCGGGATATAAAAATACGTTCAATGCAGCAAGGGCTAAAATACCCAGAACCCATAAAGAATGATTACTTATGATTCTGAATTTCTGTGAATCGAATCTTAGGAATATAAAACCTAAAATAATCAATCCAGTGATTATAGCGATATAAGTAGTGATAAGAATGAAACTTGCTTCAGGAAAATGCTTAATGAAAAATGGCGCCGAAGTGATGGTTACAATAAGTAAGTAGAGGAAATATCCAGAGAAAATTAGGAAAGACACTTTTTCATCACCTTTATATTTTATTTAAGTAAATGTTAGTAAAAATCAGAATGATTTTAAATGAAAAAACCCGCCTCCTTACGAAGCCGGGGTTATGCTATGAAATTAACTCCGGCGGCGTCCTATCTTTCCACACAGGAAGTGTGCAGTATTGTCGGCGCTGAGAGGCTTAACTACCGAGTTCGGGATGGGATCGGGTGGTGCCGAGGCCGGCGGTGAATGGTCTTCCTGGTTATTCAACCTCCTCTATGAACCTCACAACTTGCTTAACAATCTTGGGATGCAGGACTTTCCCGGGATGGAAAGGAAGAACAATCCTTTTCCCTGCCCGAAAATAAATTCTATGGCTCCCCGAGCTTCTGATCATCTCATAACCGGCTTTTAGCAGCAAAGCCTCGGCTTCGGGTCCGGTCAACCGGGCCAGCTTAGGCAAGCCGGACCTCAACGGCGGTGGTCATGATCTCCTTGCTGACCGCCTGGCGAATCTCTTCCTCTGACAGCGTAGACAGGTAAAGCTCTATGGCCTCCTTGATGTTGGCCATCACCTCTTCAAAGGTATCCCCCTGACTCTGGCAGCCCTCCAGCTCCGGGGAATAAGCATAATAGCCGAAGTCATCCTTTTCGATGACAATGCTGACCTTGTGGGACATGGCCTTCTCTCCTGGGCCTAAGGTAATAAAAAACCCCGCCTCCGTCAAGAGGGCGGGGTTGGGATTATGAATGAGCTCCGGCGGCGTCCTATCTTGCCACAGCGACTGTTCACCTGACATTTATTCTCGATACCCTTTCCCCCGGCTCTCCCTGCAATTAATTTTTTCTTTTCCTTACCATCATCTTCATCCTAGCTGCACTTGGAAAACCCGCAGGCGCGGCAGACCAGGCAGCCGCCTTCGTGTTCCACGGCGCTGCCGCAGTCGGGGCAGGCGGCCATGGCGGTGGTGGGGGCGGGGGCGTCCACCTGGGCCAGGCGGGCCAGGACCTGGGAGATGGCGTCGGGGCAGGAGAGCACCTGTTTGCCGTTCTGCCAGATGGGGCTGGGGCAGCGGATGGCGGTGATCTGTTTGATGATGGCCTCGATCTTCACCCCGGCGCGCAGGGCCAGCGAAATGAGGCGGCCGGTGGATTCAATCTGGCTGCTGGCGCACCCCCCGGTCTTGCCCATCTGGGCGAAGACCTCGCAGAAGCCCAGATCGTCGGAGTTGACGGTGACATAGAGCTTGCCGCAGCCGGTGGTGATGAGTTCGGTGGCGCCCGTGGTGCGGGTGGGGCGGGGCCGGGGGGTGATGTATTCCAGGGTCCTGGGTTTGTCCTTCCCGAAGCTCAGCACCTGTTCGTCCCGGCTGCCGTCCCGGTAGATGGTGACGCCCTTGAGCCCCATTTCGTGGGCCATCTGGTAAACCTGGCGCACGTCCTCGGGCGCGGCCTGATGCGGGAAGTTCACGGTTTTGGAGACGGCGTTGTCGGTGTGCTTCTGGAAGGCGGCCTGGATCCTGATGTGCCACTGGGGCGTGACCTCGTGGGCGGTGACGAAAAGGCGCCGGATGTCCTTGGGGATCTCCTGAAAATCCCGGATGGAGCCGGTCTGGGCGATGGCCCGCATGAGTTCGGCGGAATAGAAGCCCCGGCGCCGGGCCAGCTCCTCGAAGTAGGGGTGCGCCTCGATGAGTTCGGTGCCCTCCAGCACCCGGCGCACGAAGGAGACGGCAAAGAGGGGCTCGATGCCGCTACTGGCCCCGGCGATGATGCTGATGGTGCCCGTGGGGGCGATGGTGGTGACGGTGGCGTTGCGCATGCGGCCCTGGCCGTTGCCGTCGTAGCGGCTGCCGGGGTAATAGGAAAAATTGCCCCGCCGGTCGGCCAGGTGGGAGGAAGCGGCCCTGGCCTCCCTCCGGATGAAGGCCATGACCTCTTCGGCCACGGCCACCGCCTCCTCGGAGTTGTAGCGGATGCCCAGGCGGAAGAGCAGGTCGGCGAAGCCCATGACGCCCAGGCCCACCTTGCGGTTCTCTTTGGTGCGCTCCTCAATGATGGGGATGGGGAAGCGGTTGGCGTCGATGACGTTGTCCAGGAAGTGCACCGCGGTGTGCACCAGATCCTTGAGGCGGTGGTAATTGATGCTGCCGTCGTGGGCCATCAGGGCCAGGTTGAGGGAGCCCAGGTTGCAGGATTCGTAGGGGAACAGGGGCTGCTCGCCGCAGGGGTTGGTGGCTTCGAGGTCCCCCAGGTGGGGCAGGGTATTGTCGCGGTTGAGGGCGTCCAGAAAGATAATGCCGGGCTCGCCGGTGGCCCAGGCGCTTTTGACGATGAGGTCGAAGAGGGCGGCGGCGCGGATTTTCTTCACTTCCCGGCCGGTGCGGGGGTTGATGAGGGGGAAGTCCGCGTCCTTGGCCACCGCCTCCATGAAGGCGTCGGTGATGCCTACCGAAATGTTGAAGTTGGTGAGCTTTTTGGTGTCGTTCTTGCAGGTGACAAACTTTTCGATGTCCGGGTGGTCGATCCTGAGCAGGCCCATGTTGGCGCCCCGGCGGGTGCCGCCCTGCTTGATGGTTTCGGTGGCCACGTCGAAGATGTTCATGAAGCTGATGGGTCCGGAGGCCACGCCCCGGGTGGACATGACGGGGTCGCTCTCGGGGCGGATGCGGGAGAAGGAAAAGCCGGTGCCGCCGCCGGACTTGTGGATCAGGGCGGTGTGCTTGATGGCGTCGAAGATGGAGTCGATGGAGTCCTCCACCGGCAGCACGAAGCAGGCGGAGAGCTGGCCCAGCTCCCGGCCTGCGTTCATGAGGGTGGGGGAGTTGGGCAGGAAGGCCAGGTCGGCCATCATGAGGTAGAATTTCCGGGCGGTGGCGGCCACGTCGGCTTCGGGGTCGTAGATCCGGTCGATGGCGGCGATGGTGTCGGCCACCCGGCGGAACATGTCGGGCGCCCCTTCCGTGGGCCGGCCCCGGTCGTCTTTCTTGAGGTAGCGCTTTGTCAGCACGACCACGGCGTTGGCGCTGAGCGGCAGGTCGCCGGCGATTTCCTGGTGCTCCATGTGCAAATCCATCTTCTCCCCCTGATTTTCGGCACTTGCCCGAAAAGTGTTGAATATCAATATGATGTATGTTATATGGTATTATGCCACAATATATAGCGGTGTCAAGAAGATTCGGCATGAGAAAGTTTTCTTAAAGTCAGCACTCTTGCTTATCATATGTATAGTATACAAAAAACCCCGGCGCAGGCAAGCGAAAGAAGAGGGCGCCTCCGCCCGGTGCGCAACAACTTTTTGCCTTTTCCCGTCCTCTGGGATAAAATCGGCGCACCTTATCCCAAGGCAGGGCAGGCAATTTGACGGCCAGACGAATCGGCATTTTGGGAACCGGCGCCTATGCGCCGGTGCAGGTGCTCACCAATGCAGAGCTGGAGAAACTGGTGGCCACCAGCGACCAGTGGATCCGGGACCGCACCGGCATCGCCGAGCGGCGCATCATCGGGCCCGAGGAAAGTGTGGCCTCCATGGGTGTGGAAGCGTCGCGGCAGGCCCTGGCCACAGCCGGAATCAGCCCCGAAGAGTTAAGCTATATCATTGTGGGCACCAACAGTTCCGACTATATCTTTCCGGCTGCGGCCATCCGGGTGCAGGAGGCCCTGGGGTTGGACGCCGGCACGGCTGCCTTCGACCTGCAGGCGGGGTGCAGCGGCTTCAATTACGCCCTGTATGTGGCCGAGCGGCTGGTGGCGCCGGAGGGGAAATACGCCCTGGTCATCGGCAGCGACGCCTCCTCCCGGTTCACGGACTGGACGGACCGGAGCACCTGCGTCCTGTTCGGGGACGGGGCCGGGACGGTGGTGGTGGGGCCGGTGGCGCGGGGGGGCATCATCGCCTCCTTCGTGGCCTCCACCCTCAATATGAAACTAACGTGTGAAACGGAGTTCAACGCCGGCAACAGCCCCTTTCTTCCGCCGGAGAAGACCACGGTGCGGCATTTCCTGCAGATGGACGGGCCGGAAATCTTCAAATTTGCGGTCAGAGCGGTGAGGGAATGCATCGCCCGCATTGCCGAGATGAGCGGGATAGCCAAGGAGGATCTGGATTACCTCATCATCCACCAGGCCAACAACCGGATCATCGACGCGGCGGCCCGCTTCGCCAAGGTGCCCATGGAGAAGCTGTACGTCAACGTGCACCGCTACGGCAACACCTCTGCGGCCTCGGTGCCGCTGGCCCTGCACGAGGCCCTGGAGGAGGGGAAGATCAAGGCGGGGGACAAGGTGCTGCTGTGCAGCTTCGGGGCCGGCGTCACCTGGGGCGCGGCTTTGGTGGAGTGGAGTTACTAGGGGGGAAGGGGGACGACGCCGACGGCCTTAGTACGTTCTCATCCGGAAACTCCCCCTCCCTTGGT
>VGSQ01000145.1 GCA_016874975.1 Deltaproteobacteria bacterium
TCCCAAACTACGTCAGTTATAAACCGCTGCATGCCCCGAACCTTGCCCCCTTCGACTGCCATGGCCATAGGTTCAATGGACTTCCGCTCCAGTTCGCTCAATTGGCCTACCAGATAGCGGAAAAAATTTTCCCGCGGTTCACTGCGACCAAAACAAGGCCGGAATACCGCATGAAAACCCCGGAGCTCGTCAAGAAAGGCTTCGACATCAGGCTTTTCCAGGGTAAATTGGGGAATAGCAAACACTTCCCCGTGCAGCCGTCCGTTTGGAACCATACCCTGCCCCCTTATCCTTGATGAGGTTCATTCAGGGCAGTTACTCATGAGCCTTGGGCTCACCCATAAATTATGAAAAGTTAAGCAATCTTACGGTGCGCAGTGCGCACCCTACAAAAAACTGGATAATGTTCATTCAGGGCAGGTTAGCATAGATCAGGATTCAAAGCAATCTAACAGTCGTTGTAGTGTTAAAAATCCTGGCCATGGTGAAATGACCAAAAGGGCCTCCGGAAGAGATTGGTGAGAAATCCCGAAGGCTCTTTTTTTGAGGAACAGACTCATCAACGAGCAGATATGGGTTGAATATATAAATCTATCGAATTTTCAATGGGTTGCAGACAAAGGGCAGTGATTCAAGCTTCGCGCGCCACGACCTGGGCAGTATTTTCAGGGGGCCGGATGATTTCCCCTGACACGGTTAGCCCTCCCTCATTTGGGAGATTACCCCCTGGAGTCGTTGGCCCGAGGAATTGCCCGGGGCAATTTCTCCGGATGGAAAAATTTCCCCGGGGGGATAAAATCTCCTCATGGAAATAGTAAATAGGTCGATAAAACAGTCAGGCCTCGGTAGATAGGACCGGCTCAAAATAATCTATCGGTGACGCCTGTCCGCTATCCGTATTCCCCCCGGGGGAAAGTGGGTAAGGTCTTATGCTTCCTAACCGTATGGCCTGAAACCGATAATCGTCCAACTCGCTGAAGTTTAGGCGAGTTAAGGCTTTCAAGGAAAGTTCCTCTTCCCTTTTTCCCCACCCGCCAGGGATGGCCGGCAACCCTGGGCAGCCCTCGGCCGGGCAGGGGACCGCGTTGCAGAGTGCGAAAATGATAGGGGTTTATGTCTGCTGATCAAGGCCATACCCATAACCCGAGGCGCGGGGAGGGCCTCGCAGACGGTCATACCCGGACGTTGATCTATCTCCCCATCATCCATACCCCGGCGGATATGGGGGCCTTCAAAAGATCGGTGGCCCGGGCGACCCTGGAGAAGGCCGGCCGGGCGGGCTTGTCCCGTAAGACCGCGGCCATAAACAAGATCTGGACAGAAATCGAGGAAGCCATCGAGGCCCTGGACCTGTCCTATGACTCGGTGCGCCTCTACCAGGACGGTCTGCCCGTGTGCGGCCGGGAGGCGGAAATCGTCTCGGAGCTGGCCCAAAGCGGCAGCCGCAACCACCAGCTCCTGCTGCGCCTCATGGGCCGAGGGGCCGTCCTCATGGGGACTGAATCCGGGGATCTGTTGGTGCAGGAGTACCAACTGGCTAAACAATCCCTGAGGGGGAGCACCCCCCGGGCCGCCGGGCTGGCGGCCCGGGGCCGGGCCTTGAGCGACGCCCTGCTTAAGCGCCGGGATCAATTTATTGGTCAGCGTATTAATGAAACTCTGAAGAGCGGCGAAACCGGCATTCTCTTTCTGGGGATGCTCCACTCTTTGGAACGGTACCTCCAACCGGATGTGAAGGTAATCTATCCGCTCCAACGGCCGCTGTGAATCCCGGAGGAAATATGGAGGCAAGCGCCACCCGGGTGCTCATCGTGGATGACGACGTGGTTATCAGTTCATTGCTCTCAAGCCTCATGAACAAAGAGGGGTTGACCAACGCGCTGGCCCACGACGGGGAGACGGCCTTAAAGATGGTCCCGGTGGTCAGACCCGACATGCTGCTGTTGGACGTCAAGATGCCGGGTATCGACGGCATGGAAGTATTAAAGCGGGTCAAGGAAGCCGACCCCCACCTGCCGGTGGTCCTCATCACTGCGTATGCCGAGATTTCCGCCTCGGTGGCGGCTATACGGGCCGGGGCCTTCGATTATCTGGCCAAACCCTTTGACCACTCGGAGGTAATCCGGGTAGTGCGGGCCACCCTGGCCGAAAGGGAGCGCCGGCGCCGGTCCGAGTCCGAAGGAATTGCGGCGGACAATTGTCTCCGGGTGATGATGGGCCCCAGCGATGCCGTGACCCGCATTATCCGGGAAGTGAATCGCATAGCCCAATCGGATTTCAGCGTCATCATCCAGGGGGAAACCGGCTCCGGCAAGGAACTGGTGGCCCGGGCCATATGGCAGCTGAGCAAACGCGCCGACGCCCCTTTCATTCCCGTGGATTGCGGGGCTATCCCTGAAACCCTCATTGAAAGCGAGCTCTTCGGCTACCAGAAAGGGGCCTTCACTGGAGCCAGCGCTGCCAAAGCCGGAAAATTCGAAGCAGCCCAGGGAGGCACCTTATTCTTGGATGAGATCGGCAACCTGCCCCTGGCGTCTCAAATGCGACTCCTGCGGGTCCTCCAGGAGAAGGCGGTCCTGCGCCTGGGCGCGATCAAGCCGGTAAAGGTTGACGTGCGCCTAATCACGGCCAGCAACCAGGAACTTCAGGGACTGGTGAGTTCGGGTCAGATGCGGGAGGATCTCTTTTTCCGCCTCAATGAATTCACCATCACTATTCCGCCCCTCCGGGAACGCAAAGACGACATCCCCTACCTGGCCCAAAGGTTCATGGATCTCACCAATAAGGAATTGCAGAAAAACGTCCGGCGCTTTTCCGAGTATGGTCTCGAGGCCCTGATGTCTTACAACTGGCCGGGGAACGTGCGCCAGCTCCGGTCCGTCATCCGCCGGGCCGTGCTGCTGGCCGACGACATCATCACCGAGTACCATCTGGACATCAAACGCGCCCCGGTGCCGGGCCTGGCCTTCACTCCCAAGATTCAGGGCACGCCCTGGGACGAACTGTCTCTCCGGGAGATCGTCCAGCGCAGCGTGGTCACGGTGGAGCGGGAAGTTCTGGTCCAGGTCATGAAACATACCCGGGGGAATAAGGCCAAGGCGGCACGGCTATTGCAGGTAGATTATAAGACGATACATACCAAGCTCAAACAGTTCGGGATCAAGCAATCTGGAGGCGGTCATGACTAAGAAAAAAGGCGGCGGTGAGGAATCCGGCTTCGGAGGGCTCTTCAAAGGGCTGGCGGACCTCATCGAAAAACTGGGCGATCTGGCGGAAAAAGGCGAGGCGCTCAAAAAAGGCGAGGGGGAGATCCACCACCGGGACGTGAAAGGGGTCTACGGCTTCTCGGTGAAAGTGGGCCTGGGCGACAAGGGGGGAAAAGAGGTGAAGGTGGAACCCTTCGGCAACGTTCGCCGGGACGAAACATCCGGGGAGACCGTGGTCCAGGAGATTCGGGAACCCGTGGTGGACGTGTTCGAAGAAAGAGACCATACCCTGGTGGTGGCCGAGATGCCCGGCGTCAGTACCGAGGACGTGAAGCTTACGATTAAGGACGACCTGCTCACCATCTACGCCGAAAAGAAGGATAAAAAATACCGCAAGGAGATCCTCCTTCCCCGGGCCTATCCCAAGGAAAAGATGAAGATGACTTGCAACAACGGCATCCTGGAGATCAAGTGCCTTCTGTAAGTCCTGGGCGGAGAAAACCATGAAAAATTCCGACGCCGCCGCCCTCAAGCTGAAAGTAACGGAGGCCCTCGGTAAAGACGTGGGCCGGGCCTATGCCCGCATGGGCCCCGAAGACCTGGAAAAGCTCCAGGTGGCTATCGGCGACATCGTGGAAGTCACCGGCAAGCGCACCACCGTCTGCAAGGCCATGCCCGCTTACAAGGAGTTGCGGGGCCGCTCCCGGGTCCAACTGGACGGCATCAGCCGGGAAAATGCCGGGGCCGGAATCGATGATTTTATCCAGGTGAAGAAGATCGCCTGCCGCCCGGCGGAACGGGTCGTCCTGACCCCCATCACCATCACCCCGGCGGAGCGGGACCTGCAATACATCGGCAGCCTCCTGGACGGCCTGCCGGTGCGCGAAGGAGACCGCATCCGCGCCACCCTGTTCGGCAGCCGCTCCGCCGATTTCAAGGTGGGAGCCCTGACCCCCCGGGGGCCGGTGCTGATCAACCCCACCACCACCCTGGTGATCGGCAAGGGCGCGGCCCCGGAAACCCCGCGGGTGGCGGTGTCCTACGAGGACGTGGGCGGCCTCAAGCCCCAACTGCAGCGCATCCGGGAGATGATCGAGCTGCCGTTGCGCTACCCCGAGCTGTTCGAACGCCTGGGCATCGACGCCCCCAAAGGGGTGTTGCTCCACGGCCCCCCCGGCTGCGGCAAGACCCTCATCGCCCGCACCATTGCCCACGAAACCGAGGCCAACTTCTTTTCCGTCAGCGGCCCGGAGGTGGTGCACAAGTTCTACGGCGAGTCCGAGGCCCATCTGCGCAAAATCTTCGAGGAAGCTTCCCGGAAAGGCCCCGGCATCATCTTCATAGACGAGATCGATTCCATCGCCCCCCGGCGGGAAAATGTCGTCGGGGACGTGGAGAAACGGGTGGTGGCCACCCTCCTGGCCTTAATGGACGGCCTCACCAAGCGCCAGAACGTCATCGTCATTGCCGCCACCAACATCCCCAACGCCCTGGACCCGGCCCTCCGGCGCCCGGGGCGCTTCGACCGGGAGATCGCCATCCCCATCCCCGACCGCAACGGGCGCCTGGATGTCCTGGAGATCCACAGCCGGGGCATGCCCCTGGCCAAGGACGTGGACATGAGCCACCTGGCGGAGATCACCCACGGTTTCGTGGGGGCCGACCTGGAGGCGTTGTGCCGGGAAGCGGCCATGATCTGCCTGCGCCGTCTCATGCCCGACATTGATTACGGCCTGGCCGCCATCCCTTTCGAGCAACTGGCCCAACTGGAAGTGCACATGGACGACTTCCTGGCCGCGCTCCGGGAGGTGGAACCGTCCGCCATCCGGGAGGTGTTTGTGGAAGTCCCGGATGTACGCTGGGAGGACGTGGGGGGCCTCACGGCAGTGAAAGAGCGCCTCAAGGAAGCGGTGGAGTGGCCCTTAAAATATGCCCACATTTTCAAAAAAGCCGGCATCAAGCCCCCCAAGGGCATCCTCCTGTCCGGGCCGCCGGGGTGCGGCAAGACCCTGCTGGCCAAGGCCATCGCCACGGAAAGCCGGGTGAATTTCCTGTCGGTGAAGGGGCCGGCCCTGATGTCCAAATATGTGGGCGAATCCGAGCGGGGCGTGCGGGAGATCTTCAAGACCGCCCGCCAGGCGGCGCCCTGCATCATCTTCCTGGATGAGACCGAGGCCCTGCTGCCGGCCCGGGGGGCGGGTGGCGGCGATTCCCATGTCTCGGAGCGGGTCCTGAGCCAGTTTCTGGCGGAGCTGGACGGCATCGAGGAATTGAAGGGGGTGCTGGTGCTGGGAGCCACCAACCGCCTGGACATGATGGACCCGGCGGTGCTGCGGCCGGGTCGCTTCGACGCCATCGTCGAGATTCCCCCGGCCGATGAGGCGGACCGCCGGGAAATCTTTAGGGTGCACCTCCGGGGCAAACCCCTGGACAAGGGGGTCAGTGTCAAACAGCTGGCGGCCAAGAGCGAGGGCTTAAACGGCGCCGAGATCGCCGGGGTGTGCAACCAGGCGGCCCTGGCGGCAGTGCGCCGGGCGGTGGCGGCGGAAGTCGCCCGGGAGGGGGCCGGCAAGGACCAGGTGCTTGTCAAAGCCGCCGACCTGGAAGAGGCCCTCAAGGAAATGCTGGGGGAGCCGGGAGATTAACCTGAAACGCTCTCTTTGCGCCTGGGCGCCCTGGCGAGAGGGAAAAAACCTCGCCAAGACGCAAACAACGCCAAGGAATAACCGCAATGCCCCAGGGACTTTACCTGTACTGCCTGGCCCGGTTGAGCCGGCTGCCGGCCCTCCCCCTTGCGGGCCC
>VGSQ01000146.1 GCA_016874975.1 Deltaproteobacteria bacterium
GCTATCTTTTCGGCACCGCATTTTTCCATTTGCCATATGCCGATGTAATAATATCAACCACTTACGCTGGAAAATCGGCGTTTACTGTAGAACTTGGGTTAAAATGAACAGCCGCCTCCGGCAGTTAATTTTAACAGAGCAGGCGGGGGCGCCTGCTTCACATGAAACAGGGTTTGTGGCTAAAGTGAACAGTATTGTGGTAAGGGGGGATTTATCTTGAATGTTCAACAGATTACCCTTGGCATACCCACTGCTTGCTTAAGTTAGCGCCAATGCCCCAAGCCCCTCCCACCAAGGGAGGGGGAGTTTCCGCATCAGTCTGATCCGATGTAATTCCCGGCTCCCGTTTACCCCATATATTGTGGCAGGGAGATTCAATGGATAGCCCCTAAAAAAAATCCAGGTGGAAGGCCCCTCCCCCAACCCAACAAAGGGGTCAGGCTGTGCCGATGGGTGACAAATGGAGCGCCTCATCCCGCCTCAGGGTCAAAGCGGGGGTTTTTCCACAGCCTCAGTTTAATACCGTTTTCACATTGACCTGCGACGAATCTCGTAATCGGATCCTCAGCGCTGTCCGGTAGGGATTTTGCAAGAGCCTGGTTTTCAAGCCCCCTCCCCACGGTGGGAGGGGGTTGGGGGAGGGGGTGATGAAGGCAACCCTCTGTCCCCGTAAGATATTTCGCCACCCCCTCCCTGGCCCTCCCCCATCAAGGGGGAGGGAATAAACAGCGTTCTTGACTTCCATGTTTCGGGAATATCTCTGAAAGCGCAGCGCTTGGGAGTCAGTCCGAATATGGGGCGCAAATGAGGCATTCCCCGAGAAAAGCTTCCTTTCAGGCAAATTTCGTGCCGGACAGCACTGTCGGATCCTAATGTAGGGGCGGTTCGCGAACCGCCCCTACATAAACTTTTGTTGCACGTGAAACGGAAAAGGGTATAAGACTTGCCCACCTTGGCAAAAGTATTCGCAAAAATTTCCGATTCCATCTAAAATAACAAATTTGGAGTGGCGCAATTCCGGCGCCGGCCCCCGGGCAGCCCGGGGACGCCGGCATCGGGCGGGGACAGAGGACCATACTGCATGAGCAGAGAACGGAACCGGGCCAATCGCGGCGTGAAACTGGAGATCAAGGTGATCCCCCCGCAGTATCTGGACCTGCCGTTGGCGGAGATCGCCCGACTGATGGGGGACGGGCCGCTGCTCTGGCCGGGAGGAGCCGGCCGGTCCCAGGGAGTGAAATTCGTCCACTACGATATCAAGAAGAAGCGGGGCCGCAAGCCCAAAAAGGCCCTGGAGGCGGGGTCGGCCGGCGCCTCCGCCGCCGCCGGCAAGACTTCGCGCGGCTGATCCCCCGGGTGCGAGGGCGACGGGCCAGGGCGATATATCCCACCACCCCGTTACCAAGCTCCCGCTGGGGAACGAGAAAGAAGGGGGTCGGGGCAGGGGGAGTGGGCCCACGGCCTCCGGCCTCCCGTCCCACAAGACTTTCCCAAGCAGCTCTCATCCAGGTATGACCGCCGAAACCATTGTCATCCGGGGCGCCCGGGAACACAACCTCAAGAATATCGACGTGGAACTGCCCCGGCGCCGGTTCATCGTCATCACCGGGGTGTCCGGTTCGGGCAAGTCCACCCTGGCCTTCGACATCCTCTACGCCGAAGGGCAGCGCCGCTACGTGGAGTCCCTGTCGGCCTACGCCCGGCAGTTCCTGGAGCTCATGGACAAGCCGGACGTGGAATACATTGAGGGCCTGTCCCCGGCCATCGCCATCGAGCAGCGCACCGCCTCCAAGAACCCCCGCTCCACCGTGGCCACGGCCACGGAGATTTACGATTACCTGCGGGTGCTCTTCGCCCGGGTAGGGACGCCCCACTGCTACCTTTGCGGGCGAACCATCGCCTCCCTCAGCGTGCCCCAGATGGTGGACCAGATCATGGAACTGGCCGAGGGGACCCGCTTCACCATCCTGGCCCCCGTGGTGGTGAACCGCAAAGGTGAGCACCACAAGCTGCTGGAGCGCCTGCAGCGGGAGGGCTTCAGCCGCGTCCGCCTGAACGGCGCACTGGTGGACCTGGAAGAGTTGCCCACCCTGGACAAGAACAAGCGCCACACCATCGAGGCGGTGGTGGACCGGCTGGTGGTGAAGCCCGGACTTCCCCCCCGGCTCACCGATTCCCTGGAGCTGGCCCTGAAGCTGGGCGGCGGCGCGGTGCGGGTGGCGGCGCAGGGGGGGGAGGAGCTGCTCCTGAGCGAAAAATTCGCCTGCGACCACTGCGGCGTCAGCCTGCCGGAAATCACCCCCCAGCTCTTTTCCTTCAACAGCCCCCAGGGCGCCTGCCCCTCGTGCAGCGGCCTGGGGACGCGCCCGGTCATCGACCCGGACCTGGTGGTGCCCAACCCGGACCTGAGCCTCAGGGAAGGGGCGGTGCGGCCCTGGGTCCAGCAGCATTCCCTCAGGCACCAGCAGCTCCTGGAGGCCCTGGAGAAGCACTATCACTTCTCCAGCCAGACCCCCTTCCGGGAGCTGCCCGGCAAGGTGCAGGAGGTCCTGCTCAACGGCTCCGGCAAAGAAGAGATCAATTTTTTCTACGAACAGGGAGGCCGGCGCATCTTCGTTCCCCGGCCCTTCCCCGGCGTCGTCTCCCTCCTCCAGGAGCGCTACCGGCAGACGGACTCGCCCCTGGTGCGGGAGGAGGTGGAGCAATACATGACGGTGCGGCCCTGCCCCGATTGCGGCGGGGCGCGTCTCAAGCGGGAGGCCCTGGCGGTGCAGGTGGGCGGGGCCTCCATCAGCCAGGTGACGGGCTTCACCGTGGGCCAGGCCCTGGCGTGGTTCGAGAACCTGGCCCTCTCCCCCCGTCAGCAGGAGATCGCCCGCCGGGTGCTCAAGGAGATCACCGAGCGCCTGGGGTTCCTGCTGGAGGTGGGGCTGGACTATCTGAACCTCCATCGGGGCACCGCCACCCTGGCCGGGGGCGAGGCCCAGCGCATCCGGCTGGCTACCCAGATCGGCTCCAAGCTGAGCGGCGTTCTTTACATCCTGGACGAACCGTCCATCGGCCTCCATCCCCGGGACACCCGGCGCCTGCTGGGCACTCTCAAGGTGCTCCGGGACCTGGGCAACACCGTGGTGGTGGTGGAGCACGACCCGGACACCATCCGGGAGGCCGACTACGTGGTGGACATGGGGCCCGGAGCCGGCCGGGAAGGGGGGCGGGTGGTCTTCGGCGGCGCACCTGCGGAACTGCTGACGCACGAGAACTCCATCACCGGCCTCTACCTCTCGGGCCGGCGGGAAATCCCCGTGCCCGCGCGGCGGCGCCGGCCGGCCGGTTTCCTGCGCCTGGAGGGGGCCCGGGGCCACAACCTGAAAGGGCTGCGGGTGGACCTCCCCCTGGGGGTGGTGACCTGCGTCACCGGCGTGTCCGGCTCCGGCAAGAGCACCCTCATCATGGACACCCTCTACCCGGCCCTGCGCCAGAAACTCTACCGGGCCCGGGTGCCCGCGGCCCCATATGACCGCTGCGCCGGGGTGGAGCAGTTGGACAAGGTGGTGAACATCGACCAGACCCCCATCGGCCGCACGCCCCGCTCCAACCCGGCCACCTATTCGGGCCTGTTCACCATGGTGCGGGAGCTCTTCGCCCAGGTGCCCGAGGCGCGTCTCCGGGGCTACAAGCCGGGGCGCTTCAGCTTCAACGTCAAGGGGGGGCGCTGCGAGGCCTGCCGGGGGGAGGGCATCAACAAGATCGAAATGCACTTTCTGCCCGACGTCTATGTGCGCTGCGAGGTCTGCCGCGGTCTGCGCTACAACGGCAGCACCCTGGAGGTGCGCTACAAGGGGCTGACCATCGCCGAAGTGCTGGAGCTCACCGTGGACCAGGCCCTGGAGGTGTTAGCCCCCGTGCCCGCGGTGCGGGACCGCCTCCGCACCCTCACCGCCGTGGGGCTGGGATACGTGCAGTTGGGCCAGTCGGCCACCACCCTCTCCGGGGGCGAGGCCCAGCGCCTCAAGCTCTCCCGGGAGCTGGCCAAACGGGCCACGGGCAAAACCCTCTACATCCTGGACGAGCCCACCACGGGGCTCCACCTGGCGGATATCGAAAAACTGCTGCTGGTGTTGAACCGCCTGGTGGAGGCCGGCAATACGGTGATCATCATCGAACACAATCTGGAAGTCATCAAGACCGCGGATTATCTCATTGATTTGGGACCGGAGGGCGGGGACCGGGGCGGCGAGCTGCTGGCTTCGGGCACCCCCGAAGAGGTGGCCCGGCACCCCGCCTCCTACACGGGAAGATTCTTGAGGCAGGTGTTGCCATGACCGCGGCGGAGAAGATCGGCCCCATCCTGGCCATCCTGGACCAGCGCTACCCCAGGGCCCATTGCACCCTGGATTTTACCAATGCCCTGCAATTGCTGGTGGCCACGGTGCTTTCCGCCCAATGCACCGACGTCCGGGTCAACCAGGTGACGCCGGCGCTCTTCCGGCAATACCCCGACGCCGCCGCCTTTGCCCGGGCGTCCCTGCCGGAGCTGGAAGAGGCCGTCCGCCCCACGGGGTTTTTCCGCAACAAAGCAAAAAGCATCAAGGCCATCTGCCAGGCCCTGGCGGCCCATCACGGCGGGGAAGTCCCGGCCTCTCTGGATGAGCTGGTGCAGCTCCCCGGCATCGGCCGCAAGACCGCCAACGTCATCCTGGGGAACGCCTTCGGCATCCCGGGCATCGTGGTGGACACCCACCTGGGCCGGGTCTCCCAGCGCCTGGGCTTGACCTCTCAGCGCGACCCGGTGAAGATCGAATTCGACCTCATGCCCCTGGTGCCGCGGGAGCGCTGGACCGACTTTTCCCACCAGATGATCTGGCACGGCCGGGAAATCTGCACCGCCCGCAAACCCAACTGCCCCGCCTGCCCCCTCCTGCCCTACTGCGACTTCGGCCAACAGGCCCGGGGAAATCCCCATTGACAACCACCCCTCAAGAATGGCATAAGTGGGAAAAGGAGTAGTTTCTCAAGACACAAGGGGGGGTGGCACATGAAGCGGATGAGGCGCTGGCGATGGGGTGCGGCGCTGATGGCGCTGCTGATGGCGGCGGGGTGCGTGGAGACGGCCCTCATGACCGTGGGGGCGGCCGCGGCCCTGGGTACTTATAAATGGATTGAAGGCACCATGGAGCGGGACTACCCCAAATCCATGGAACCGGTCTGGCACGCCTGCCTGGCGGCCTGCCGGGTTATGGGCCTGAGGGTCAGCGGCGAGGGCTTTGGACCCATAGAGAGCCGCATCGACGCCATGCAGCCCGACGGCACCCAGGTGAAGATTCAACTGATAGCCCGGCCCAACATGATCACCACCGTCAAGGTGCGCTTCGGGGTCTGGGGCAACAAAGACTATTCGGCCTACTTCCACCGCCGGGTGTCCGACGCCCTGGGCATGCCGCCGGGGTAAGGGCTCTGGATGCAGGGCCGGAAGGCGCAGCGCATCCCGCCATGAGCATACCTTATCTCCAGACTGAGGCGGTTAGGACCTGCCGCGCCGGGAGACGCCTCTTTCCTCTTTTTGCCCACGGTGGGGTGATAGGCCCTTCTTATCCGGGGATGCGGGCATCAAGTGGTTCGGCCGATAAAGGCGGAAGGCGCTCCGCTGTCCCGCCCGAATCCAGAGGGAAGGCCACGCCCCACCCCCCCTGATTCATTTTTCCACGGCTTACCGTGAGAATCTCTTGCTACCAGGTGGAGCAGGCGCCCTCGCTGCTCTTGAAATGCTCATGGCCCCAACGGGGCCTCCCCCGAGGATGAAAACCCAACCGTAGGGGCGGGTTTCAAACCGGCCTCTGCAGAACAGGGATTTTCACCTTAAAAGAACAGCCGGGGACGGCTGTTCTACGTTCTTCATTCATGGGGTGGCCTCGAAAGGGCCATGAATATTTCTAATAGATAAAACGCCGGGCG
>VGSQ01000147.1 GCA_016874975.1 Deltaproteobacteria bacterium
AATTCAAATAGTTATTCTAAGATGGCAGATCGCTGGTTTCTCGTTTAGTTTTCTTAACCCATTGTTTTTGCTGAAAGCTGATTGCTGATAGCTGAACGCCTACATTTAAAGAAAGGAATTACGCCCAGGCCCGGCGGCGGAACAGGGCCTCGGTGAGGAGCCAACTGGCGAGCAGAAAGAGCAGAGTGGCCAGCAGAGGGACAACGGGACCGGTAAATTCCGAGCGTCCGGCAACTCCCAGGTGGAGGAGTTCCACCACGTAGGTCAGGGGAGAGGCATAAGCCAGGGGTTTGAGCCAGGGGGGCAGTTGGGATAAAGGCATAAAGACCCCGCTGATAAATAAGATCGGGAAACGGAAAAAGTTCATCAGGGTCATGGCCTCAAAGACTTCCCGGACCACGACTGCCGCGGCCAGGCCCAACAAGGAAAAACACATTGCTCCCAGGATGAGTCCGATCCCAAAGATGAGGGGATTTATGAGGGTCATTCCCAAGACAAACACCAGCCCCAGGCTCAGCGCCAGGGCTGTGGCGATGCCATACAGCGAGGCGCTGGCTGCCTTTCCCAGGATAATGGTGCGCATGGAAAGGGGGGCCAGGAGCAGCCTCTGGAAGGTGCCGGCCCGCTTCTCAAAAGTCACCACGATGGCGGCCATGGAGGTATTGCCGAACAGCAGCGTCATGGCGATAACCCCCGGGGCGATGGCCAGGTAGGTATCCGGGTCTTTGACGTAGAGGGAAAGCAGCAAGACCCCGGGGAACAACAGTCCCCAGGTGACGAGCGGCGGCTTGCCGTAATAACTTTCGATGTCCTTCCAACTGATGGCCAAAGCCCGGCGCCACTGGCTCATGGGACTGCCTCAACTTCCGGCCCGCCTTCTTGCAGGAAGCTCATGAAGGCGTCTTCCAGGCTCGCGGTCGGGGTGCTGATGGCAGAGATGCGAACGCCGGCAGCGGCGGCGAAGGCCACCAACTGTTCCAGGGACGCATGAACCTCGGCGGCTTCCAGGCGCCAAACTCCGTTCTGCGGAAACGCTTGGAGAACCGCAGGACAGGCCTTGAGCAGAGGACCAGCCTCAATCTCCGGCGAAAAAGATACTTCCAGAAGGTTAAGGCGCCGCACCCTCTGCCGGATTTCCCCCGGGGTCCCCTGGGCCGCCACCCGACCCCGGATGAGGATGAGCACTCGCTGGCTCAAGGCCTCGGCCTCCTGGAGATTGTGGGTCGTGAGGAAAATCGTGGCGCCCTGGAGGTTGATGGTGCGGATGAGCTCCCGCAAGGCCCGGGCGCTGGGCACGTCCAGGCCCGAGGTGGGTTCGTCCAGAAAAACCAGCTCCGGATCATGCACCAGGGCGGCGGCGATGGTCAAACGCCGCTTTAACCCCCGGGACAGGGCCCCGAAGGGAGTAGCCCCCCGGTCGGCCAGATCGAAAAACGACAGGAGTTCGGTGGCCTTGCTGGTTCGCACCTTCCGCCTCAGGCCATACAATTCCCCCAGGTATTCCAGGTTTCGACGGCAGGTGAGTTCAGGATAGAGATTAGACTCATCGGGCACGACCCCGATCCGTTCTTTCACAAACACCGGCTCCCGGGCTACATCTGCCCCGCAGACACTCACCTCCCCGGCGTCCCGCTGGAGCAGGCCGGCCAGAATCCTGATGGTGGTGGTCTTGCCGGCGCCGTTGGGCCCCAGGTAAGCGAAGATTTCCCCCCGGGGCACGGTGAAGTTTACCTCATGGAGCGCCTGCAGGGAGCCGAAACTCTTGCTCAGGCCGGAGACGGTGATGGCCGCCACTGCTGACATTTTTTCCACTTTAGGGTCGGTCGGCGGGGATGATATACCTAACCTCCCCGACTAAGCTGACTTTTTCTGGGGTGCCAGACAGGGATGCTCCAAAGTCTGGCCGTGGCACTTCTCGATCTGCTGGGGCGGGCATTCCTCCGGTCTACCTTTCAACTCCTCGGGTTTTTGACATTCGGTTTTACAGGTGCACATAGTCCTTCTCCTGGTTTTAAGAATACGCAGGGTTCCAGTTCCTTCGGGGCCGAGAGGAAGTCCCCGAGGGCCTCCTGCCAAAGGGCCAGAGTTTCCGGGTTGAGGCGGTAGTGCATGAAATAGCCGCGCTTTTCACCCTCCACCAGACGGACCTCTTTGAGTACCCCCAGGTGTTGTGATACCGCCCCAGGGGTGATTTCCAGTAATCTTGCCAACGCTCCCACGCAAAGCGCCCTTTTTTTGAGCATACGAACCATGGTTATCCTGGTCGGCGCGGCCAAGGCCTTAAACATCAGGGCTAATTCCCGGTCAGTCTTCATCTGATTTAGTTATTACTAAATTAAAAAGGAGCATGTCAAGCTATTTTTTTTCCCAAAGTGGGGAGGTTGAAAAACAGAACAGTTCCTCATGGGCCGGTGGCCCAGTCGAAAAGCCTGAAAATAGGCGTTCAGCAATCAGCTTTCAGCAAAAACAATGGGTTAAGAAAACTAATCGAGAAACCAGCGATCTGCCATCTTAGAATAACTATTTGAATTTAAAGCATTAGCTGACCGCTGAACGCTTACGCGAGGATTATCCACCAGTAGCAGGAAGCCCCCAGCGCGCAGGTATTGCCAGGCAAAAAAAATGGGGCAGAAACGTCGGTCTGCCCCTTTGAAAAGATCCTGCTCGTCAGTTTATTAAGTTGTCCGGCACACCCCATGCGTGCACTTGCCGCTGACGTGGTCCTCGAATTCCGGGCGGAAGTGTTTCAGCAGGCTGAACAGGGGGGCCGGCGCGGTCTGGCCCAGGGGACAGAAGGACGCGTCCATCATGGTCTGGCCCAGTCTTTCCAGGAACTCCAGGTCTCCGGGCCGGCCCTGGCCCTCCCAGATGCGGGTCAGGGTCCTTAAAAGCTGCACCGTGCCTTCCCGGCAGGGGGTGCACTGGCCGCAGGATTCGTGGGCGAAGAACACCGCCACCGAGCGGGCGAAGTCCACGGCGCAGACGCTCTCATCCATCACCAGCATGGTGCCGGAGCCCAAAGCGCCCCCCACCTTGGACATGGCCCCGAACTCGATGGGCACGTCCAGGGCCTCCGCCGTGACAATACCCGCCGAAGCGCCCCCGGTCTGGCACATCTTGAACTTCTTGCCGTTTTTCATGCCGCCGCCGTAGGTGTCGATGAGCTCCCGCAGGGTGATGCCCACGGGCACCTCCACGATCTGGGGCGTCTTGACGTGGCCGATGACCTGGTAGATCTTGGTCCCGGTGGTGTCCGGGGTGCCCAGGCCTTTGTACCACTCCCCGCCCTTGCTAATAATGGCCGGGACCGAGGCCAGGGTCTCCACGTTGTTGACGATGGTGGGTTTCCGCCATAATCCTTCGACCCCCGGAAAGGGCGGTTTGGCCCGGGGATAGCCCCGCTTGCCTTCGATGGACTCTATGAGGGCGGTCTCCTCGCCGCAGATGTAGCAGCCGAAGCCGGAGCGCACTTCGATGTCGAAGGAAAAGTTGGTGCCCAGGAGGTTGCTCCCCAGATAGCCCTTGGCCTTGGCCTGCTCGATGGCGGTATTGAGGCGGTGCTTGCAGAGGTAGTATTCCCCCCGGCAGTAGATGAAGCCCTTGGTGGCCCCCACCGCGAAACCGGCGATGGCCATGCCTTCCAGGACCTTGTGGGGGTCGCCTTCCACGATGTAGCGGTCTTTGATAGTCCCCGGCTCGCCTTCGTCCAGGTTGCAGATGACGTATTTCTGGGGCACGTCCAGGGGCCGGGTAAAGGACCACTTCAGCCCCGCGGGGAAGCCGGCCCCTCCCCGGCCCCGGATGCCGGCGGTCTTGACCTCTTCCCCCACCTGTTCCGGGGTCATGGTGGTCACGGCCTTTTTCAGGGCCTCGTAGCCGCCTTTGGCCACGTAATCATCCACCTTCTCCGGATCAATGACCCCCACGTTGCTGAGCAGCACCAGTTCCGCCGGGCTCTGTTTGTAGCTGCGGAAATCGTTGGTGCTGTAGGGCAGCGTTTTATAATCCGGGGCCTTCCCGGCCCGGTAGTCGGCCAGGATCTGTCTGATCTTGTCCTTGGTGAGGTTGCCGTGCACCACCTCGTTGATCTGCATGGCCGGGGCCACCTCGCAGACGCCCAGACAGGCGGTGGTCTCCAGGGTGAAGAGCTTGTCCTTGGTGGTGTGGTTCAGGGGTACGCCCAACTCTGCCTTCATGAATTCCAGCAGGTTGTCGCTCCCCGAAACATGGCAGGGGGGCGATTCGCAGAAGCGGATGACGTACTTGCCCTTGGGCCGCCAGGTGTACATGGAGTAAAAGCTCATGACCCCGAAGACATCGCTGCCGGGGACGTTGAGCCCTTGGGCGATGCGGTCCTGCACCGCCGGCGGCAGGCAGCCCACCGCTTCCTGGACGGCCTGCAATACCGGCATGAGGTTGCCGGGGACATCTTTGTAACATTCGATGATACTGTCTATTTTGGCCCACTGCTCCGGGGTGAACTCCGGGGGCGGGACGCTGATGCCATGGCAATGTCCTGACATAGTGAGGCCCTCCTTACGCTTTCTCGATCTGCACGGCGCAGACCTTGTACTCGGGAATCTTGGATACCGGGTCCAGCGCGGCGATGGTTAACAGGTTGGCCGCGGCCTCGGCAAAGTGGAACGGCACGAACACGGTGCCGGGCACGGCCTTGGGAGAAATCTGGGCCTTGGCGGTGATTTCCCCCCGCCGGCTCTTGACCCGCACCTGCTGGCCGTCGGCAATGCCGTACTGGGCCGCATCCAGATCAGAGATCTCCACCATACATTCCGGGGCCTTTTCCACCAGACCCACGGCCTTTCGGCTCATGGTGCCGGTATGGTAATGATACAGCAGGCGGCCGGTGGTGAGATACAGCGGATAGTCGACATCGGGCATTTCCGCCGGGTCTTTGTGCTCGATGGCAAAGAAGGCCCCCAGACCCCGGGCAAACTTGTCTTTGTGCAGGAACACGGTGCCGGGATGGTCTTCCGTGGGGCAGGGCCACTGGATGCCGGCGGACTCCAGGCGCTTATAGGTAATCCCGGCATAGGATGGGGTAACTTTTCGGATTTCTTCGAAGATATCCTCCGGCTTCTGATAATCCATGGCATAGCCCAGGCGCTTGGAAATCTCGGCGACAATCTGCCAGTCCTGTCTGGCCCCGGCCAGGGGCGGTATGGCCTGGCGCACCCGGGCCACCCGGCGTTCGGTATTGCTGAAGGTGCCTTCTTTTTCGGCAAAGGTCACCGCCGGCAGCACCACGTCGGCCAGCTGCGCCGTCTCGGTGAGAAAAATATCCTGGACCACCAGAAAATCCAAGGCCTTGAGCTCCTTGATAGCGTGGTTCAGGTCCGCGTCGGAAACCACCGGATTCTCCCCCACGATATACAGGGCTTTGATGTCACCTTTCTTTATGGCCGGGAGCATCTCGGTCATGGTCATGCCCACGTAGTCCGGCAGTCCGGTGACGCCCCAGGCCTCTTCCATTTTCTTGCGGTTGTTGGCGTCGGTGACCACCTGGTAGCCGGAAAAAACGTTGGGCAGGCCGCCCATATCGCAGGCGCCCTGGACGTTGTTCTGGCCCCGCAGGGGGTTGACGCCGCCGCCCCAGAGGCCCACGTTGCCGGTGAGCATGGCCAGGTTGGCCAGGGTCTTGACATTATCGGTGCCCACGGTGTGCTGAGTGATGCCCATGCAGTAAACAAGGGAGGCAGCCCCGGCCTGGGCAAAGAGGCGGGCGGCCTTGATAATATCCGCCGCGGGCACGCCGCTGATCTGCTCTACGTATTCCGGCGTATACTTGGCCACTGTTTCTTTCAGGGCCTCGAAGTTTTCGGTGCGCTCGGCCACGTAAGCGGCATCATGAAGGTTTTCTTTCAGAATGACATGCATCATGCCGTTAAACACGGCGATGTCGGTACCCGGCTTC
>VGSQ01000148.1 GCA_016874975.1 Deltaproteobacteria bacterium
ACCCGGAGCCCCCCAGGACGCCCGGCCCGGCCATTCCTCCCCGCAATGGGGGCAGTTTATGGCCTCCGGGCTCACCTCCCGGCCGCATGCACGACAGGTCGTCAACGCCATATGGTCCATTATGAAATGCTCATGGCCCAAACGGGGCCACCCCCGAAGATGAAAAGCCAAGCTTTGGGGCGGGTTTCAAACCCGCCCCTACAGCATGGGGTCGGCGGCCGCGGGCCGCCCTATGATAGGGATTTTCACGGTAACTGCTCATGAGCTACGCTCTCAACTCAGCAGGAAAATCGGTCCAGCCGGCCCCAGGGGCCAGGGAATGGCGGGCGGAGCCCGCCCTGCGACTCTTTTTCCTGAAACCTGAAAGCTGACCGCGGAAAGCTATTTTCATATGAGGCTCTTGCAAAATTCTCTCTTTGTTCTGGGAAAGGGCGGCGGTTTTGAAAACGCTCTGCATGATTCCGACCTTTTTAATGGTGCGCGGTGCGCACCCCACATGGCGGCCGGAACATCGGAGGATCTGTAGGGTGCGCACCGCGCACCATGATATTCCGGGGACCATAACGCTGCGGCGGAAGTCTTGCAAGAAGCTCATATAAAAAGTCGTTCCGTCAGGGTGCGTCTCTTATCATTTTCCGTTTCACGCGCAACCGACGTTGATGTCGGGGCGGTTTGCGCACCGCCCCTACGTTATTATCCGCTTACAAGGTTCCTTTAAGTTCCCCTGAAACCCAACCCCTATCCCTGACACCTGGCACCTGGCACCTGGCACCTGGCACCTGGCACCTGGCACCCGGCACCCGGCACCCGGCACCTCCTCACGCCAAGGGCCCCAGGGCCTGGCTCTCTTCCGGGCTCACGGGCTTTAAGATGACCACGGTGCGGTTGTCTTCCCGCAGGTACTGCCCGGCCACCCGCACCAGGTCGTCCACGGTCACCGCCTCATAGGCCGCCAGCAGTTCATTGGCCCGCCGGGCCTCCCCGGTCTTCATATGGAAGAGGGCCACCAGCAGCCCCCGGTAGAACAACCGGCCCAGGCTGTGGACGAGCTGGGCCTTGAGCATCTTCTTGGCCCGGGCCAGTTCGCTGGCCTCCACCCCGTCGGTCTGGAGGCGCTCCAGGTGGGCCAGGACGTCGGCCTCCAGAGCCGCCAAAGACGCGCCCGGGGCGGCCACCCCCCGGACGGCCAACAGGTCCGGGTCCTGACCCGACCAGGGCGGGGGCGCCAGTTCCACCTCCACCTCCGCGGCCCGTCCGGAACGCACGAATTCCTGGTAGAAGCGGGCGGATTTGCCCACAGAGAGGAGCACCCACAGCAGGGTCAGGGGGTAGATGTCCGGGTGGTTCAGGCCCACCACGTGGTAGCCGGCGTAGAAGGCCTCCACCTGGGAGACTTTCTTGAAAATCGCCCGGCGCTCCCCCCGTTGGGGGGGCTCCTTGACCGTCAGCGGCGGCAGGGCCGGACCGGAGGGCAGGTCCCCGAAGTGCCGCGCCACCAGGTCCCGGGCCTTCTCCGGGGCGGCGTCCCCGACCACCACCACGGTCATGGCCTGGGGCTGGTAATATTTCCGGTAATAGTCCAGGCAATCCTCCAGGGTGAGGCGGTGCAGGTCCTGGTCCCAGCCGATGACCGGCCAACCGTAGGGATGCTGGGTGTAGGCCGTGGCGAAGAGCTCCTCCTCCACCAGGCCGAAGGGGCTGTCCACGCTCCTGAGCTTGCGTTCGCTCACCACCACGGCCCGTTCGGTCTGGAAATTGTCGTCATCCAGTTTCAGTCGCTGCAGGCGGTGGGCCTCCAGGCGCAGGGCCAGCTCCAGGTGCGCCGCGGGCAGGTTCTCGAAATAGGAGGTGTGGTCCCGGGTGGTGAAGGCGTTGACCTCCCCGCCTTTGGCCTGCAGGATGCGGGCGAACTCCTCGGGCCCCAGTTCGTCGGTGCCCCGGAACATGAGGTGCTCGAAGAGGTGGCTGATGCCGGTGATGCCGGGCAGTTCATTGCGGGAGCCCACGTGATAGTGGACCTGCACCGACACGATGGGCAGACGATGGTCCGGCAGGACAAAGAGGGTGAGGCCGTTGTCCAGCCGGAACGGCGCCATCTCGATCTCCGGCTGCCGGGCCGCCGGATCCGGACTCTGGGCCAAGGCCATGGATGAACCTCCGGTTTGGTTGCCGTGGGAGGGCCGGGGAAATGATCTCCCTGCCCTCCTGCGATCCCCCTCCCAACCCGCTCATTTGGTGCTCTTTAAAGGGATTGGGGGTAGGGTTGCAGGTGAGGGGTCCGTGACCCCTGGCCCTCTCACCCACATCAATCTCATCTTCCCCCCGCCTCACTGCCGCCGGGGGGCCGGGTAGCCGCTCCAATAATTGAGCAAAGTCTCATCCACCTCCATGATGAGGGGGGTGCTTTCGGTGATGGGGATCCTGCCCGGGTTTTCCCCGGCCAGGATGCGTTTGGCCAGGGCTGCGGTCTCTTCCCCCAGGCGGCGGTAGTCCAGGGCCACGGTGAGGAGGGCCCCTTTGCCGGCCGTCTCCGGGTGGCTGTTCACCACGATAACCTGCCGCGCCCGGCCCAGGGCCAGCACCGCCCCGGCATAGCGGGAGGCGGTGGCGGCGGGGGGCAGATAGAGCACCTTGGCCCCCCGGGACAGCAGCCGCTGCAGGGCCGCCTGGTCGCTGGCGGCGTCGCGGCCGGTTTCCAGGAGGGGCGTCAGGCCCAACCGCCGGGTTTCGGTGGTGAAGCGCTCCGCCACTTCCACGGCCGCGCCGTCTTGCGGGTCATAGAGCAGCCCCCAAGCTTTCGACCCCAGGAGGCGCGCTCCCTGCTCCAGGGCGGCGGCCACGGGGGGCGGCGAGGCCAGGCCCGTCACCAGAGCCCGGTGCAGGTCGGGGCGTCGGGGGTCGTCGGCGACGCCGGTGAAATAGGGGTCGGCCACCAGGGCGAAGACCACCGGGGTGCGTTTTTCCGCGGCCGCCAGCAGAAGCAGGGCGGGGGTCCCCAGGACGACGAACAGGGCCGGACGCCGGGCCTGCAGCCGCCGCACGGTCTCTTTGCCGTCACGGCCCTGTTCCGCCAAAAAGGCCGCCTCAACCCCCCCAGGCGCCAGACCGGCTTCAATCGCCGAGACGGCCCGGCGCACGCGGGGGGCGTCGGCAGAACAGAGCAGGGCCACGGGCTTGTTCGCCTCCCCTTTACAGCCGGCCTGGGCCAGACTGAAGAACACTAGGGCGATGAAACCCCCCAACCGCCCCGTCAGCCTGAGGGCCGTCAACCACCTGTGGTCATGCTCGGCGTTCCGGAGGACGGACGGCATCGATTATGCCAGGGCCCCATTCCTATCAGCGGATAATCTTTCCCAGCCGGTTCCAGCGGAGGCTGAAGGTCTTGGAATCCCAGGTAAATTTGGTTGCCAATTCCTTCAGGGCCAGAGGCAGGGCGACATATAAGGGAGTGTCCGGCGGCAGGGCGCTGTCCCAGGAAAAATAGATGATGAAGGCCCGCCCCCGGAGCGCATCCAGGTGCACGAACCCCCAGAAGCGGCTGTCGAAGCTGTGATCCCGGTTGTCCCCCATGACAAAATAGGAGTCGGGCGGCACCACCACCGGTTCCAGGTTGTCCCGGCTGGAATCCCCGGGGTGCACCGGCGGCGGATTGATGGCGGGGTCGGTGTAAACGGCCTGGGGGGTCTCATAGGGCTTGCCGTTGATGAAGACCTTCTTGTTGACGATCTGAATCCGATCCCCCGGAAGCCCTATCACCCGTTTAATATAATCCTTGGAAGGGTCCTGCGGATAGATGAACACCGCCACGTCGCCCCGCTGGGGCCGGCCCAGGGAGACCAACACCTTATTGGTAAAAGGGTTGCGGATGCCGTAGCTCAGTTTATTGACCAGCAGATAGTCGTGAATCAGGAGCGTGGGCTGCATGGAACCGGAAGGGATGGAGAAGGCCTGGACCACAAAGGCCCGAATCACCACCGCCAGAATCACGGCGATGATAAGGGCCTCTCCGTATTCACGCCAGAGGGACTTCCTCGGGGCGAGCCCGGATGGGGCAGCTGAGGCTGGGGGCGCTGGTTTGCTAGCCATGGGCAGGGCGGTTGTCGGCGTTAAGACTGACGTAAACCCGTCCGGCTTAATCCACCGGGCTGAACTGGTCCTTGGAGGCGCCGCAGATGGGACAGACCCAATTGTCCGGCAATTTCTCAAAGGGAGTGTTGGGCGGGATCTTTCCTTCCGCATCTCCCTGGGCAGGGTCGTAAATGTAACCGCAAATCTGGCATTGGTGCTGTTTCATGGCATTCTCCTCGGATAAACCGGGCCCTCCACCCTGACGGCGACGCGGCGGACGAGGACCGAGCCGCTCCCGCAAATCAGCCTGCCGCTCGGCCAGGGGAGCCGGGTCCCGGATTTCTCCATATTATTTCCCCCGCTTCCCCGCAAGTCAACCAAAATAAGGATTCTCCGCCCCCCTTCCTCTCCCATGGCCCGGGATAGAATCCGGCGGCGAGCGCGTGCTGACCTCGCCGTGCCCGACACTCCCTGTGACTGGAGTCTGTGCCCCTCGCCCGCCCCCGGGGATCCGCACCAGACGGCAGCCCGGGCCGGCGGATTGTTCATGCCGCCCAAAGCCCCCAAGGCTTATGCAGTGCGGTGGACACCTCCTCGTGAAAAGATTGACAAGCGGCGGGGGTTCACGTATGTTTCTAATTTGGTGGGAAGAAAGGCATGGGCGCGCCGCACATTCTCAAAGGCTTGGAAGAGGAGATCGCTTCCATCAACCGGGCCCTGGTGGCCAATCTGGACACCCACGTGCCTTTCATCTCCCAGGTGGGCCGGCACATCCTGTTGAGCGGCGGCAAGCGCATCCGGCCGCTGCTCTTCGTCCTGGCGGCCCGCCTGTGCGGCTGCCGCAGCAACAACCTGGCCGATTTTTCCACCATCTTCGAATATCTCCACGCCGCCACCCTGCTCCACGACGACGTGGTGGACGCGGCCACCACCCGCCGGGGCATGTCCACCGCCAACACCATCTGGGGCAACCAGGCCGTCATCCTGGTGGGGGACTTCCTCCTGGCCAAGGCCCTGTCCCTGGCGGTGACCACCGAACGGCTCAAGGTCCTCAAAGTCCTGGCCCACACCACCACCATGATGGCGGAAGGGGAAATCCTGCAGCTCCTGCACGCCGGCAACCTGAACCTCACGGAAGAGCAGTATCTGGAGGTGGTCACCCGCAAGACCGCGGTGCTCATGGCCGCGGCCTGCCGCATCGGCGCTATCCTGGGGAGCGCCCCCGTAGCGCAGGAGGAGGCCCTGGCCCGCTTCGGCGAAAACCTGGGCATCGCCTTCCAGGTGGTGGACGACATCCTGGATTTCACCGGCGATGAGCGGGAATTGGGCAAGCCGGTAGCCAACGACCTGAAGGAAGGCCGCATCACCCTGCCCGTCATCCATGCCCTGGCCAACGCGGCGCCTGCGGACCGGGAACGCCTCGCGGCCCTGGCCCGAGAGATGGAGCCGGAGGCAGGCCCCGAACTCCAGGCCATCCTCCGCCGCGCCGGCTCCCTGGACTACGCCCGCAGCCGGGCCCGGGACTTCACCCGGGCCGCCCAGAACGACCTGGCCGACTTCCCCCCCTCCCGGGAGAAGGACATCTTCCTGGCCATCACCGCGGAATTGCTGGAGCGTACCCACTGAGGTCAGGTTCTGGATTCTGGATTCTGAGTTTCAGGTTTTAGGTTTTGGGGGTATGCATTTCACTCAAGTACATACTATATCTAGTGTTATAAAAGATTCGGAAGAGAGGTTTTTTTTGCCCTGGCAATGGGTCAACTGAGACCAAATTCCTTGCAATGCAACAATCCACGA
>VGSQ01000149.1 GCA_016874975.1 Deltaproteobacteria bacterium
CCCCTGTGCGAGCCTGGGAAAATGTGGTGCCGACAGACAATCGCGCCCTCACAACTTACTGATTTTACATTACTTTACATTATTGACTGTAGAACTTGGGTGAGAAGCTCTCATGACCAAGACCGCAGGTCCTTGGTTTTTTACGATAAAGCCTGAGGCGAACAATTTACACCTGGTTCCCGCGTTTCACTTGGGAACCAGGTGGATTGTGGGGTTGGGGGAGGGGGGTGTGGGGTCCGATCCCCTAATCCCAGTCGTCGGAGACCTGGGTGAGGACGGCCAGCTTGACGGCCTGGACCTTGCGGTAGACCTGGGCCGGGGGCTTGAGTTCGCCGTCCACGGTGAGCAGGTGCCGCTCCACCTCGATGCCGAAGAGGCGCTCGTTTTCCTCCAGATACGGCCCGATGAGCTGCCAGTCGGCGTCGCCCAGCTCCACCAGCTCGCCGCCGTTCAACTGGTCCGACCCCACCTGCTGGTAGGGGTCCCGGATGTAGATAGCGCCGCCCGAGGCCAACGAGAAGAGGTTGGCGCCGGGGTAGGGCGAGGCCTGGTCCCCCAGGCGGCCCCGGTGGTCGAACTCCAGGCCGTTGACGACGACGAAGCCGCCGCCGTTCAAGGGGTCGCCGGCCATGAAGGATTCGGCCAGAAAGTCCAGGGCGGTGCCGTTGATGACCACCCGGGGTCGGCCCACCGCGTTGATGAGGGGCCGCCCGGCGGCGTTGCCCAGGACGTAAACCTCCCCGCCCTTGGCGCCGTACATGAAGGTCTGGCCCACGTCGCCGAAGACCACCAGCTTGCCCCGCTTCATGATCTGCCCCAACTGGTCCTGGGCGTTGCCGTGCACCCGGATGGTCATGCCGTCGATGCCGGAGGCCAGGTAGTCGCCGGAGCTCCCGTAGACGTCGATCTCCACCCCGTCGGTGCCCAGGCCGAAGCCGCAGCCGGTGAAGCGCTGCCCCGTCAGGCCGTACACCATGAATTTGCGCCAGCCCAGCTCGTAGGCCCGGCACAGGAGGCGGGCGTCGCAGTCCTCCCCTTCGGGCGGGAAACCGGCGGCGTTGAGGACCAGGACCGCGTCGGCTCTGGGGGGCGGGGCCAGGCGCTCCCGGCTCTCCCAGTCTAGGCGGCGGTAGCGGCCGGCGGACTTTTTGCCCACCGGCGGAACCTCTCCGAAGATGCGGGCCAACATGTCCATGACCAGGCGCACCAGGTGGCTCTGCTTCTTGTCGCCCGGATCACCGCGGCGGTCCAGGAGCAGCGTGAGCCCGGCCACGGCCGCGTCCCGGAGGGAGTCCCGCTCCCGGGCCAGGCGGGCGGCCATCTCCATGGCTTCGATAAACCGGGAGTAGGGCCACCCGGCCAGGCGCTCCTTTACCCAGTGGTAGTAGCGGCGGCCGCTCACGTCCTTGAGCAGGTCCCGGACCTGGGGGCCCAATTCCCCGGCCCGTTCCTCGGTCAGCTCCAGCACCTCGCCCTTCCAGGGCTTCTGGTACCAGGGCACGGTCTTGGGCTGGTCGAACTTGTCCTGGCAGGTGAGGGCCATCCGGCCGTTCTTGGGCTCCAGGTTGAAGATGAAGGCGCCGCCGTCGGTGTGGCTGCCGCCCCGGGCGTTCCAGTAGAGGTCGGCCACCGGGCAGAAGCGCCGGTCCTCGGCCGCCAGGGAGGCCAAGGTGGCGTCGATGGCCTGCTTCTCCGAGCATACCAGGCCGATCTGCACCTCGCCCTCCTGCAGGGCGAAGACCTGGGGCCTGAGCATGGAGGTGTCGGTGATGCCGATGAGCTGAAACTTCTTCGTCTCCGGCTCCGTGCGGGCGATGATGAAGAACCAGGGGCCGTCGGGCGAGCCGTGGATGTTGGCGGCCTGGAGCTGCCGGTAGAGGCGCTGCTTGGCGGGCGGCAGCAGGTCGAAGTCCCGCTCCGTGGTGGGGGCCAGGGACTCGATGACGTACTCCAGGGGATAGCCGAAATGGCGGTGCCACAGGTCGAAGAGCAGCACCGCCACCTCCGTGTCCGTCAGGAACTGGGGGTAGTAGTGGCGCTGGGCCAGGTACTCGCTCACCGCGTAATAGTTGGCGAAGTCGCCGTTATGCACCAGGGCTACGTTCAGGGCCGCGAAGGGATGCGCCCCGCCGGGGTGCCAGACCCGACCCCGGGTGGGATAGCGCTGGTGGGCGATCCAGATGTGGGCCTTGAAATCCAGCAGGTTGTAATAGAGCGCCGCTTCTTCGGCGTAGCCCACGATCTTGAGGATCATGAGGTTGCGCCCCTGGGAGAGCACGAAGGCCTTTTTGTCGCCCAGGGAGGCGTAGAACTCCTGATTGAGGCGGTAGCAGTTCTGGGAGACGAATTCGTCCTCCGCCTGGCGCCAGGGGAGTTCGTAGAGCTTGTGGCGGTGCATGAAGTACTGCAGCACCTCGGGCTTGACCCGCACAAAATAGCGCCAGACCTCGGGGGGCTGGACCTCCAGATGCGGCAGGTCCCGCCAGTCGGCCATGGTGGGCACGCGACTGGCGTGGTCCACCCGGAAGGAGTTGGTGATGAAACGGCTCTCCACCTGGCGGCGGGCCTCCGAGTCGAGATAGGCCACCTGGATGAGGTAGTCGTCGTCCAAAATCTCCGGGGAGACGCCCAGGGAGTCCGCGTCCAGGCCCACCGCGGCGATGCCGCCGCCCTTGCCGTTCCCCCGATTGTGCATCTGCACCGAGGGCTGGAAGATGTGCTTCCCGGACACCGGCACACTGGCCGCAAACCCGGTGACCCCGCAGCCGCCTTCCTCTTCGGTATGGGGCGCCTGGCCCGGAACATAGAGATGGGGCAACTCGCGGCGGGTCTGCCAGAGGTGGAGGCCGGGGTGAGTCAGATTGTTATCGGAATGCATGGTTTCCTCGAAAATCGTTATTTATTTATCATTTTAATATAATACTAAGATTTGATAGAATTACGCTGTATTGCTTCTAATTGTTCTTGATTTGGCATATGCAGATCTCTCCATATTTCCATTGCAGTCGCTGTTCTGTACTCAACATGACGACGCAAGGTCTTTTCTATTGCAAAATTAAATGGAACCGGCAATGCTAAAGCCATTTCACGTGGTTTCCCAAGAAGTATTTCATCTCTAGAAAATTGCAACTCCTTGGAATATGCAAGTTGAAGAAAAAGAAGGCCCACATGATAGATATCTATCCTGTTATCAATAGGGCCAAATTCGGCAGAATCCAAAACTTCTGGGGGGAGCATCCACTGAGCCCTTGTATTAGTTTCATCCACTTCATTAAGAAGTTTTGCAATTCCTAAATCACCCAGCTTAAACTGAATTGCCTTTATGCTATCTGGGAGCAGTTCATCTTTAACAAAGGAAGCAAATACATTACCGGGATGAATATCTTGGTGAACATAATTATGAATATGTAGGTAATGAACGGCCTGGAGCAAGCAACGTGCAACCGGCCTTAGCCAAATTAAGCCGTTGAAGTCTTCCAAAGAAAAAATGTGAGTCAAAGGACTATGGCAATATTCAGTAATTATATAAAAAGTATCACGAAACTCGAACGCATCATAGATATAAGTAATATAAGGATTGCGGAGTTTGAAAAGTTTCTGAAATTCACCCTCAGCTGCAGTTTTCACTTTTTCGTAAGTCCCAATAGGCTTAAGAACTTTTGCAGCAAGGTCGTTCTCCCAAACATCTTTGTAAGCATATACAACTCCGTAGAATCCTTCACCTATCTTCTCACCTATAGTATACGTGTTACCTGTTAGCAAACTTGTAATTGACTCTCCAGGCGATGGATGAACAACATATCTTTCTGATGTCTCAGGGAGTTGATTAATCTCCATACCATTAATTTCCATGCCATTCATCCCGTTATCGTCTTTCATTAGAATTTACCCGATAAGATAGTAAGGTGATTCCATAATTAAGCTTCTCTCGTTCCCAAGTTGTACTTGGGAACGAGCGTTATTGCCAAGCTCAGCTCGGCTCCTCTGAAACGTCCCCAAGCCGAGCTTGGGAAAGAGAAGAACATGGCGGCACCAGCTTGCAGCCGGTGCGGACACCCGGGGGCGGGTGTCCTACATAAAAATTTACCGAATAGTTGGGCCAAAGCCGTTGGCCCACCTGAAAGATTCAAAGAGTTAACCCTGGTTATGGTGCGCGGTGCGCACCCTACACGACAAAATTAATATGGAGCAGGCGCCCTCGCCTGCTCTTTGCTAAGGAACAGCCGGGGCCGGCTGTTCTACATTTTTTGTACAGCCGGCGGCCTCTTTCGGAGCCTGGGAGGGCGGGTCAGGTCAATGATCATTGGGCATCCCCACCTGACCTTGCAAGCCGCAAGCTGAAAGCTGAAACCTCCCCCCAGAACCCGGAACCCTACCTCATCCCCCGGCGCAGGTCGTCGTCCGCGGGCGGGTTGTAGTCCAGGTGCGTCAGGAAGTCGGTGCGGCCCACCAGTTCCCGGATGCTCCTCAAGCCCAGGCGGCGCAGGATTTCCTTGGGCTGCGAGGTCCAGGAGGCGTACATGTTGGCCACCCGGTGGTAGCCCCAATCCACGGTCATCATGTCCACCAGTTCCGGGTCGGTGGTGGCGATGCCCCGGACGCAGCCCCGGGCGGACTCGCACTGGTGGCAGCGCAGGCATTCGAGCGCCACCATTCCACCTCGTTCCCAAGCTCCTGCTTGGGAACGCACATTTCCACCCAAGCTCTGCTTGGGCGCCTTATGCAACGCCGCCCCGGCCAAGCAGAGCCTGGCGGGCAAGGCGGTTCCCAAGCAGGAGCTTGGGAACCAGAAAACAAAGAGTCCACCCGGCTTCCGGGAGCTCAACTCATTTGGCTCCCGCTTTGATCAGCAGTTCTTTCACCTCCTGGTGGTTCTTCCGGGTGGCGATGAGCAGCGCGGTCTCCCCGGATTTGTTTTTGGCATGGACGTCGGCCCCCTTGGCGAGGAGCGCCTCCACGATGTCCTTTATTCCCTTCATGGAGGCAAACATCAAGGCGGTGGTGCCATTTTTGGTTTTGGCGTTCACCTCGGCGCCTTTCTCGAGGAGCATCTTCACCACCTCTTCATGACCCGTCAGGGAGGCAATCATCAAGGCGGAGGCGCCGCTCTCGTTTTGGGCGTTGATTTCCGCGCCCTTGTCGAGGAGCACCGGCACGATCTTCTTACGGCCGAACATGGAGGCCCACATCAGGGAGTTGAAGCCGTCCTTGTCCTTGCCGTTGACGTCGGCCCCGGCGGCCAGGAGGCGGTTGACCTCATCCAGGTCGCCCTTCACTACCGCCTTTTTCAAAGCTTCAGTGTTCCCGGCGAGGGCCATGGCGGCCCACAGGGCCACCACCAACACCATTACCACCGCCATCAGGCCGCCTTTGCCATTGGGCAACCGCCTTGTCATGCTCACCATGCGCCTTCTCCTTTCGTTTCAGATTTCCCTTGCACTTGCATCGGGTCAACCCCAGAGGGCTTCCTGTCCCAGGCAACCAGCCGGGTCCTGGTGGATGAAAGGGATTTGGGATGATGCGAATTCTGACTGGTTTTAATCTATCGTTCTCCATTTTACTAGAGCCTCTTGCAAAATGCCCAAGAAATGGCTGTCAGGATGAGGCAATGGCGAAGTTTAGGGGTACGGAACCCATGAAACCTTGCTTTTCTCAACCATTTACCGGAAATTGGGCCCTTTGGGGCGCTGTCAGGACATACCCTTCCCTTGACCTTGCCAAACTCCGGCCAGCCCGGAGCGGCTCAGCTGATCAGCTTGAGCAACTGGTCGGCAAACAGG
>VGSQ01000150.1 GCA_016874975.1 Deltaproteobacteria bacterium
CGATAAAGTTCGCTTTTGGGAATGGTTTGCACGGTGACTCCTCTCAGGTCTATTCAAGAGCCTTAGTCTGCTTTTCCGTTCTGACTTGGGGTGTAAGCAGTTCCCCGCTTTTCAGGGCCGCTTCCCGCATGGCCCCAGGCTTCAAGTGGCTGTATCTCTGGGTGGTGCGGGCGCCTTTGTGCGTTAACAAAGCCTGCACGATACTCAAGTCCACTCCATTGCTAACCAGGGTAGAAGCAAAATGATGCCGCAACCCATGGAATCGGAAGTTACTGGGAAGGCCCGCTGCCTGGCGTATACGTAGCCAAGGACCTTTAAAGTCGGTCCGTTGCCGGCCATTCTTTCCAGGAAAAATATAAGGTGATCGAACGTCAAGGCTCTGCAATACCTCCAGGGCCTGTCTGCTGACGGGCAGAGTCTGAGTCTTGCCGCCCTTGGGGCTCCGGATGGTTATCATACCACGGCTAAAATCCACATCATCCCAGGTCAGCTTAAAAAGTTCGCTCCTCCGCAGCCCGGTAATAAAGTGAATTTGACAAATGCGGCGCTCTCCCTGCAGGGCCAGGAGTTCAAGGTCTCATAAGACGGTCGGCCTCTTCATCAGAGAGAAACTCGGTCCTGAGATTATCGAGCCGGGGCAATTCCACCCGATCCAAAGGGTTGTCTCCCTTGTAAAGCCCCCATCTCTTGGCCAGGTTGTAAAGCCGGTTGAGCAGGACCATTTGATGTTTGATGGTGGCCATGGAATATGGTTTTCCCTGTTTACTGGTTCCCTTTCTCAACTCCAGCTTCATTCTTTGCACGTCAAGGCTTGAAATGGCATCCAAGCGCTTCCTGCCAAACCTGGGTTCCAGGTGTTTTCGGTAATTGAGCAGGGCGTTCGTCCCAGGTCTTCTTATGCTCTTTGGCCCAGGGGAGATATTTGGTCCACACTTCATTAAGGGTGGGGATCGGTTCGGATTTCTGCTTGATATCTAAATCTCCCCGAAGGATGTCGGCCTTAATGGCGGATTCCGCTTCCCTGGCCAGAGTCAGGTTGTCAAAAAACCTGGTAACCCGTTTCCCTTTTACCGAAACACACACCCGATACTTCTTTTTCTTGAAAGCCGTCTCACATTTGAGGCAGGCTTTGGCATCGAGCTTATAACTCCCCCGGCACCTGGAACAGTAAATGTGAATGGCCCTCTCTCCAACCTCATTGACGTGCATATAACTTGCACGTTTTTCTGAAAGGTGGTAAAAACTGGGAAAAATAATCAAATGCGAATGTCCCATAAGTAGCAATAATTTTTAGAAATGTCAAGATTTACCCCCTCCTCTGATGGGCTCATCATTACCCACAAGTGTGGGGGAAGGGATGAGGAGCAGCAAACCTCTCGTTCCCAAGCTCCTGCTTCGGGCAGTAATCATAGGGTGTGCCGCGCACGCCGGGGCCGGCGGCCGCGGGCCGCCCTATCACTTGCCCTTCACGGCGTTTTTTCTGTCCAAGGCGCCGGGCGCAGCCTAAAGGCTGCGGCTACCACAATAACCATGCGGCAGGGCGGGCTCTGCCCGCCGCCAACCCCTGACAAGGGGGCGCGGTGCGCACCCCCTGGGCGACTTGTGGGTAATGATAAGCCTGGTGGGAGGTGGTGGGGGGAGGGGGATCAATAGGGCAACTGGTCTGTATTACTAATTTATTTCTTCCCCACCCCAGCCCTCCCCCATCAAGGGGGAGGGAACAAAAAGACTTTTTGGATGAACACTAACTTCTTGATAAACCGATACTATTTATTTTAAACTGTCGAAGATGGGTATAAAATTGTCAGGTAAGCTATGGGCACTTCCAGCGCCAGACGGGCGCCTGCGGGGGCGCGTTGGCGCCAGGCCAAACGGGCGGCCACCCGGTATCTGACCGAAGAGACGGCAGGGGCTGCGGGGGCGCAGGAGGTGGCGGCCCGTTATGTGGCGGCTCTGGAGGGTACGGGCGCCGAGGGCGAATCGGGCTTCCTGGCGTTCTTCCGGCAGACCCGGAAGACCGCCCAGGACCTGGGGGATTTCTGGCGCCGGGTCATGGACCAAGGGCTTGCGGCGGCCCTCACGGCCCGGGGACTGGGGGGGCTGGCCGGGGCCGACCCGAAAGAGCTGGCCCTGGCCCTGGCCGCAGCGGTATGCGGGCCGGCGGAATCTCTGGAGGCCTCGGCGGACCGGACCGCCTTGGCGGGGATGTTGCCCACAGCCCTGTCGGCTCTGGAGCAAGCTAGCGGGGTCGACGACGCTCCCGCGCCGGCGCCGCCGGCCCTTCCGGATCCGGCCCGGCTGGTGCGGGGCTTCCTGGTCCAGGCCCTCTGGCAGCGCCTGGTCCTGGACCTGGGAGAGACCCTGGAGGCGGCGGCGGGCAGCCCGGAGCGATACCGGCAAGGTCTGTCAGGGTTGCGGGCCGCCCTGGAGGCGGCGGCCGGCCCCCTGCCTGAGCCGCCCGGAACCTGGTCCGGCTGGGAAGGCTGGCGCTGGGTGACGGCAAATCTGGGGGCTTTGCGCCAGGCCCTGGCGCAGCCCCGGGAGAGCGGCGGGGGTTGACCTTTTCCCCTAATTCCCCGCTCGAATCTGGGGCTTAGGGCAGGTCCCGGCAAAATTAGCATTTGTGTCCGACCGAACCCCGTGAAGAATCTCAACCTCTTGGATATATAAGGTTCTTCGCTTCGCTCAGAATAACCATGCTGGGCATCGGGCAATTTCGCATGAGCCTCAGGGGGAGAAAACAACCCGGCAAAGAGGAGGCCCAGCGGTGGCAGGCGGGAAACGGCGGGCCGGCGGCGTCTATCTCAGGGCGCCAGGGGAGAAACGGCGACCGCCGCCCGAGGCGGCGGCGGTTTTCCACCTGGATGAACCGGGGGTGGCCGGTGTGCCGCTGCACCATAACCTGGACCGGCTGCCGACCCCCGAGGGCGCCGCGGGCGATGCGGTGCGGTCATTCCTGCTGGCGGCCCTGGGGGTGTGGGCCGCCGACAAATTTCTGCCCCGGGCCGACACCTCCGACGGTTGGACCCGGTCCATCACCCTGGACCTGCCCGTGGCCCCCGCCTTTGCCCCGCTGCTGCCGCTGCTGGCCCGCCTCCTGCGGGGGATGACGGGGGACCACTGGACCCTGTACGGCCGGGAGGGCGCTCCGGCAATCCCTGCGGCCGCCCCGACCCCCTGGCGTGACGCTTGGCAGCCCGAAGCCGTGGCGCTCTTCTCCGGCGGCCTGGACTCCCTCATCGGGGCCATCGATCTGCTGGAGGGGGGACGACGGCTGCTCTTGGTGGGTCATCACGATTACGGCCAGTTGGCGGGTTTGCAGCAGTCCCTGGCGGGGGCTTTGGCGGCTCACTACGGGGCCGGGCGGGTCCGTTTGCTGTCCCTGCGGGCGCAGTTCCCCCAAACCCGGGAGCTGACGCTGCGCAGCCGGTCCCTTCTCTTTCTGGCGCTGGGCCTGGCCGCGGCCGTCGCCTGGGGCCCGGCAATTCCTCTGTTCATTCCCGAAAACGGTTGGATCAGCCTCAACCCTCCTCTCACCGGCAACCGTTTGGGCGCCCTCAGCACCCGGACCACCCACCCGACGTTGTTGGCGGCATTGACGGCCATCTGGCGGGAGGCGGGCCTGAGCACGCCCCTGAGCAATCCTTACCGGGGCCTGACCAAGGGTGAAATGGCGGCCTCCTGCCGCAATGCCTCTCTATTAAAGCGGTTGGCCCCCGCCACCCTGTCCTGCGCCCGGCCGGTGGCCTCCCGCTGGCAGCGGCAGGCCGCGGGCCACTGCGGCTACTGCTATCCCTGCCTGATGCGGCGGGCGGCGCTGCACGTCCTGGGTTTGGACATGGGCGACCATTACCGCACGGACATCCTGACCGCCCCCCACATTTTGGCCCGGCGCCTTCAGGGGCGGCATCTCCGGGCCCTGCTCCTGGCCCTGCTGGCCTGGCAAACCTCCCCCGGAGACCTTGAGGCCCGCCTCTGGCTGGGGGACGATCCGGAGGAGATTCCCTCACGGTTGAGCTGGGCCCGGGGACTGCTGCGCGCGGGCTTCGCCGAGATCGACCGGTGGCTGCGCGAGCAATCGCCGCCGTGGCGCCGGGAAGGGTGGGAGCAGGAGATGGCGCCGGAACCCGCGGCTCATCCTGAAAACCTGAGCCCCTGGGAAAATTCCTAAAAATTGCAGGCCAGTAGATGCAACGGCAAGTTATGGGAAGTCTTGAAAAGTCCTTCCGTAGGGTACTTCTTACGCACCATTGCCAGGCGCTGGCGGCCGGCAGGGACGTCAGCCCTTTGAACTTTTAACGGATGTTCCAAGCCAATAATCAGTTAACCTATTGAATATATTATCATAAACGCATTTTTTGTGGTTGTTATGTAGCCACTAATACATCAAGATTTCTAATATTTATGCTTGATATAATAAATAGATATTTATATAATCGTAGCCATTATGTATATCGATACCGCTTCTTCCAGCCGGGGGGGCAAGACTTATCGCCGGCATTTGCTGCGAGAGTCATACCGTGAGGCCGGCAAGGTCAAGCATCGCACCATCGCCAACCTGTCCCATTGTTCCGAGGAGGAAATCGCCGCCATCAAGCTGGCCCTGAAGCACAAAAGCGATCTGGCTCTATTAGGCAGCCTCAAAGATATCTCCCTGCAACAGGGCAGCCGCATCGGCGCCGTCTTCTCTTTACAGGTAGTGGCGGAGCGTCTAGGTCTTGTCAAGGCCCTGGGATACCAACGGGCCGGCAAGTTGGCCTTGTGGCAGGTCTTTGCCAGATTGATCGATCAAGGCTCCCGCTTGAGCGCCGTCAGATTGGCCGAAAGTCATGCCGCCTGTGATATCCTGGGTCTGGACACTTTCAACGAAGACCATTTGTATCAAAACCTGGCTTGGTTGGCCACTAATCAGGAAGAGATTGAACAACGTCTCTTCCGGCAGCGTTACGGTTCCGAACCGCCGCAACTGTTTCTTTATGATGTTACCAGTTCTTACATGGAAGGCGTCAAGAACATCCTGGCCGCTTTCGGTTACAACCGGGACGGCAAGAAGGGAAAACAGCAACTGGCAATCGGACTCCTTACCGGCCCCGAGGGCGCCCCGGTGGCGGTCAGGGTATTTGCCGGCAACACCTCTGACCCCCAAACCGTGACTGAGCAGATTCGCACCCTGGCCCAGAGCTTTGGAGTCAGCAAGGTCACCCTGGTGGGCGACCGGGGGATGCTGAAGCTGCCGCAATTACAAGCCTTGGAAGAACATGAATTCCACTACATCACGGCTATTACCAAATCACAGATTCGCCAATTTCTCAAAACCGGCGCTTTCCAAATGCATCTTTTTGACCAGGAGTTGGCTGAAGTAGAGTTTGATAAAGTTCGCTATATCTTGCGCCGCAATCCACTGCGGGTGCTGGAAATGGCCCAAACCCGCCAAAATAAATTGACCGCCTTAAAGTTACGACTGACCGATAGACAGAGTTATTTGAAGGAACACCCTCGGGCCAAGCCTGAAATTGCCAGAAATAAATTAGTTGAATATGCTAAATTACTTCATATTGACCATTGGGCTAAAGTAACGCTAAACGACCGAACCTTGGCGCTGGAAATTGATGCAGAAGCTTGGGCTCATGAAACCCAGTTGGACGGCTGTTATGTGATCAAGACCGACGTGCCCGGCCCAACCGCCACT
>VGSQ01000151.1 GCA_016874975.1 Deltaproteobacteria bacterium
GAGCCCCTTCACTTGCGATCCCTGCACATCCGGGAGAAGGTCTTCGGGCCGGACAACCCGGACGTTGCCAGTTCCTTAAGCGCCCTGGCGGGGCTTTACGAGGCCCAGGGGCGCTTTCCGGAGGCCGAGCCCCTTCACTTGCGATCCCTGCACATCCGGGAGAAGGTCTTCGGGCCGGACAACCCGGACGTTGCCGTTTCCCTGAGCAACCTGGCCCATCTTTATTGGGTCCAGGGGCGCTTTCCGGAGGCCGAGCCCCTTCACTTGCGATCCCTGCACATCCGGGAGAAGGTCTTCGGGCCGGACAACCCGGACGTTGCCGTTTCCCTGAGCAACCTGGCCCATCTTTATCGTGACCAGGGGTGCTACCCCGAGGCCGAGCCCCTATACCAACGTTCCCTCGCCATCAGGGAAAAGGTCTTGGGACCGGACCACCCGGACGTTGCCACCTCCTTGAACGACCTGGCGTCGTTTTACCATGCCCAGGGGCGCTACGGGGAGGCCGAGCACCTCTACCAACGCTCCCTGGCTATCTCCGAAAAGATCCTGGGGCTGGAGCACCCGAATGTGGCCACCTCCCTGAACAATCTGGCGATGCTGTTCCACGCACAGGGCCGCTATGGGGAGGCCGAGCCCCTCTGCCGGCGCTCCCTGATTATCATGGAGCAGCTCCTGGGGCCGGACCACCCGAACGTGGCCACCCTCCTGAACAACCTGGCGGCGCTTTACCACTTCCAGGGTCGTTATGCCGAGGCCGAGCCGCTGTACCGGCGCGCCCTGGCCCTCCGGGAAAAGGTCCTGGGGCCGGAGCACCCGGAAGTGGCACAATCCCTAAACAACCTGGCAGTGCATTACCAGGACCAGAGACGCTATGCTGAGGCCGAGCTCCTGAACCGCCGCGCACTGGCCATCCGAGAAAAGGTGCTAGGGTCGGAGCACCCGCAAGTGGCCTTCTCGCTGGGCAATTTGGCGTTTTCTTGCACCGGTCAAAATCGCTATGCCGAAGCTGATCCATTGCACCGGCGCTCTCTGGCTATCTTGGAACAGATCCTCGGTCCGGATCACCCCAAATCCGCCAACGTGGCGCTCAATTTTCAGGTCATGCTCCACCTTTCGGGACAGTCGGTTGATGTGGAGCGGGTGAAGACGTTGACCCGCCTTCTTGAAGAAACCGGGGACGCCCGGGCAAAAAAGGGCCATGATTTGCTGGCTCAATTAGAGAAGAAAGGCTGATCGGGAGAAATGGCCCTGCGCATCCTCATCGTGGAGGACACGCCCGAAAGGCAGCAGGTCTTGACCCGGCTCTGCAAAGAGCACGCCTGGGTCCTGGTGCACACCGGAGCCCGGGCCCGGATGCTCCTGGGCGCCTACCGGTTCGACCTCATCTTTCTGGACTACGACCTGGCCGGGCCGGAGAAGGGCGACGCGGTGGCGGCCTTCCTCCCCGAGTCCCCCAACCAAGAGGCCAGGGTCATCGTCCATGCCATGAACTCCACCGGAGCCCAAAAAATCAAGGCGATTCTCCCCCAGGCCGATCTCGTGCCGCTGTCCAAAATCACCCGGGACAACGCCACCGTTAAACGCCTGCAAGAGGCTCTGGGGCATGGGGCTGACATCGACTGGGCCTTTGTCTTTCGGGGCAAGCGCACCCCTTAACCTTAAATATAATTTTGGGGTTTGAGGTCAGCAGGACCAAATGGTTGGAAAAAATCGCCCTTACGTGTTAGGGCGATGACCCTTCCGGCTTTATTCCCCCCATGCCATCTATGATGAGCACGGTAGAAATCCTGCCCCTTTTTAATCAAGTGACAAATCAGATAGGCAAGATCATGAGTATCTCTATCTGCCCTATATCCGCACCCGGCCAAAAAGGAAAAACGTAGTGGATATGAGGTTCAAACATGCTCTGCCAGGTCCCGAGAAGTATCCGTCGGGTGAGGTTGTGGTGCTACCTGGGTGCATCCTTTTTTAGTCTGGCGATGGTGGCCCTGAAAATCTTGAGGTGTTGAATTGCGGCCTTCATTTCCTTGGTGTATCGGCCGTGCTTGATTTTTGATTGCCGCATGCGATCCAGACCTTCGCGGGTACGGGGGCCGGTGCTTCGGCCGCCGTGCAGCCTACAACGCCGACTCTGCTTCATGGCCGGGGCCCGGCAAGGAGTTCCCCGCCTGGTCCGAGCGCTGCACCGGGGCGCTTTGGTAAAATCACCCGAAGGATTGTCATTTTTGAGACATCCCTGCCGCCGCTGTTCATGGGGTTGTACCTCGGTTTCAGCTTTCACCCCTCCTCCCCCTCCCCCCTGTGAGCAACCGCCCCCACGATGGCCTGGCCGCCCTGGTGGACGTGGACGTGCTCGACCGTGACTTTCTGATGCGATGTCTTTCCCTTGAGCTTCTTGAGGCACTCCACCTGGTCCAAAAAGATTTTCATGAACTGGATGGCCCGGGTGACATTGACATCGACCCCCTCGCTGCATTGCTGTTTATGCATGGCCCGGCGAGAAAACTCCATGGCCATGTTGTGAGCGGCGATTGTCTGCACGGCCAACATGGCCTCAACTTCATTTACCGGATTAATCCCGGCGATGGCGGCATGGACCCGGTTAAAGTATTTCTCCATTTCCTTTTTAAGGTTTTCTTCGGTGATTCCCATGGCGCCCCAGGATTGCGCCATAAACTGATATTGCAGTTCCATGTCCGCGGTTTCTAGGAATTTACCCCTGGTATCAGGGGAACTTACCGCTTTGTCCGCTTCCTTACATAGGGCTGGAAATTTTTTTTTGCCCCTGAGATGCTTATCTTTTGTTGTATTCTCCGCTGCTTTTTTCAATTCTACCTCCATCCTCTTGCTGGTTTTCGGACCGAGGTTCACCCTTTTGACCCTTGCCACGGTGTATGCAGCCTGCCTGCTGGCCCTTTACAAGTTGGCCGGCAGGCACGGAGCTGTTCTTCAGTCCAGGGTATAATTCAATGAGTGAGTCCCAGTCGCAAGCCGCACACAGGTCTTGCCCCTCGAGGTCAGGGATGAATATCGTCCCTCCGCATTTTTGGCAATAACACCGCAGGAAGAACAACACCTCGTCCCTACCCTCTTTAACCAATTGCAGGAGAGGCCGCACCTGGCCGGGATCGGGTTGGCCCTGGCCTTCAAAACGCCAGCGCAGCCACTTCCCCGCCGCCTCAAAGCGATAGCCCAGAGCCGTCAGCTTCATCACCGCTTCCCCAGGTTTCATATCTCGCCCTCCAGAAAGTCGTCCTCCTCCGATACAGAATTAGTAGGGAATTCAGCGTCCGAAGCGTCCTGAGCGTCCATCTCTTGGATTTTCCTATCTTTTTCGCTGGACGCTTCTTTTTGCGAAGCGTCCGGGTAAACGCTGGAAGCGTCCAAGTTGGGGGAAGCGTCCACGGAAGCGTCCGGCGGATTTTCAGATTCCTCCTGCCTTTGGGCGCTTTGGGCGCTTTGGACGCTTTTTTCGCTACCCTTTCTAATTGTTATCTTCCGGTCGCCTGATTTTGAGAATTCCACCTCCAGCCCCACCTTCCGGAGGAAGGTGGAAGCACGTTTCAACCGGTTGGAGAGGATGTGGGCCGCCTTGGGCCAAGGCTTGCTTCGCTTGGTGGATTCCGGGATGAGGGCCTCCAAAGTCTCCAGCAATACTGATGGGTTGCCTTCCCAGGAATCCCTCTCGGCCATGAGCAGCCGTACAGCTACCGCCACGTGGTCAGCTTCCAGGCTCTGCTCCACCGCCGCATTGCGGTTGCCGGTATAAGCCTCCAGAAAGCTTCCTGACGGCCAACCCAGGGCAGGCTCCGCGGCTGTAACCCAGATGGCGAAGTCGGCCATGCGGGGCAGGGCGTCAAGGCGCACCCGATCATGGTTCGCCAGGCTTCCAACTACCGTGTCCAAAAGGGCCCCCAGGATGCGGGGTCTGGCTTTCTCAAATTCCCGCCAAAATACCTTCTCAGGGAGCCTGTCCTTATCTTCTATTTGAGGGAGATCGATAATTACGGCCCGGTCGGCCAGGTCTTGCTTGGTTACTAGCGAAGTGATGCCGTTAAGGACTACCGGGCGCATGGACTCAAAGAGACATTCTTCGGCGTCGGTGTAGAGCTCCCGTGTTCCGAAACCCCCTCCTGTGGATAGCCGGCAAAAGGCATCTGTGAGCCAGTCCGGCAGGGTGCTCAAGTTATCAAAAGTGAGACACCAGGAATTGTTGGCGGCGATCATTAAATCCCGAACCTCTTTGGGGACGCTCCGCAGGGGCGTCGTGCTGGGATCAAGAAGCCCTTTCAGTAATCTGGCGGCCGTAGTCTTCGCCGCTCCCTGCTCACCCTGAAGCGCCAGGATGGGATAGGGGCCCGAGGAGAAAGCGGCGATCAGGATGGCCACGAAAAGTCGCCAACACCCCTCTGACTTGACATTTAAAAACCGCCGCAGTTCTTTTAGCCTGCCACCCTGCTGGGGGAGAGGCAACGCTGCCATCCCCTTGGAGCGACGGAATTTCACGGGCGGGTGGACCACCATCTCCCACATCTGCGAAGTGACCTTCAAGGCGCGCCATTTGTCGTCACACAAATCGATATAAATGGCATCCTCGGCATGTGCGACTCTGACATGGACTTCGTACTCCTGACCTTCTAACTGGGCCTGGGCCTCCAGGACTCCCAAAGCATCTTGTACCGCCTGTGCACCGGGAGCCTTGCCATGCGCCTTATAAAAACGTCGAAGCAGCCAACGCCTGAACCCCTTCGATCGGATTTGCCAGTTTTCTTTGTGGTCGTCGACCTGGACAGTGGCGTAGCAGACAAAGTCAGGGGTATGCCAGAGTTCGGCATCAGCCGATGACAGGAGGAGCAATTCGGCCTGGCTGGGTTTCCGCTTCTTTTCTCCACTTTGCTCACCCGGCTTATAGCGTCCCACGCTCTTAGCGATTTGGCGCACCTCGCTCACGGCGAGTGGAGGCTTACACCGCCTGGCGTTTACCGCCAATAGGGCCGTTTCTATTTCTTCCACTGTCATGCCACGCTGACGCATGGAACCGGCCAGGCTGGTCAGGGTGGCATTCCGTAGGTTCTCGTTGATGACATCATCGTCAGCGGTTTTTGACTTTTGGGAACGGCTGCCGTAGGAGGTCACGAGGCTCATAAGCCACTGTGGACACTGGGCTGGCGGGGTTGAATCGGGAGAAATCTGCCAGGAATATCTCTGCCCGGAGATATGAAGGGAAGGTGGGGCGACGATGCTCCCGCCTTTAGCCTTGATATCGATCCCGGGGTATCCGGTCAGAGCTGTGGATTTGATGTTATTACCCTTATGCTGTAGCACATGGTGCCACCCTCCGCCTCCAGTCCTGGAAGTGGAGGTCATGGGGAGCGTTCCAACTTCGGCTGTGATCTTCTTCCAAGACTCTTCGCCGCCATTGCGGGGATCCACATCCACCGCCAGCAGGCCGCTCTCTGGTCCGGTGACAATTGCCACGTTGGCCTGGGGATATTGTTTCCACCAACCACTGATTATTTTTGGGTCAGTGGTAGCATTATTTTTGCCTTTTGAGCCTCTTGCAAAATGCCCTAGAAATGGCTGTCAGTATGAGGCAATGGCGAAGTTTAGGGGTCCGGAACCGATTAAACCTTGCTTTTCTCAACCATTAACCGGAAATTGGGCCCTTTGGGGCGCT
>VGSQ01000152.1 GCA_016874975.1 Deltaproteobacteria bacterium
CGCCCCCCAACCCCGCATGGCTTTTTGAGGGCGGCAGGCGGGCGGATTGCTCCTCGGCGGCCCCGGAGACCTCGGCCTGCAAGGGATGAACACCCGGCCAGGGTGAATCAGCGGCCGATTTCCAGGGCTTTGAGGGCCATGGCCTTGCTGGCCCGGAGCACGGCGACGTTGGCGTCGAAGGCCCGGCTGGCCATGGTCAGACTCACCATCTCGGTGATGGGATTGACATTGGGCCAGGTGACCATGCCCTTGTCGTCGGCATCGGGGTGGCCGGGGTCGTACTCCACCCGGAACCCCTCCCGGTTCTGGGACACGGCTTGCACCGCCACCTTGGAAGACTGTTCCAGCAGACCGGCAAACTCGTCCACCGGGCGTGAGGCCAGAATGACCTCCTTCCGGCAGTAAGGGCCACCCTCGGGGGTCCGGGTGGTGTGGGAGTTGGCCAGATTTTCGGCAATGACGTTGAGCCGCTGCCGTTGGGCATGGAGCCCCGAAGCGGAGATATCCATGGTTTGGAAAATGTTCATCGTCTGTCTCCTTCCAAGGCGGTTCGGACCTGGTCCAGTTTGCGGATGAGCATCTGCACCGAGGCCTGGTAGGCGAGCTGGTTTTCAGCCAGGTGCACCATTTCCCGATCCAGATCGCCTCCCTCCCCTGCGTCCCGCACCAGCCCTGCCGGCACCCGGTTGCCGGGCAGGTGGTCGGCATGGGTGGCCGCCAGGCGGATTTCCGGGACCCCCCGGAGCTGGTCGGTGAGGACCTTCCGGAAGTCCAGCTCTTTGCGGCGATAGCGGGGGGTGTCCAGATTGGCCAGGTTCCCGGCAAGAATTTCCTGTCGCCGGCTTTGCCAGAACAGGCTTTTCTCCAGGATCTGCACCACCTTATCCGGGAAACCGTCCCAGGACATGAGCGTCTCCTCAAAGTTGGCGTTGGCATCCGGCGGAACCCGGGTCCGCACAGGTTGCGGATTATCGGGCGCCGGGGGTGAGAGCGGCGCCTCCTTTTCCCTTTCGGGTGCACCGAGGCCGCCACCCCGGGCGGCGGCAGGGCGATACGGCGGGCGCGGCAGTTTATCGCTGGAGAAGCAAGTTTCAGGCCACACGCGCCCCCTGCCGGGCCGAATTGCAGGTTCCCAGGCGGTACTCGTGCAGCTTGTTCCGCAGGGTGCGGACGCTGATCCCCAGGAGCTTGGCGGCGTGGGTGCGGTTGCCGTCCGTTTCATGGAGCGTCTGGAAAATGAGCCGCTGCTCCATTTCCCGCAGGGTGACCGGCTGGCCGGAAGGGGCCTGGACCTGGGCCGGGACGGCGCCGCGGGCCGCATCCCCCAACAGGTCCTGGGGGTGGATGGAATTTCCCTGGGCCAACAGCACCCCTCGGGCCACGGCGTTTTCCAGGTGGCGCACGTTCCCGGGCCAGGGGGCGTTTTCCAGGGTTTTCAGGGCGGCGGCGGTGAAGCGCAGATTTGTTTTGCTGAAAAGCTGGGCGTAGCGCTTGACAAAAAACTCGGCCAGCAGGGGAATGTCCCCCCGCCGGTTGCGCAAGGGCGGCAGTTGCAGGGAGATCACCTGGAGACGATAGTACAGGTCCTCCCGGAAATGGCCCTTCTGGATGAGATCGGCCAGATTCTGATTGGTGGTGGCCACCACCCGCACGTTGATGGGGATGGGCTGCCGTCCGCCCACCCGGTCGATTTCGTTTTCCTGCAGGACCCGGAGGAGCTTGGCCTGGAGGTGGGAGTGCATTTCGCTGATTTCGTCCAGCAGCAGGGTGCCCTGCTGGGCCAGTTCGAATTTGCCCAGCTTGCGCATGATGGCGCCGGTGAAGGCCCCTTTTTCATGGCCGAAGAGCTCGCTCTCCAGGAGCCCTTCGGGCAGGGCGGCGCAGTTGACCGCCACGAAGGGACCGCTGGAGCGGTCGCTTTTTTGATGTAGGTATCTGGCCAAAATCTCCTTGCCCGTCCCCGATTCGCCCTGGATGAGGACGGTGGCCCGGGTGGGGGCCACCGCTTCGGCCGTGCGCAGCACCTGGAACATGGCCGCATCCTGGGTGATGATGGGCCGGACCCGACCGTTGTCCGACTGCTGCAGACGGGCTGCCTCCGGGGTGCGCAGCAAATGGGCGACGATGAGGTCCCGCAGCTTTTCCAGGGTCAGGGGGGCGGACAGATAATCCTGGGCGCCGCCGCGCATGGAGGCCACGGCCCCCTCCACGCTGGGGGAGGTGGAGCAGACGAACACCGGCAGGAAGGCCTGCTCCCGCTTGATCTCCCCCAGGATTGCGGCGGTCTGTTGGCCGGCAAGGGTCTCGGCCAGGAAGACCAGGTGGAAGAACTGACGGGGCAGCAGCTCCTGCACCGCCGCCGCAGTGGAGACCTGGTAGATCTGCAGCGAAAGAGTCCGCTCGAGGGGCTGACAAACCTCACGCCACCAGGAATCGGCATCGATGACGAGAACGGCCTTGCCCATAGGAGCATCCTTTCCTCATCTCATGGGGTGAAAACGGTCTTGAGCCGGGCCAGTTCCAGATCCATCAGACGGGTCTGGGCCCACAGCCGCCACAGGGGCTCCGGCACTTGCCCCAGTTCCTGGTAGATCTCCCGGGCCGCGTCCGGTCGTCCCTCCTGGAGGCGGCTGATCGCCAGCCGGTCCCGGCAGAAGGCCTCCACCTCGGGGGAGGGCTGCAGGGCCAGGAGGTCCTGGTACACCTGGGCGGCCCGGACGAGATTCTGCCGGTTCCAGTGGAACTTGGCCACTTCCAGCAACAGCCACTCCTGCACCGGTCGGGGCCAGGCATGGCCCAGCAAGCCCTCCAGGACGCTGACCGGCAGGGAAGGGGAGGCATGCCGGGGGCTTTCCTGGGCCACCCATCCCAGGATTTCTTTCCGCCAGGACTTCAGGGTATCTGCGCCGCCCTCCGGGACGGCATCACCGGGCAGGAAGCGGGCCAGCCAGAGGTTGAGACCGGGCGCCAGGTGCTGCTCCTCCAAGGGCAGCTGTTGCAGGGCGTCCAGCACCCCGGGGAGGCCCCGGGCGCCCCAGGCCAGTTCCAGCAGGTCCACCAGGGCCTCGGTGCGCACCCAGGCCGGGCCCTGTTCGCAGATCCGGCTCAAAAGTGCGGCGGCCTCCACGGCCATGCCCTTTTCCTTGAGGAGCCGGGCCAGCAGCAGCCCCGCCCAGGGCGGCCGCAGTTCCTGGGGGTGCAGCTCCCAGAGGGCCAGGACCTCTTCCAGCACCGGCGGGGGCAAGGAGCGGTGAGACCGGACCACGGTGGTCACCGCCGACCATCCCTCGTCCAGGGGTTCGGCCAGGAGAGGGCCGACCGGCGGCGGAGAAAGGGAGGCCACCTCCACCAGGAACCGCCGGAAGGCCGGCAGCGGCTCCCCGTTCGCCAGCTCCTGGTAAAACTTCAAGGTGAGGGCGGCCGCCTGAGCTTGGGTGGAAGTATGGGTGTTGGGATAAAGCGCCGCGACCAAAGTATAGACTTTCACCGCCTGGTCGATTTCGCCGTCCTGTCGGGCCAGACGGGCGGCCTGCAGCAGGGCGGCGGCCCTCTCCGGGTGGAGGGGGTGAAGATTGGCGAACCGCAAAAGTTCGTCAAAGGTCCGACCCGCAACACCCGGCGCCTCCCGGGCCGCCGCGGACGCGGACGGAGGCGGCGGGGAGGCCTGCCGGGGGGAAGAAGCCTGGGCTTTACGATGGCCCCAAGACGGACAGGGCCAGATTGCCACGACGAAGCACAGACCCAAGGCCCACAGGATGATCTTCAGGGATGCCGCCATCTCAGCGATCCTGCGCCGGGCGTTTCCGGTTGATTTCTTCCAGGAGCTGGATGATCTTTTCGTTCTGCCGAATCAGGGTGAGGTTGGTCTTGACCACGTATTGATTGGCCAGAGCGATCTGCTGCAGGAGGGGCTCCGTCTTGTCGCCGTAGGTGACGTTGGAGCCGGACAGCTTCTGCATGGCCTCGAAAAATTCCCCTGAGAGGATCACATAGGCGCTTTTCTCGCCGCCCGCCTGGGATGACGGGGTGAGGAGGAGGGTGGCCCCCAGCACCATCCAGGCCGTTGCCAGGACGATCCATCCCAGGATCAAGAACCGGCGCGACATCGTCTTTCTGGTCATGGTTCCGCTCCCAGCCCTGAGAGAAGCAAAAGGCGTACCAGGAGAAAACCGGGGTATGCAGAGAAAGAGACCGGCAAGGCAGCGCCGGGAAGTGCAGGAGGAGGGGCCGGGCCGGTTCGAAAACCGGCGTCAAAATGGGGGAGGTCCGTCAAAGATTTGACGTCAGGGCTGCTTGGGGACTGTCCTGGACGGGTGGGGGAAGGCGCTTAGATGTTGCTTTTTCATCTTTTCCAAAAGGGTGGTGCGGTTGAGACGGAGCAGTTGCGCGGCCTTGCTCTTCACCCCCTGGCTGCGCTGCAGGGCCTTGAGGATGAGGTTCCTCTCAAAGGCCTGGACGGCCTGGGTGAGGTCCAGGCCCTGTTCCGGGAATTCCTCGTCTGCGGCCGGGCCTTTATCGGCCGCGGCGCGGCGGAAGCGTTCGGGCAGATCGCGCACCTCCACCTGTTCGGATTCGCAGAGGATCACCAGGCGCTCCATGAGATTTTCCAGTTCCCGCACGTTGCCGGGCCAGGGGTAATTGAGGAGGCAGTCCAGGGCCTGGGGGCTGAGGCGTTTCACCGGGACCTTTTTCTTGCGGCTGAATTCCTGCAGGAAATTTGACGCCAGCAGGGGGATGTCGCTGCGCCGCTCTCGGAGCGGGGGCACCCGGATGGGAATGACCATGAGGCGGTAATACAAATCTTCCCGGAATCGGCCCTGGCGCACCAGTTCCTCCAGGTCCTGGTTGGTGGCGGCCACCACGCGGATGTCCACCCGGATGGTCTTGACGCCGCCGATGCGTTCGAAGGCCCGGTCCTGGAGAACCCGGAGGATTTTCACCTGCAGGGAGGGGCTCATGTCGGCGATCTCGTCCAGGAAGATGGTGCCGCCGCTGGCCATTTCAAAGCGGCCGATGCGGGTGCGCACCGCGTGGGTGAAGGCCCCGCGCTCGTGGCCGAAAAGCTCGCTCTCCAGGAGCTCTTCGGGGATGGCGGCGCAGTTCACCGGAATCAGGGGGCCCTGGCCGCGGTGGCTATTGTAATGGATGGCCTTGGCGATGAGCTCCTTGCCGGTGCCCGATTCCCCCAGGAGAAGCACCGTGGAATCGGTGTCGGCCACCTTCCGGATGAGGTCGAAGGTCTGGGTTATGGCCTCGCTGGTCCCGATGATGTTGGCGAAGCCGAAACGTCGGTGGAGCTGCTTCTTCAGCTCCAGGTTCTCCTGGCGCAGGTGCCGGTGCTCCAGGGCCCGCTTCACGACCAGGCGCAGCTCCTGGGGGTCCACCGGTTTGGCCAGGTAATCATAAGCCCCCAGGCGCATGGCGGCCACGGAGGTTTTGATGGTGGCAAAGCCGGTGATGATGATGCACAGGCAACCGGGATGG
>VGSQ01000153.1 GCA_016874975.1 Deltaproteobacteria bacterium
ACGAACTGGGCCCTTTGACCCCGCTCCACTTTTCCCGGTTCTACCCCCTGCACAAGATGCGGCACCATTACCCCACCCCGGTGAGCACCCTGGAGCAGGCCTGGGACCTGGCCCGCAAAGCCGGACTCAAGTACGTCTATATCGGCAACGTGCCGGGCCACGCCGGTGAAGACACCCGGTGCCACTCCTGCGGCAAGACGGTCATCGCCCGGCGGGGCTACCGGGTGGGGGAGACGCACCTCAAGGACGGCAAATGCGCCCACTGCGGCGCCGCCATCCCGGGCATCTGGCGGCCGCGGACGGCGGCGTGATTAATGGCGGCGGAGAGTTTTCCGGGGGGAGGGCCGAGGGAGCGGCGGCTCCTGGGGCGCAGGCGTTTTCCGGTTCCCAGGATGCCGCTGGGGAACCGGCTTGCCCGCCAAGCTCTGCCTGGCCGGAGCACCGCTGCATAAGGAACCCAAGCAGAGCTTGGGGGGAAATTTACGTTCCCAAGCAGGAGCTTGGGAACGAGGGGGTTGCACCCCCGGCCCCCTCCCCCACGAAAATCTTTCAAGACAAGGTTTACCATGGGTTGGCGATGCGGCCTGGTGGGGTTGCCCAATGCGGGCAAGACCACCATTTTCAACGCTCTGACTGCGGCGGGGGCCGAAGTGGCGGCCTATCCCTACTGCACCATCTCCCCCAATACGGGGGTGGTGCCGGTGCCGGACCCCCGCCTGACCCGGCTGGGGGAGCTCCTCCGGCCCCAGCGCCTCACGCCCACCACCATTGAGTTTGTGGACGTGGCCGGGCTTATTGAGGGGGCCTCCCGGGGCGAGGGCCTGGGCAATCAGTTTCTGGGCCAGATCCGGGACACGGACCTGCTGGCCCACGTGGTGCGCTGCTTCGGGGACGCGGTCTGCCCCCACCCCCTGAGCGGCCTGGACCCGGTGCGGGACGTGGAGGTGGTGGAGACGGAGCTCCTGCTGGCCGACCTGGAGCTGGTCGGCCGTCAGCAGGTCAAGCTGGAAAAGAAGGCCAGAGCCGGCTGCAAGGCCTCGGCCGCGGCGCTGAAGGTCCTGGGTCGGGTGGAGGCCGGGCTGAACCGGGGGCGCTGGGCCCGGGACCTGGGCCTGAGCCACCAGGAGCAGGAGCACCTCAAGGCCGCGGCCCTGCTCACCCTCAAACCTTACCTCCTGGTGGCCAACGTCGATGAAGACGAAAACCGGGGGGGGCCGCACCTCCAGGCCCTGGAAGCCCTGGGGCGGAGCCGGGGGGCGCCGGTGGTGCCCATCCTGGGGGACCTGGAAGCCGAACTCCAGGACCTCCCCGCGGAGGAGCGCCGGGAATTCCTGGAAGGCCTGGGAATTGATGAACCCGGCAGCCAGCGCCTCATCCGGGAAAGCTACCGTCTCCTCAACCTGGTGACCTTCTACACCATCGTCGGGCCCGAGGTGCGGGCCTGGACGGTGCCCGCGGGCACCACCGCCCCCAAGGCCGCGGGCCAGGTGCACAGCGACATGGAGCGGGGCTTCATCCGGGCCGAGGTCATGCGCTTCGCCGACCTGGCCCGCCTGGGCGCCCCCGCCAAGATCCGGGAGGCCGGCCTCCTGCAGGTGGAAGGACGGGACCACCTGGTGCAGGACGGGGAGATTCTCCATTTCCGTTTCCAGGTGTAAGCCCGGCTTGTAATCGTTGCGAGTTTGTGATAAATTTCATCAGGGGCATTCTGGAGAAGCAACGGCAGGGGGGCGGGGCCAGCCTCCGGACTTTTCCCGGGACTCCAGCCCTCGGCCCCCGCTCCCGTATAGATTCAGAGCCCCCCAGTTTGTGAGGAGGTGGAAGTTGATGTTTGCCATCGGCACCTTGGCCGTTTATCCGGCCCATGGGGTGGGTGTCATCGAATCGATCCAGGAGCGGACCGTGGGGGACGCCAGCCAGCAATTCTACATCATGCGGCTGCTGGACAATGACATGATTATCATGATCCCCAAGGAAAATGTCAGGAACATCGGCCTCAGGAGCGTCATCGACCGTTCCTCGGTGCCGGAAATCTATCGCATCCTGATGGACCGTCCCGGCCGCCTCAATAACCAGACCTGGAATCGCCGTTATCGCGATTACATGGACAAGATCAAGACCGGGTCACCTTTTCGGGTCGCGGAGGTGCTCCGGGATCTGACCCTCCTGAAACTGGAAAAAGAGTTGTCCTTCGGTGAACGCAAAATGTTGGACACCGCCAAAAATCTCCTGGTCAAGGAGTTGTCACTGGTTCATAATAAGAAAGAAGACGAAATAGAAGCCAAGCTTCAGGAGCTCCTGGCTCAGCACGACGAGGCCTCCCCGTCGTGAGAGGAAGCCTTGCGGGACCTGGAAGCGGCGCGCCAGACGGACTTTTCCAGGATGCAGGCAAGGTTTTTGCATCTCCGTGGTAGTTAGCAGGAGTTCCACCACCAAAGACTCGCCAGCCCAAAACGGCGCCGCGAGCCTTACCGGCCGAAGCATGAATGAACCTCGATCCGTCCGGAGCCGGCCCCTCAGCGCCGCCGGCGTCCTTCTCGGCTAAGGAGGTAGGTCGGAAGTGCTTAAGAAGCTGGTAGTGGGCATCATCCTGGGAGGTATCTGCGCGGCCAGCGGCTTTTTCATCGGTCGGCAAATCCCCCAGTTCGGCGACCTCTGGTGGGTGGGCTGGGTCGGCGCCGCCGCCGGGCTGTTGCTGGCCTTCCTCACTCTGGGGCTGGCCAAAGCCATCAAGCGCATCCCCCTGAAAATCATTGTGGGCAGCACCCTGGGCCTCCTCCTCGGCCTGGGCATCGCCCATCTGGCCAGCTACCCCTTCGTCAAGTTCCTGAATCTGCCTTACCTGCAATTCCCCCTGTATATCATCCTCTCCGCCATTTTCGGTTATATCGGGCTGGTTCTGGGGGGCAAGAAAATCGGCGAAGTGACCGCTCCCGCCTTCCTGGAGGAGCGGAGCAAGCCCTGGCGCACCCCCCTCATCATGCTGGACACCAGCGTCATCATTGACGGCCGCATCGCCGACATCGCCGAGACCGGTTTCCTGGAAGGCACCTTTCTGGTGCCCAAATTCATCCTGGAGGAGCTGCAACACATCGCCGACTCCGCCGAAGACCTGCGGCGTCTCCGGGGACGGCGGGGGCTGGACATCCTCAAGCGGCTGCAACAGTACAACCGCCTGAACATGGAATTCGTGGAGGAGGATGTGCCCCGGGTCGGCGTCGACTCCAAACTGGTGAGTCTGGCCCTGAAATTCCGCGCCAAAATCCTCACCAATGACTTCAATCTCCACAAAGTGGCGGAAATTCAGGGCGTGGAAGTGCTGAACATCAACCAGCTGGCCAATGCCCTGAGGCTGTCGGTGCTGCCCGGCGAGGTCCTCCAGGTGCAGATCCTGAAGGAGGGCAAATCCCAGGGCCAGGGCGTGGGCTACCTGGACGACGGCACCATGGTGGTCATCGAGAACGCCCGCCGGCACATCGGCAAGGAGGTGGAGGTGTCCGTCACCAGCGTCCTGCAGACCGCGGCGGGCCGCATGATTTTCAGCGAAATCAAAAATGGCTCGGTCATCCGGAAGGTCTGAGCCACCCTCTCCCCTGACCCTGGAGGTCCCCGCCGCCGCCGCCGCCTCCCGCCTGGACCAGTTTTTGGCCCTCAACCTCCCCCAATACAGCCGGGCCCGTCTGCAACGCTGGCTCAAGGCCGGGCTGGTGCAGGTGAACGGCGTGCCCCGGCCCCCCAGCCACCGGGTGCGCCAGGGCGACCGCCTCCTCCTCACCGTGCCCCCGCCGGAACCCAGCCCCTTGGCGGCCCAGGCTTTGCCTCTGGATATCGTCTATGAAGACCGGGACCTCATCGTCGTCAACAAGCCGCCCGGGGTGGTGGTGCACCCCGGGGCCGGACACCGGCAGGGGACGCTCCTAAACGCCCTGCTGCACCACTGCCCGGACCTCAAGGAGATCGGCGACCAGAGCCGCCCCGGCCTGGTGCACCGCCTGGACAAGGACACCAGCGGGCTGCTGGTGGCGGCCAAGACGGCCCTGGCCCACGCCGCCCTGGTGCGCCAGTTCCAGGAGCGGCGGGTGGAGAAGCGCTACCTGGCCCTGGTCTGGGGCCGCCTGCCCGCGCCCGTGGGGGAGATCACCGGGGAGATCGGCCGCCACCCCACCCAGCGCCGGAAGATGTCGGCCCGCCCCCGCCGGGGCAAAGAGGCCGTGACCGGGTGGCGGGTGCTGCGGGAGCTGCCCGGCCCCCTGACCCTGGTGGAACTCACCCCCAAGACCGGCCGCACCCATCAGCTCCGGGTGCACCTGGCCTCTCTGGGGCGCCCCGTGGCGGGCGACGTGGCTTACGGCGGCGGCGCCGCCCGTCTCAAAGGGTCCCCGGCCCTCCGGGGGCTCCCCTTACCCCGGCAGATGCTCCACGCCGCCTCCCTGAGCTTCACCCACCCCCGCTCCGGGGAGCCCGTGGGCTGGGAGGCGCCCCTGCCCGAGGATTTTTGGAGCGTCCTGAAATTTATTGAGGGGTTTGCTTAATACCGATTTCCATTCCGAGCTTCCTGCAAAACTTCCGCAGTAGCATTAATGGTCGGAACCCCCAGAGGTCTCAGCTTGCCGTCGGCTTTGGGGATGTAGACCCGGCGAACCGGTTGGGTTTGTACGTCTTGGTCTTCAGCTCCTGCTCAATCTCCTTGAGGAGAAGCTGCACACCATCCTGGCGGGACCGGATGGATGCAATGGTCACCCCATCGATTCCTCCAGCACCACCGTTGGCACGGACTCGCTCCCAGGCCGTCTCCAGTGCATCCCGCCGAATGACCCGATCACACAGTACCTAGTGCTACTGCGTTCAGTAGTCCAAAAGTCCTTTCATTTTCCCCCCTTTGCTAAAGGGGGGTCAGGGGGGATTTGTCAGTATTTGTTGAGGGTTAATCAATAATTCCAAGTAGTAGGACTAGAACCGAAACTTCGGCTCCTGCTTGGCCTTGCGGCCCAGCTTCCATCGCAACCGGGAAAGTTTCAGGGGCAGGCCGGGTTCCGGCTTGAACCCTTCTTCCGTAACGGAGCTCTTGCTCAAGCGGTTTTCCCTCTCTTGATGAAAACACGATCAAAGTCCTGCCCCTTGGCTCCACGGGGGTTAGCCGCTTCCTCGCTACTAGGGGGCAGGTCCGACTCCCGGCCGGAACGGTCCGGCGGGTTATGGATTCCCCGCCTTCCTTGGGTGCAGGCTACCTGTTGCCTCACCCGTTCCGCCGGGCCTCCCAGGTTCCCCGGCGATTTTCTGGATACCTGCCGCCTCCAACCACCCCGGACGGCCCGACGCCGCGCTCCTGTTATCCCCTGGCGCCGGTGGCAGGCTTCCCCATCTCTTGGGAGGGTCGCCGCC
>VGSQ01000154.1 GCA_016874975.1 Deltaproteobacteria bacterium
TGTCTTGGAAAAATCAATTTTTTCATCGCCACCTCCTTGGGTGACGATTATAATAGCTTAACCATATTTTGCAAGCGCTTAAGTTAGCGCTTATGGGGGTGTGGGGGGAGGGCGGGGGAGCCGCTGCTCCCCCGGCCCTTCCCCCACAATCATCCTTCAACCTTATCACCATGATCTTCGGCATCGGCATTGACCTCATCCGGGTGGACCGCATCGCCCGGGCGCTGGAGCGCTACGGCGAGCGTTTCCTGAAGCGCGTCTTCACGCCTGAGGAAATCGCCTACTGCCAAAGCCGGGCCCGGCAGGGCGTCTTCCAACTGGCCCAGCGCTTCGCCGCCAAGGAGGCCTTCAGCAAGGCCCTGGGCGTGGGCCTGCGCGAGGGCGGCATCCGCTGGCGGGAGGTGGAGGTCCTGCCCAACTCCATGGGCAAGCCGGAGGTTTTTGTCACCGGCCGGGCCGCGGACCTCTGCCGGGAACACGCCATTAAAAATATGCATCTCACCCTGGCGGACGAAGACAACCACGCCCTGGCCGTGGTAATATTGGAAACCTAAGCCGGCAGGGTAGGGGGGAGGTGGGCTTCCCCTCACCCCGCTGCCAGAGCCAAAGGGGAATCCCATGCGTGTCTTGGTCACGGGCGCCAGCGGTTTTGTGGGCAACGAGGTGGTGCGGGAGTTATTGGCCGCCGGGCATCAGGTGGTGGCCCTGGTGCGGCCGGGCTCCGAAAAGAAACTCCGGGACCGACAGCTGGTGGAGGTGATGCCCGGAGACTGCCTGCACCCCGAGGCGTTGGCCCGAGCCGCGGCGGGATGCGACGCGGTGGTGCACCTGGTGGGCATCATCCGCGAGTTCCCTGGCCGGGGCATCACCTTTGAGGCGGTGCACGTCCAGGCCACCAAAAATGTGGTGGACGCCGCCAAGTCCGCGGGGGCGCAGCGCTACCTGCACATGAGCGCCCTGGGGGCCCGGCCCGAGCCCGCCGATCCGTACCATGTCACCAACTACCTGGCCGATGAATACGTCATGGCTTCGGGACTCACTTACACCATCTTCCGGCCGTCGGTGATCTACGGTCCCGGCGACCAGTCCATCAATCTCTTTGCCCATCAGATCAGGCGTCTGTTTTTCTTCCCGGTGATCGGCGACGGCCGTTATCAGCTCCAGCCGGCGCCGGTCTGGACGGTGGCCCTCGCTTTTGCCAGGGCCCTGGAATTGCCCGGCGCCGAAAACCGGATCTACGAGGTGGGCGGCCCCGAACCCCTGGCCTTCAACGACATTGTGCAAACCATCGCCCAGGTCCTGGGGCGGCGGGTGAAACTCATGCACCAGCCGGTGTGGTGCATGCGGGTGGCCGCCAACCTGTGCGGCCGCTTCCGCTGGTTCCCCCTCAGCCCCGGCCAACTGCGCATGCTGCTGGAAGGCAGCACCTGCGACCCCACGGACTTCTATCACGACTTCGGCCTCACCCCCGTCTCCTTCGCCGCGGGCCTGAGCAGCTATTTAAGCTGAAGGACGGGAGCTGCGCCTCCGGCGCAGCCGTAAAGCATGAATAGAATTTTCCGGGGGAGGGCCGGGGAAGCAGTGGCTGCTGTGGCACATCGCGGCCTTGGGGCCGCAACCAAACGGAAAATCGACCTGATCCCTGTTGGCCAACGAATCCATGAAGTTCAGGTGGCAAGCACTTTTCTTCCCCCCCCCCCCAACCCTCTCCCCCATCGGGGGAGAGGGGATAAAGCTACAGCCGTTTTAAACTCCCTCTCCCCCCAGCGGGGCATTGGCGCTAACTTAAGGCATTTTTTCATTTGCAACTGATTGATATTATTGATGGTTCCATTTTAAATAACACACAAAAAGTCTTCTTAAGTTAGCGCTTATGCCCCCCAGCGGGGGGAGAGGGTCTACATTGCCCCCACGCACAACCCCATGATTCCCCTCTCCCCCCAGCGGGGGGAGAGGGCCGGGGTGAGGGGGGAAACATTGGTCAAGTCATGTGGTTATAAGTCGAATCTTTGTGAATAAACAAAAAAGTCTGATTCAGCACAGGCGTCTCGCCTGTGGGTCCTTCCTCCCACATCCCCCTCCCAACCCAGGGCTGTCCGGTAAGGATTTTGCATGAACGCGGTTTTTAAGCCCCCTCCCCACGGTGGGAGGGGGTTGGGGGAGGGGGGCGAATGAGACAAATCCTCGTCAGTATGAAAAATTTCGCCACCTCCACCCTAGTCCCTATCAAGGGGGAGGGAGCCGGAGATGAAGGCTCTTCCATGTCCGGAGGCCCTTTTGATATGCCCCTCCTTTTCTTTCAAGGCCGAAGCATCAAGGCTGTAAGGCAATCTCCTTGTCAGGGATGCCTTGTGACCAAGAATCGTGCCGGACAGCCCTGCTCCCAATCCCCTTTCTTGGGGGCCGGGGAAGCACTACCCTGGCCCATATCCCGGAATTTTGATACAAACAAGGCATGTCCGTCCGCCTCAAGGTTCGCTTGAAAGAGCTGTTGCAGCAGGAACAGGGCGCCGTGGTGCGGGAGTGGGGCGCGGACTGGCCCATCGCCCTGGTCTACCCTCACCTCTACCCGGTGGCCCTGGGGAACCTGGGCTTTCAGGCGGTCTATCACCTCCTCAACCGCGCCCCGGGTCTGGTGTGCGAGCGGGCTTTTTTGCCGGATGAGGCGGAGCTGGCCGAACACCGGCGCACCCGCACCCCCATCCTCACCCTGGAATCCCAGCGGCCCCTCCGGGACTTCGGCGCCGTCGCCTTCTCCGTCTCCTTTGAGCCCGATTATCCCCAGATTTTGAAAATCCTGGAGCTTTCCGGCATCCCGCTCCTGGCCCGGGACCGCGGCCCCGGCGACCCCTGGGTGGTGGCCGGCGGGGTGGCGGCCTTCCTCAACCCCGAACCGTTGGCCCCCTTCGTGGACGCCTTCCTCCTGGGGGAAGCGGAGGTGGCGGCGGGCCCGGCCTTTCAGTTCCTGGCCCGGGAATCAGCCTCTCGGGACCGTGAATCAGTCCTCCGTTACCTGGCCCAACACTTCCCCGGCCTCTACGTCCCCGGGGGCTATCAGGCCCGCTACCACCCGGACGGGACGCTGGCGGCCTTCGAGGCCGGGCCGGGCTTCCCGCTGCCGGTGAGGGTGCCCCGGGTGCGGGACCTGGGGACCTGCCTCACGGAGAGCCGGCTGCTCACCCCCCGGAGCGAATGGGGGGAGATGTTTCTGGTGGAGGTGGGGCGGGGCTGTTCCCGGTCCTGCCGTTTCTGCGCCGCCGGCTTTGTTTACCGTCCCCCCCGGGAGCGGGCCGCCGCGGACCTGCTGCCCCGAATCCGGGAAGGGCTCCGGCAGGGGCGCAAGATCGGCTTGGTGGGCACCGCCGTCAGCGACCACCCGGAGCTTGTGGCCCTCTGCCGGGAGGTCGTGGACGCGGGCGGGCGGCTGGGCATCGGCTCCCTGCGGGCCGACGCGGTGGACCGGGAACTGGCGGACCTCCTGGCCGCGGGCGGCGTCAGAACCGCGGCTCTGGCCCCGGAGGCTGGGAGCGCCCGCCTGCGCCGGGTCTTAAACAAAGGCCTGGACGAAGGGGCCCTGGCCGCGGCCGTGGTCAACCTGATCCAGGCCGGCGTCCACAACTTACGCTTCTATTTCATGGTGGGGCTGCCCACTGAAACTCTGGATGACGTGCGGGAAATCCCCCGTCTGGTAAAGCGCCTGGAGCATCAGGTGCGCAAGGAGAGCCGGGGCCGGCGCATGGTGGGCCAAACGACCCTCTCCCTGTCCTCCTTCGCGCCCAAGCCCTTCACCCCCTTCCAATGGGTCCCCTTCGCCGGCGTCCCGGACCTGAAGGAGCGCCTCAAACTGGTGCGCCGGGAATGCCGGGGGCTGAAACACGTGCGGGTGCACACCGACCTCCCCAAATGGGCTTACACCCAGGCCCTCCTGGCCCGGGGCGACCGGCGCGTGGGGGAGCTCCTCCTGGCGGCCCACCGGCGGGGCTGGCCCCAGGCCTTACGGGAGAGCCCCCTCAATCCCGACTTCTTCGTGCTCCGGGAGCGGCGCCGGGAGGAACTCTTCCCCTGGGACTTCCTGGACCATGCCGTCGACAAAAATTATTTGTGGGAAGAATACCAATTGGCACTGGCGGAGAAGGAATCCCCCCCCTGCCGGCCCCGGACCTGCCGACGTTGCGGCGCCTGCGGGGAGGGAGAGGAGATCGTCCCCGGGGAAGGGGATGATGAGACCATCTTCCTCCCCTTCCATTGATTTACACAAAATTCTTGGCATGAAAAAAGATTCGTGCTACGGTTCTGAGCATGGCAACCGCTGGCCAGCCTCCGCCGAAGCAAAGGAGGTGGGGACTCGCCCTGCTCCTCATCCTGCTCGTCGCCGTCGCCGCCGGAAGTTTCCTGGCCTTCGGGCCGCCGGGGCTCTACGCCAGGTCGGAAAGCCCGGAATTCTGCGGCAGTTGTCACGTCATGGACACGCAGTACGAGTCCTGGTTCCATTCGGCCCACCGCCGGGCCAAATGCGTGGACTGCCACTTACCCAACGATTCCCTGGCCCGCCACCTCTTCTGGAAGGGCGTGGACGGCATATGGGACACCGTCGCCTTCCACACCGGGCGGTTTGCCGAAGATATCCGCATCTCCAATCATGGGGCCCGGGTGGTGCAGGAAAACTGTGTGCGGTGCCACGCCGAGACGGTGGCCCGCATCTCCACCGACCGCAATTGCTGGGAATGCCACCGGCGGCTCTCCCACAAACGCACCGGCGCGGTAGCCACCCTGACGCCGTAAACAGCTGACCCTGGGGGCCGCGGCGCGCTCCGCCCGGCCGGCGGCCGGGGGGATGCAGTCTCCAGGCTCCGCCAACGAAGGATGGGAAGGTCCATGAGAAAGGAAACGTCGATCCTGGTGTGGCTCACGGCCGTCCTGGCCGGAATGTTCATGCTCACCCTGGCCTGTTCGCCCCCCAAACCGGAGCCGGTGAAAACGGGGACCATCAAGGACGGCGAAATGGACCCCGCCAAATGGGGCCAGGTCTACCCGCTGGAGTACGACCGCTGGAAGATGACCAAAGACCCCAAGCCGGCCGGCGCCAGCAGGTACAAGCGGGGCTACGACACCGACAAGGTGATCTATGACAAGCTGAGCCAGACGCCCTACCTGGCCCTGCTGTACCACGGCTGGGGCTTCGGCATCGAATACAACGAGGCCCGGGGCCACCACTACATGGTCATCGACCAGTTGGAGATCGACCCCTCGCGGCTGGGCGCGGGCGGCGTCTGC
>VGSQ01000155.1 GCA_016874975.1 Deltaproteobacteria bacterium
CGCAAAGCCTCGAGGGTGGCCCGGGTGTGGGGGTGCTGATACACCGCCTTGGCCACAAAGGCCCGGGCCAGGGCTCGGCGCTCCCACGGCTTCCGGCCAAATCTCTGCGGTGGCCGACTGACAAATCTTTCGAGATAAAGCACTTCCAAGATGCTGGCTAATTGCTGCTCTTTCTCGGTTAAGGGGCAATGCTGTTCACTTAAGGCTTTTCATCTTGACAGGCAACATCCCTTAAGCAGGAGAGGATGTAGAACAGCCGCCTCCGGCTGTTAATTTTAACAGAGCAGGCGGGGGCGCCTGCTCCACATGAAACAGGGGGTTGTCGCCAAAGTGAACAGTATTGGGTTAAGGGGCGCTCGCCACATTCTTCCAGGCGAGGGAAGAGATACCGTTGTAAAGTCCCCAGTATCCATGATACTCTTTCGCCAAGCTTCATCGGCTCCCCCAAGCTATTGTTTTTCTATCAAAAATACTTTAGCACAGGCGCGCCGATGAGGCTTAATTTTTTAAAAATTCAACTCAAAAAAGACTTTTGCAAGAGGGTCCGTAAAAAACCGATTTCGCCGGAGTCTCCGGTGGGGAGGAATCACCCAGGGAGATTTTCCCACGGGTCATGGAACCCCGAGCGTCAACGTAGAAGCGACGATTCGAAGTCATGCCCTGCGTCCGGCGCATAAATCTCATTGAGGGCGCCGGGAATCCGACGAATGATGTCCGCCACGCTGGTGGCCGGGGTCGGGCGGGCCAGCTCTCCGGCCCGACGGTTGATGCGGGCCGCCAGCACCGCCGCCTCGGCGATATCCCACCCGGAGGCGATGAGGGCCGAGACAATGCCGGTCAGGGTGTCCCCGGTGCCGCCGATGGGCTCCAGGGCTTCTACGTCCGGCTCCTGGACCGTGGCCAGAATGCCGCTCCGGTCGGCCAGGTAATCAACGCTCCCCTTGACCAACAGGTAACGGGCGGCATTGCCGTGGGCATAGGCCCGCCGGATGAGGTCGGGCACCCGGCTGTCTTCATGGAGGATAAAACCACGGGTATAAAAGGGATGGGGGGCCTCTTCATCGGCCAGGAAGGCCATTTCTCCCGCATCCGGCGTGAACAGGTCGTAGGCCGGGGCCAGGCCGCTCATCTTAGCCACGTACATGAAGCCGGCGTCGGCAATCAGGCAAGGCCGCGGCCGCATCTCTTCCAGGGCAAAGAAGACGCGCTGGTGCCAGTCCACCACGGGCAGGATATAGTGGAAGGTGATGGCGGTGAAGGCGGTTTCCCCCAGGTGACCGGCAAGATGCTCATAGAGGCGTTCGCTCCCGTGGCCCAACCCGGTGTCCCCCGCCAGAAAGGCAAAGGGGGCGGGTTGACGGAGGGTTTCCAGACAGGCGCCGGCCGCGGCCAGCAGCGCCGCCGTCCCTCTGGTCACCTCAATGACGCGCCCGTCGAGGCGCAGACCCTGGTCGCCCATTTCCACCGGCCCGGCCGCCAGCGGGAAGTCCGCCTCGGGGATGGTGCCTACGACCGCGAGCATTGCCGCTCCATCTCCTCGAAGGCCAGTTCCAGGGCGTAGCCGCACACGGTGTGGCCCAGGTCCCGGGGGCGGGGGGCCTGCTCCAGGGTCCGGCCCACTATTTGTGCGGCCAGGTAGGGCACATCGGGACAGCCGCCGCCCGAGACATTGACGATGACCCGGGTCTCCTTGTCCACCGTCAGCTTCATGTTGGCGGCCCGGACCATGAGGTGGCCGCCGAAGTCCTTGATATGGAAGAGATCCACCGGCTTCAACAAGGGGCCGGTGACGGGCACCGCCTGGAGGGGTTTGAGCCGGTTTTCTTCCAGGAGCCGCAGCAACTCCAGTTTTCTCATCAGGGGAAACTGGATCACCAGGTCGCAGCCGCTTTGGATTTCCGGCGGCGGCCCCATCACCTTGACGGGCACCCCGGCCTTTTTGAGCAGGTTCTCCGCCCGGATGACTTCGCTGGTATTGGCAAAGACCAGAATGCCCCGGTCGATGGGACCGCCCGGCGGGGCTGGGGTTTGCTTTCGCTTCCAGAAACGCAATCGTGCCATCATGGCTCCCTAAGTCTTGATTGTTCTCTCTTGGAAGTTTGATATGGGGAAGGGGGCCAAGGGTCACCACCCCTTGCCCGCACCCCCACTCCCCCCATCCCGGTTGGCGTTGGGGCTGCGGAGGGAGGGGTAGTTATGCTCCCCCGGCCCCCCTGGAGCGATTTAAAGCTCAGGGAAAACTCAGGACACAACCCTAATCTTCCCCTCACCCACGGCGCCCACCTCGCCGATAATTGCGGCGGCGCTCACCCCGGCGTCATGGAGCCGTTGCACCAGACGCTCCGCTTCCCCGCCGTTTATTGCAATGAGCAGGCCCCCGTTGGTCTGGGCGTCGCTCAGGATGTCCAGGAGGAGCGGGTCCAGACGGGGGGCCGCCACCAGGGACTTGGCGCAGAAATTGCGGTTGGCGAAGGTCCCCGCGGGGACCAGTCCCATGGCGGCGAATTCCCGGGCGGCCTCCAGCACGGGCACCTGCGCCGCCCGGAGGATCAGCTCCACCCCGCTGGCGGCGGCCATCTCCAGGGCGTGGCCCAGCAACCCGAAGCCGGTGATGTCCGTCACCGCATGGACGGGCAGCCCCTCCAGGCATTCAGCCGCCGCTTTATTGAGCGTGGCCATGACCTGCACCGCCGCGGCCTGGGCTTCGGGGGAGGCCAGACGCCCTTTCACGGCGGTGGCGATGATGCCGGTGCCCAGGGGTTTGGTGAGAATCAGCTTGTCGCCCGGCCGGGCCCCGCGGTTGGTGAGAACCCGGTCGGGGTGGACAATGCCGGTCACCGCCAGGCCATACTTGAGTTCCGGGTCGTCCACACTGTGGCCGCCCACCAGCAGCGCCCCGGCCTCGTGAATCTTGTCCAGGCCCCCGGCCAGAATGGCCTGCAGCGCCTCTTTGGGCAGCGTCAAGGTGGGGTAGCAGACGATGTTCAGAGCCGTCAGGGGCCTGCCCCCCATGGCGTAGACGTCTGAGAGGGCATTGGCCGCGGCGATCTGCCCGAAGGTGAAAGGATCATTGACGATGGGCGTGAAAAAATCCACCGTCTGGATCAGGGCGAGCTCCGGCGTCAACCGGAACACGCCGGCATCGTCGGCCGTCTCCATGCCCACCAGCAGGTCAGGGTGAGACCGGACGGGCAGATTTTGCAGGATTTCCTCCAAGAGCCCGGGAGGAACCTTGGCGGCTCAACCCGCGGCCCTGACCTGCTCCATCAAAGGGCGATAGCCCGACTCCGTCATGATCGTAGTCCTCTTTTTCTGACGTTAGTGTTCATCCGGAAAGTCCTCTTGTTCCCTCGCCCTGGATGGGGGAGGGCTCAAGTGGGGGTGGAAAAAGGAACATATGCCTGCCGGTCGGTCGACTCAACCCCCTCCCCCCGACCCCCTCCCACCAAGGTAGGGGGAGTTTTCGGAGGAGAACAAGTTAGGAAGTTATTTATATGGTGTAAAGCTCCGCGGGTGGCGGGACCGGGGGAACAGCCTTCCCCCGCCTGCCCCCAGCTCCCCTCCCCACCGTAAGTTTACCAACAGAACCCGTCACTCCTTCTTCAGGGTGAGCCGATACTCCGAACCCTCAACCTGAATGTCGCCGGCCTGCCAGCCCAGGGTGGCCGCGGCCCGCAGCACGTTTTCCCGGGAGGTGTCCGTGTCCACCAACACCACCACCTGCCCCTGGTTCAGGGTCTTGAGTTTTTCCAGAGTAATAAGCACAGGTTGGGGGCAGGACAACCCCCGGGCGTCGATGATATCACTCATGGCTGGTCCTCCCTACGACGTTTTCTGTCTCATGGTGAAGCCGATGAACAGGAGCGCGGCCAGGCTGAGGAGGACGGCGTGGATGCCGTAGGGGCCCACGCCCGCCGGGGAGCTGGCCAGGCCGAAGTTGTGTGACACCGCGGCGCCCACGAGCATGCCCAGGACAAAGACCGCGGCGTCGCCGTCACCCTCTCCGGCCAGGAAAAGCTGCCGCCCCGGACACCCCCCGGCCAGGGTGAAGGCTAGACCCGCCACCACCATGCCGGCGAAGTTCCACAGTCCCATGGTATGGGCCACGGGCTGCCCGGCAAAGCCGGGTTTAAACTGGCCCAGGATCAGATTGACGAGGAAGGCGGCCACCAACAGCGCCAGCATGCCGGAGAGCAGGTGCATCTGGCGGAAGAGCACCAGGTCCCGGATGGCCCCCATGGTGCAGAAGCGGCTGCGCTGGGCCAGAAATCCCACCGCCAGCCCCACCGCCAGGGAGACGGGCAGGGGGGCGAATTGGGCCCCGGGGCCTTTCACACTGTAAAAGATAATGCCGCTCAGGTCCTTGTCGGGGATCTGGGGGAAGACCAGCCGCAAGGCCAACAAACCGAGCATGATGATGGGCAGCAGCCAGCCCCCGGAGGCAAAAGTGGACTGGTTCCGCCCCAGGTTGTAACTCCCTTTGAGGAACAGGGTGCCGATCCAGACACCCCCCACCAGGCCCAGGAGTCCGAGGATGGCATTGCCGTCGCCGCCGGCCAGCCGCAGCAGGGCCCGCCAGGGACAGCCCAGGAAGACCAGGGCGCCGATCATGGCCAGCATGCCCAGAACGAAGCGGACAATGGGGGCGGACCCGGCTCGGGGCCGGAATTCCCGGAAGATGAAGGCCGCCGCCATGGCCCCCAGCACAAAGCCGATGATTTCCGGGCGGAGATACTGCACCATTGCGGCCCGGTGGAAGCCGATGGCCCCGGCGACGTCCCGCTCCATGCAGGCCACGCAGATGCCCATGTTGCCCGGATTGCCCCATTTTTGCAAGAGAGACGCAAACACCCCGATAAAAGCCCCCACGCTGATAATACCCAAACGCGAGGCGAAGAAATCCCGCCAAGCCGACATGATTTTCTCTCTCCTCCGATAAGTTTTTCTCCCCGCCTCATCGTCCTGGCAACTCCTGTGATGCCCGGTGATCAGGCCTCCCCGCGTCGCTGGTTCTGGCCGCCTTAAGAGAAGGGCGCTTCACGGCAACCAGTTACCCCGAAAACGCAGCCTCTGGCGCAATCATCGCCGGGAGGTTGCCCCCCTCAGGAAAGGGCCATCCGCTTAGCCGACCGAACCGCGCAGGTCAGGGGCCAACGGGAAAACCCCGCCCTGGAGACAAACATCTGCTCAGGCCTTCGGGTTGAGAAAGGAGCCCCGGATTGTCAGGCTGGAAAGAAGAAAGGTGGGCTGGGCTGGAAACCCGGAAAGGG
>VGSQ01000156.1 GCA_016874975.1 Deltaproteobacteria bacterium
ACGTGAATCCAGCCCCGCCCCGAGAAGCTTCCCATGATCCAGAACACGATGGCGGACAGGGATTCCTCGTCCAGGCTTTTGATCAGGCTGATGAGCGCGGAGAGAAAGGTGCTCACCACGATGCCCGCCAGCACCAGGGACTCCTTGCGCACCCGGCCCCCTTCCCGGGAGAGGAGCAGCACTGCGAACAGGGCGCCCAAGGCCCCGGCCAGAGCCGCCAGGGGCAGGGGGCTCAGGCCCCAGTAGCTGCCGCCCACCCCCAGCATGACCAGCAGGGCCACCCCGAAGGCTGCGCCGGTGGAGACCCCGATGGTGAAGGGGTCGGCCAGGGGGTTTAACAGCAGGCCTTGGAAAATCGCACCGGCCGCCCCCAGGGAGGCCCCCACCAGACCGGCCAGGACCACCCGGGAGAAGCGGATGCCCCAAACCACCACCTCGGTGGTGCGGTCCACCGAGGGCGCAGCCAAGCCCAGCTTGCCGGCCAGAACCGCGGCCAGGGTGCTCCAGCCCACCTCCAGGCGGCCGATGGCCGTCCCCAGCAGGACGGACCCTACCAAGGCCAGACCCAGGGCCGCCAGGAGGAGGGTATAGCGCCGGCCGCTGACCTGCAACTGTTGCCGGGCAGCGGCCAGGTCCGCGTCAGGGCTGAGCTTGCCCACCGCCAGAGGGGGAGTGGTCATAAGCACGGATGATTGCGGGGGGAGGCGGGGGAGCCTTGGCCACCGGGCTCTCCCCCTCTATTTCTCCAGGTTGACCTCATTTAAGGGAGGCCATCGCCTGGGCCAGGTGGTCCAGAAACACGGTCACCACTTCGTCATTGAAGCCCAGCCCCCGGCGCAGGCCCTCGATCTTGAAGGGACGGGCTTTGAGCAGTTGCGATTTCCAGCTCTTGGGCTCGTCCCCCATGACATCGTTGTCCATGTGGTCCCCGGCCACCACCATGAAGGGGATGAAGAGCACGCTCTGCGCCTCGGAGCGTTGCACAGCAAGCAGCGCCGCCTGGGCCGCAGGTTTGCCGCCCACCACCCCCAGGAAGACGTTTTTCCCGGCAAAGCGGGCGCGGAGCAGCTTTTCGAAGGCCAGGTAAGCAGCCTCGCCCTGGGCCGCCGGGCTGCCGTGGCCCGCCAGCACCACGGCGGCGCCCTTGAGGTCCGGCGGAAACAGGCGGCTCACGGCTTGCAGCACCCGCTCATGGTCCGACTTGCCGGCTAACAGCGGCTTCCCCACCGCCACCTTGAGGCCGGGGATCTTCCCCGCCCCCCGGACGACCTTCTTCTCCCACTCCTCGCCGGGGACCACGTGCAGGGACTGCACGGCCACTTTGGTGAAGCCCGCGGCCTTGAGTTCCCCCAGCACCTGGGGCAGGTCTTTCAGTTCCTTGCCCTGCTCGGCCGCCACCTTCTGCCTGACCTTGCGGGAGGTGTAAGCCCAGCGGATCTCGTGCTCCGGAAACCGGGCCCGGGCCAGCCGGTCGATGTGCTCATAGGTGTCCGCGGCGGCGGTGGTGGTGCCGAAGGCGGTGAGGACGATGGCCGGTTTCGGTTCGGCTGCAGCCGCGCCCGGAGCCGTCAGGAAACTGATGACCAGAAACGCCAGCGTCAGACAGGATGTCCAGAAGCGTGTGCCATGCATGAGTTGCCTCCCCTGTGGCGAATTTGGACGCCGGGCCGCTGCCGATGATCGGCGGAAGGCCGGTGGGCAAAAGGTCCCGCGGCGCGCCTGCACACGCCTTCCCCGGAGACGACCCCGACGCCGGCGCCAAGCCCCCCAAAAAAAAATCCCCAAGTCCACAGGGACTTAAGGATCTACCCAGTTCGTCGTCCTTAAGGGGTGGGGGGAGCCGCCGTTCCAGGGCTTCTCCGAACCGCCTGCGCCGCAGTCTCTCGCAGCGGCGTCAGGCCCGCGGGCAGGTCTTCTGGCTCCCGGATCGTCCTACTGCCTGCGCCTTCCCATGCCGCTTCAACGGCACAGTGGCCTGGTGCAGGGTTCGTCCCCGGTCACAGCGGCGGGACCGCGACGGCTCAACCGTCTTCCCTATTAAACCCCGAAGGGTGCCCGGACTTTTTTTATTTTATATGGGTGGGCGGGGATGTCAAGAGTAAGCTTGCTGCTTGCGCCGGGGAATTGGGAATCGGGTTTTAGGTTTTAGGTTTTAGGTTTCCGCTTGCCGGTTTCAGGTTTCAGCTTTCGAGGGGAGGGCTGTAGGGCTGTAGGGCGGGAAAGCGAAGCGCATCCCGCCGTCCGCCTGGTCAGACCTCCCATGCATGGAGAGGTAACCCTGAAAAAGCTCAGGCATAGGGCACGCCGTGCACGCCTGCATCGGCGGCCGCGGGCCGCCCTATGAGGTGCGGCGGGACACCCGGGGGCGGATGTCATGCATGGGCATAGGGCGTGCCGTGCACGCCTGCATCGGCGGCCGCGGGCCGCCCTATGAGGTTGCGGCGGGACACCCGGGGGCGGATGTCATGCATGGGCATAGGGCGTGCCGTGCACGCCTGCATCGGCGGCCGCGGGCCGCCCTATGAGCTGCGCCGGGACACCCGGGGGCGGATGTCCTACATCTGCCACCCGAACAAAAGGCGGGATGGGAAAGCGGCGGGCATCCCGGCCCATCAAAAAACGCTCCGGGGTTGCGAGAGAAGAGAGGGGCCGGGGGCTTATGACCCTTGGCCCCCGCCACGAACTCCTGCCGGGAAGGATATTCCCCTACCGGGTTAGTCTTCACAGCACCGCGATCTGCTCCAGGCCCTGTTGCCAGGGCTGTAGGGCGGGAAAGCGAAGCGCATCCCGCCGTCCGCCTGGTCAGACCTCCCATGCATGGAGAGGTAACCCTGAAAAAGCTCAGTCGGAGCCCCCTCTCCCTCCGATTGCCAGTGGGGGGAGAGGGCTGGGGTGATGGGGCATGGCCCTTAAGCTCTGTGGCGACTGCCCGCCTTGACACCCTTCAACTCCTGGTTGCTTCGGAATTCAAGAAACAGGCGAATTTCTTAAAGCACCGCGATCTGCTCCAGACCCTGTTGCCAGCCGTCCCAGAGGAAGGCGTCCAACCGTCCCCCGGCGATGACCCGGAAGGCGTAGCGGGCCTGGTCGACGTAAAATCGGCAATACGGGGCGGGGGCGTCGAGCGCGCCGTGGATGGCGTGGACCTCTGCCGGACAGGGGGCGCCGCAGAAATGGCGCACCGCGCAACGGCGGCACGGGGTGAGATGTTCCACCACCCGGGTGGTGACTTCCCGGAAGGGCCGGGTTTGCAGGATCTCCGCCACCGGGTTCTCAAAAATGTTGCCTCCCTGGAACTCCGGCTTGCCCAGGAATTCGCTGCAGGGCACCACCTCGCCCGCGGCCCCCACCGCGAAGAAGCAGCGGCCGCCGCCGCACGGCGAGATGTCGCACATCAGGCGCCGGGCCCCCGGGGCCGCCAGACCCAGGAGCAGGTTGGCGAAGTTGCCCACCACCAGCTTGCGGCCGGTCTGTTGCAGCAGTTGGTAAGTCCGGTCCAGGGCGGCGAAGAAGAAGTGCGCCAGGGCCTCCTGGTCGGGCATGAGGGCCCGGCCGCCGGGTTGGGTGCCCCGCACGGGGTTGAGCAGCACGTTGCCGATGCCCCGTTCATGGAGAAAATCCACCAGGGCCGGCAGGGACTCCACGTTGGCCGAGGTCACCGTGGCGATGACGTTGAGTCCGGGGTAGTCGGCCAACTCCTCCAACACCTGCACAGTCCGGGGGAAGACGCCGCTCCCTCCCCAGGTCCGCCGGGTGCGGTCGGCCACCTGGGAGGTGGGGCCGTCCAGAGACAGGCCGACGCCCGCGCCTTTGGACGTCAGGAAAGCCAGGGCCTCCCGATCCAGCAGGGTGGCGTTGGTCTGCACCCCGAAGCGGAAGCGGCCGTCAAAGGCTTCCATGCCGGCGAACACCGCTTCCCGCACCAACAGCGGCTCGGCGCCGTGAAAAACCAACTGGGGGCGGGCGCCCTCGGGCAGAGTGGCGGTGAAATAATCGGCCAGCAGCCCCAACGCCTCGGTCACCCGGGCGGGGCTCATGTCCCGGCCGGTGCGCCGGGCCTGCCGGGGGAGGTAGCAGTAGCCGCAGTCCAGGTTGCAGCGCTCCGTGGGATTGAAGTAGACCGCCGACGGCAGCAGGCCGAAGCGCACGGTGTGGAGGTCCCGCTGCAGCTCGGTCTCTTTGGCCAGATAGGCCCGGGGCAACTCCCGTCCCAGCAGGTAATCCAGCGCCTCTTCGGGCTTGAGCAGCGCCCAGAAGGCGGTGTCCGGGGCCACCAGGGCCACATGGTCCCGAGAGCCGAGGTGGATGACGTCGAAATGGGGGCCGGCCCCCACGTTGACCCGGGTGGCGGCCGGCTCCAGATCAGGGTGGGCGTTAACGGCCATGGGCCTCACGGTCCTTGGCGGCGTCGGCCATCAGGTAGTGGGAAAGCCCCACCTGGTCGCCGTTGGGGGCGCAGGCGTACCTGATGCTGATGGGTTTGATGTTCCGGTCTTTTTCCATGGGCCTGCCTCCTTGAGATTAAGCTGGGCCATACCGCCGCCCGGGGCCCAAAAGAAAAAGGAGCCCCGTCCTTTGCGGCGGAACTCCCTTTGCCATCAGGAGCAACCCTGAAACGCCCGGCAGGTCTTCTGGCTCTCGGCTCCACCGGGGAAGGCGGCCTTCCCGCCGGGGTGAACCCCGACAGTGGCTGCTGCCTTGCCTTCCCCGTCCCCGATCACAGCGGTGGGTCCGCCCCGGATTCACACCGGGTTCCGGGATGCCTGGGCGTGTTGTCGGGAATGAATTTATCGGGGGGCGCCGCGGCTGTCAAGTTTTTTGTAGGCGTCAGGGGTCGGAGTCAGGGGCCGGGTTCCGGGTTCCGGCAAGCGTGAGGCGCGACTCTCAACTCCTGTTCCCAAGCTCCTGCATGGCAAGTTTGCGGTGGGAACAAGCGGGGGAGCCGCCGCTCCCCCGTCCTTTCACGCCGGCGACCGGGATTCAAATCCCCGTGGGGACGCCACTTCATAACTATCTGTTATTACTATTTAATCTTGCAGCATCCCACCCCAAGGAACCATTGGCGCTAACTTAAGAAAAAACCAGTTTACATCATAACATACTGATTTTATTTAAAATCCCCCTAAATCCCCCTTTTCCAAAGGGGGACTTCGGGTCACCGACTGCTCATTCCCCCCTTTGGCAAAGGGGGGTAAGGGGGGAATTATCTTGACTGTTCAACAGGTTACCCTTGGCATACCCACTG
>VGSQ01000157.1 GCA_016874975.1 Deltaproteobacteria bacterium
TTCGTGATCGCCGAGGTCAGCGTCGTCTTGCCGTGGTCGATGTGACCGATGGTGCCCACGTTCACGTGCGGCTTCGTGCGCTCAAATTTCTTCTTGGCCATCTGGCATCTCCGGATGTGGGTTGTCCCCGGAAACCTGCCTCCGGGCGGGGCTCATTGCTTGCCTCAGGGTCGTGGAGCCCACGACCGGGATCGAACCGGTGAACCTCTTCCTTACCAAGGAAGTGCTCTACCTACTGAGCTACGTGGGCTCATGGAGCGGGAAACGGGACTCGAACCCGCAACCCTCAGCTTGGAAGGCTGATGCTCTGGCCAATTGAGCTATTCCCGCCGATATCTGTGGTGGAGAGGGGAGGATTCGAACCTCCGAAGGCGGAGCCAACGGGTTTACAGCCCGTCCCCTTTGGCCACTCGGGAACCTCTCCAGCCGGAAAAAGCTCTGCATGCGTGACCGGCGCCGTGGAGCTGGCGATGGGACTCGAACCCGCAACCTGCTGATTACAAATCAGCCGCTCTACCATTGAGCTACGCCAGCCATCAGGTTAAGGGGGTCAGGCCAGAGAAGACCAGATTTTAACTTTTTAAATTTATGGTGTCTTGCCACCTTTGTCAAGGAAATTTTTCCCGCCCCCATTTTTTGGGCCCCCTGCCTCACCACGCATCTCACGGAAAGCAACTCTGTATGATATCTTAACAATATCAGCCCCTTCGACGCAATAACCTTTTCAAACAGCTGTAGCCCTACGGCCCTCCTGCCCTTTGACACCCGAGCCGCTTCATGGCACAATCCCCTAACGTTGTGGTATCATGCCGGTAAGGGAGCGGGGCCGGTCAGCCGCCCCCGTCCCGATGCCGACGACCCGGGAGGACCTCATGGATCCGGAGCGCGCCCGTCTGCTGCGCCGGCTGCCGGCGGTGGATGAATTGTTGCGAGACCCTCGCCTGGCCCCCTACCTGCCGGGCCTCTCCCGCAGCCAGGCGGCGGAAGTGGTCCGTCAGGTCCTGACCGAAGCCCGGCGGCGTCTGCTCACCGCCCCCCGGGAGTCCCTGCCCCCGGACCTGGAGGCGGAGGAGTTGGCGCGGCAGGTCTGCCGGGCCCTGGCAGGCGCCCGCACGCCCTCCCTGCGCCGGGTGCTCAACGCCACCGGGGTCATCATCCACACCAATCTGGGCCGCTCCCTCCTGGCTGACTCCGCCCAGGAGGCCGTGGCCCAGGCGGCTCTCTCTTATTCCAATCTGGAATACAACCTGGCGGAAGGCCGCCGGGGGTCCCGCCACGACCACCTGGAGGCCGTTCTCACCTCCCTCACCGGGGCCCAGGCCGCCCTGGTGGTCAACAACAACGCCGCCGCGGTGCTCCTGTCCCTCACCGCCCTGGCGGCGGGACGGGAGGTCATCATCTCCCGGGGGCAACTGGTGGAAATCGGCGGCTCCTTCCGCATGCCGGACATTATGGCGGCCAGCGGCGCCATCCTCCGGGAGGTGGGCACCACCAACAAGACATATATAAAGGATTATGAGCAGGCCATCACCGGCAACACCGCCCTGCTCCTCAAGGTCCATCCCAGCAACTTCCGCCTGCTGGGGTTCACCCGGGAGGTCTCCCTGGAGGACCTGGTGGCTTTGGGCCGGCGCTATGGTCTGCCGGTTATGGAGGACCTGGGCAGCGGCTGCCTGGTGGATCTGAGCGGCTACGGGGTGGAAAAGGAGCCCACCGTGCAGGAGACGGTGGCCGCGGGGCCGGACCTGGTGATGTTCAGCGGCGACAAGCTGTTGGGCGGGCCCCAGGCCGGCATTATCCTGGGCCGGGCCGAAATGGTGCAGCGCCTGCGCCAGCATCCCCTCACCCGGGCCCTGCGCCCGGACAAGCTCACCCTGGCGGGCCTGGAGGCCACCCTCCTCCTTTACCTGGACCAGTCCCGGGCCGTGGCCGCCATCCCCACCCTGGCCATGATCACCCGGCCCGTGGAGGAGGTGGCCCGGGACGCCCGCCGCCTGGCCCGGAGCCTGCGGCGACGCTGTCCGGCCTACAGCGTCAAGGTGGTCCCCTGTCTGGGACGGGTGGGGGGCGGCGCCCTGCCCCAGGTGGGCCTCCTCAGCGCCGCCCTGGCCCTGGACCTCCCTCCCCTGGCTCCCCACCAACTGGAAGCCCGCCTGCGCCGGGCATCCCCGCCGGTCATCGCCCGCCTGGAGCGGGACCGTCTCCTGCTGGACCTGCGCACCCTCACCCCCCGGGACCAGGCCACCCTGCTCCAGGTCCTGGAGAGCCTGGCCGCCTCAGTGGACACATGGGAAGGACGCGGGTAGGTTCTGGGTTCTGGGTTCTGGGTTTTGGGTTTTAGGTTTTAGGTTTGGGGATTTGGGGTGTTAGAGTTTCTCTGGTTCCCAAGCTCTGCTTGGGGACCGGCTTGCCCGCCAAGCTCCGCTTGGCTCGTAGGGCCGTAGGGCGGGAAAGCGAAGCGCATCCCGCCTGCAGGGGGCGAGGGGGGAAAAGACAGTCTCTCCCGACTTCGGCTTTCTCCCATGCAGCACGAGCCTCCAGGCTTCAGGGCACCAGCAGAATATTGACGAAAAGATGCTGTCGGCGGGGGCCCCCAAAGGGGTCGGTAACCTTGAGGCAGGTGCCGTCCTGCACCCCGGGGGGTATGGACAGATACAGGGGGTGTTCCCGTTCCTGCAAGGTGAGATGGACGGACGTGCCCTTGAGGGCCAGCCAGCGGGGCAACCGCACATCCAGAATAAGGTGGGGGCCTGAGTTGGGGAGCAGTTCCCATTCCAGGCGGGGGTGGGGCCTTCCCCGCAGCCAGTCCGCCAGCCGGGCCGCCAGCAGACGCAACCGTTCCCCCAGGTGATGGGCCAACCCTTTGCGTCGGGGAGGCCCCAGGGGATTGGCGAACATTGCCGGCGCAGCGGCCGGACCACTGAACCGCCGCCGCCCCCGCCGGGGCGAGCGATGTTCCTTAAACACCTTGGGACGCGCCTGCCTCCCACAGTCAGCGGGCCTTTCGCCTGACCGACCTCGCCGGGCAGACCAGTGGAGCACCCGGGAAACTGGACCCGCAGGCGGCGGGGAGGAAAACCGCAACTCCTCAAAACCGGCCCTGCTGCGGGGGTCGCAGAGAGCCCGGTATGCCTCTCCCACCCGACGAAACTCCTCCGCCGCCCTAGGGTCATGGGGATTGATGTCGGGGTGCCAGCGGCGCGCCAGCCGGCGATAAGCCCTCTTAACTTCTCCGAAACTGGCTGTGGCGGGAACCCCCAAGGTCCGATAGTGATCGGTGGCCATAGGAGTGCCTTTCAGCGTGGCCCGTCCGCCTCTCCTCAGGGGCTGCCGGCCTCGCCATCAGTTGCACAGTTGCTCCGCCGCGAGGGGATACCCTGAGAACTACTTCACCAGATCCTTGAGTTGTTTGCCGGGCTTGAACTTGACCACTTTGGTGGCCGGAATCTTGATGGGCTTGCCCGTCTGGGGATTACGCCCCTCCCGGGCCTTCCGGGCTGATACCATGAAGGTGCCGAACCCGGCGAGCGCCAGTCGCCCCGTGCTCTGCAGAGCGCCCGAAATGGATTTGATCAAAGCATTGATGGTCTTTTCCGCGTCCGCCTTCTTCACCTGGGCTTCCGCCGCCACCTGTGCAATAAGCTCAGCCTTGGTCATACCTTTTCCCCTTTTCTCCTGAAGATCCTGACAAACGTATACACACTATCCGCCGACACTCCTGCACAGTCTGAAAAACCCTCGGTTCCCTTGTCCTGGATTATCACCCCTTTGTGTATTTGGAAATTATGCGGGGCCCTGACCCCGACCTGGTCCGGGTGCGGACCGTGGTTAGCCTTTGATAGCATAAAACCTGGGCAAAAGAAAAGATTATTTCCGGCCTGTCGGAAATAATTCTGAAAGTGTTGAAAAAGTGGAATCCGCGAGGGGGGCGGGGAACACGGACCCCCGTCCGGGCCGACTCCCCTCGCAGCCCCCCTTAAGTCAGGGAAAATTGAGGCCAAGACCTCGTTTTCCTTGTAAAAACGGTATTACCAGGTGGGATTCTCCCCCAGGAAGGACCGGGGCGATATCGGGCCATGGTGCGGGGGGCTTTCAGGTCGCCCTGTTTATGGAGGGTATCCCGCCTACCCGGTTGATTGAGGGCGTTATTCCCCCTTTATCCCGGCGCCCCGGGAGCTCAACGGGCCGCCCGGCGCAGCCGGCAGGCGGCGGCCAGACCGATGAGGAAGTGGGGGGACCACACCGCCAGCACAATGGGCCAGCGGCCGGCCGTGGCCAGAGAGGCGGCGAAGCCCAGGGCCAGCCAGTAGCAAAACATCACCCCCACCCCCAGGGCCACCACCGCGGGGATAGAGGGCATCTCCTGCCGCAGCGCCAGCCCCAGGCCCATGAGGGCCAGCACCAGGGGCGTCAGGCCCATGGAAAAACGCGTCTGCAGCTCCACCCGGTAGGAGGTGGATTTATAGCCGTCCCGCTCCAGCCGGTCGATGTAGCTGCCGAGCTCCCCCAGGTCCATCTCCGTCACCTTTTTCTCCAGCACCGCAAAATCCTTGGGGGTTTCCGTCAGGGTCAGGTCCAGCTCCTCAAAATTCTCCCAGGTCGGCTCTCTCGTTCCAAAGGACTGCACAAACCCCTGGGAGAAGCGCCACCGGCCCTCCAGCCACCGGGCTTCCTTGGCCGACACCACCTTCACCAACTGGAAGCTGCGGTCGAAGAGATAGATCTTGACTCCTTCCAGGGCCTGGGTATCCTTCCGGAAAACCAGGATGTTGTAGATGGCCTGGTCGCCCTTGTACCAGAAGTGCTCCAGGTTGACCAGGCTGCGGGCCGGGCGCTTCTGCACCTGGGTCTCCCAGAAATTATTGAGACTCGCCTGGCTCCAGGGAATAAGATAGAGATTGAGGCCCAGCAGCGCCAGCGCCCCCAGCCCCGCCAGACCCAGGACCGGCCGGGTGAGGCCCAGGATGTCCACCCCGCAGGTGCGGACGGCCATGGTCTCCCGGGCCCGGGACATGAGGCCGAAGAGCAGGATCGCCGCCAACAGCGCCGCCGGCGGCAGCACCTGCCCCAGGGCGAAGGGGATTTTCAGGACCACGTAACGCGCCACGCCTTCCAGGCCGATGCGGGACTGGAGCAGCCGGTCCAGGCGCTCAAAAATGTCCACCACCAGGTAAATGGAGAGTAAGGCCCCCAGGCAGAGGCTGAAGAGCTTCAGATACTCCCGGGCGACGTAGCGC
>VGSQ01000158.1 GCA_016874975.1 Deltaproteobacteria bacterium
CCTTGTCCGGCTGGTCGTGCATCAACTGGCCCAGCTCAATCTGGGTCATTACCCGGTCATCCTGGCCGTAGAGGAACTCCGTGGGGCGGTATTCCACCGCGCCGGTGGCCACCACGGTGACCCCGTGTTCGATCTTCCGTTCATACATGCCCGGCCCCACCAGCACTTCCGTGACGAAGTTCCCCTTGTAACCGGTGTGGTTGACCACCAGGGCCTGGGTGAGAACCGCGATCTTCTCGTGGTCCTGAACCCGGGTGATGAGGCTGTCCACGTGGGTGTTGACGTCCACCCCTTCGATGGTGTGGCCCACCTTGCGGGCGAAGCCGCCCAATTCCTTTTCCTTTTCCAGGATGATGGTTTCAAACCCCTGGTCCGCCAGGTTGAGGGCGGCGCTTAAGCCCGCCACCCCGCCGCCGATGACCAGGGCCCGCGGATTGATGGTGAGGGGCTGTTCCATCAGGGGCCGCAGCAGGCCCGCCCGGAACACCGCCATGCGAACCAGGTCCTTGGCCTTTTCCGTGGCCTTCTCCGGTTCCTGCATGTGCACCCAGGAATCCTGGTTGCGGATGTTGGCCATCTCAAAGAGATACTTGTTCAACCCCGCGTCCCGCATGGTTTCCCGGAACAGCGCCTCGTGGGTCAACGGCGTGCAGGCCGCCACCACCAGCCGGTTGAGCCGGTGCTCCGCGATGGCCTCGATGAGCTTCACCTGGGTGTCCTGGGAGCAGGTGAACAACTGGGTGTCCACATAAACCACGTTGGGCAGGGTGCAGGAGTATTCCGCCACTTCCGGGACGTTGATGATGCCGCCGATGTTGATGCCGCAGTTGCAGACAAAGACCCCGATGCGGGGTGCGTCGCCCAAGTCGGTGCGTTCCGGCGGCACTTCCTTGGTGCGGGTTTGGGTATAGCGGGCCGCGCTCAGGTTGGCGCAGGAGGCCGCCGCGGCCGCGGAGGCTTCCATCACCGCAAAGGGAATGTCCTTGGGACTCTGCATCACCCCGCAGACGTACACCCCTTCTTTGGAAGTGGCGATGGGGGTGAAAGGCTCGGTGCGGGCGAAGTGGTGCTCGTTGACCTCCACCCCCAGGCGCTGGGCCAGTTCCTTGGAATCCGTACTGACCTCCAGCCCCACGGACAGCACCACCATGTCGAAGACTTCGCTCTGGCGCTCGCCGCTTTCATCGGCATAGGCGATCTGGATGCGGTCGTCGGCCGCGGGTTCCAGGCTGTGGATGCGGGACCGAATAAAGCGCACTCCGTATTCGTCCTGGGCGCGGTTGTAATACTGCTCGAAGTCCTTGCCGTAGGTGCGCATGTCCATGAAAAAGATGGCGGTGTCCAAAGGCTCCTTTGAGTGCTCCTTGGCGATGACCGCCTCCTTGATGGCGTACATGCAGCACACCCCGGAACAGTAAGAATGGTATTTGACGTCCCGGGAGCCGACGCACTGGAGCCAGGCGATCTTTTCGGGTTCCTTATGGTCGGAGGGCCGCACCAGATGGCCCGCAAAGGGGCCGGAGGCCGACAGGATGCGCTCGAACTCCAGGGCGGTGACCACGTTGGGGAACTTGCGGTAATGCAGCAACGGGATAACCGACGGGTCGAAGGCCTGAAAGCCGGTGGCCATGATCACCGAGCCCACCTCCAGGGTCTCACGCACATCCTGCTGTTGGTAGTCAATGGCGTCGGCCGGACAGAATTTCTCACAGGCCCCGCATTCGCCGGTAAGATACTGGATGCAGGTGGAGCGGTCAATGGCCGGGGTGGCGGGCACGGCCTGGGGGTAAAGTCGAAAAATATTGCCCCTGGTTTGCATGCCGGCATTAAATTCATCGTATTTCGGCTTGGGGGTTTTGCCGCTGATCTTGGCGATTTCTTTGATGTGGCCCGTGGGGCAGACGAAGGCGCAGGCCCCGCAGGTGCGGCAAACTTGAGAAAACTCCCCGAACGGGGTCAGCACCTGGCGTTTGGCGCCCCGGCCCATGAAGCCGATGGCCGCCGGCCCTTGGAGCTCGGCGCACATCCGGGTGCACAGACCGCAGAGGATGCAGTCGTCCTTTCCCTTGATGAAGCTGGGCTCCTTGAGGCCCAACTGCTGGGCGAGCTTTGCCAGGACCGGCACCTCCGGGCACCGGGACCACAACAGGTCCAGGACCATGCGCCGCCTTTTCAGCACCAGGTCCGAGTCGGTGACCACCTTGATGCCCTCGGCCACCGGGTAGGTGCAGGACGCGGTGCGGAAGGTGCGGTGGCCGGCGGTTATTTCCACCAAGCAGAGGCGGCAGCCACCGTAGGGTTTGATGGCTTCGTAGTGGCACAGGGTGGGGATGCTGACCCCGACCTTGCGGGCCGCATCCAATACCGAGGTCCCTTCCGGAACCTCTACTCCCCGATCGTTTATTGTCAACTTAACCATGCGGCACCTCTTTATTCCACGATGACGGCGGCAAACTTACAGGAATCCCAGCAAACGCCGCACTTGATGCACTTTTCCTGGAGAATGCGGTGGACCTCTTTCTTGGCCCCCTCCACCGCTTCCACGGGACACTTTCTCCGGCAGACGCCGCAGCCGTTGCAGGCTTCTTCATCCACCCGGAAGGTGATCAGGGCCTTGCACACCTTGGCCGGACACTTCTGCGCCCGGATGTGGGCCTCGTATTCCTCCCGGAAATACTTGATGGTGGTCAGGACCGGGTTGGGAGCAGTGCTCCCCAGGCCGCAGAGGGAGGAATCGATGATCATCTCGGAGAGGTCCTTGAGCCGGTCAATGTCCCCCTCCTCACCTTGGCCCTCGGTGATGGCCTCCAGCATCTCCATGAGGCGGAGCGTCCCTTCCCGGCAGGGCGTGCACTTGCCGCAGGACTCGTCCTTGGTGAAGTCGATGAAGTACTTGGCGACGTTCACCATGCAATCCCGTTCGTCCATGACGATCATGCCGCCGGAGCCCATGATGGAACCCAGCGCCCCCAGGAACTCGTAGTCCACCGGGGTGTCCAGGAACTGCTCCGGTATGCAGCCGCCGGAGGGGCCGCCCGTCTGCACCGCCTTGAACTGCTGGTTGCCGGCGATGCCGCCGCCGATGTCGAAGATCATCTCCCTAAGAGTCATGCCCAGGGGAATCTCCACCAGGCCGGTGTTGTTGACCTTGCCCACCAGGGCGAAGACCGTGGTGCCTTTGGCGGTCTTGGTGCCGTAGCCCGCGTACCACTTGGCGCCCCGGGTGATGATGGGCGCGACGTGGCTCCAGGTCTTGACGTTGTTGATGGTGGTGGGCCTGCCCCACAGGCCGCTTTGGGCCGGATACGGGGGCCTGGGCCGGGGTTCCCCCACCTTGCCTTCGATGCTGGCGATGAGGGCCGTCTCCTCGCCGCAGACAAAGGCGCCGGCGCCTTCCCGGATTTCAATCCGGAAGGAGAAGTTGGTGCCGAAGATATTGTCCCCCAGGAGCCCCATCTTTTCGGCCTGGTCAATGGCGATTTTCAAGCGGTGGATGGCCAGGGGATATTCGGCCCGGCAGTAGATGTAGCCTTCGCTGGCGCCCATGGCATAGGCTCCGATGGCCATGCCCTCCAGCACCGTGTGGGGGTCCCCCTCCAGGATACCCCGGTCCATGAAGGCGCCGGGGTCGCCTTCGTCGGCATTGCAGATGACGTACTTCAGGTCCCCCGGGGCGTTACGGCAAAATTCCCACTTGACCCCGGTGGGGAAGCCGGCGCCGCCCCGCCCTCTGAGCCCCGAGTCCGTTACCTCCTTGATGACTTGCTCCGGGCTCATCTCCGTCAGCACCTGGTAGAGGGCCCGGTAGCCGCCTCGGGCGATGTATTCCTCGATCCGCTCGGGTTGAATGAAGCCGCAATTCCTCAGGGCAATCTTCACCTGATTCTTGAAAAAGGGCACCTGCTCATACCGGGGAACCTCCTCCGGCAAAACGGGGGGATGGGGATTGGCATAAGGCCGCGTCTTCCCTTCGATGAGGAAATCTTCCTGGTCAATGCGGCACAGGATGTTCTCGGGATAGAACTCCCCCGCCTGGATGGCCTCCACCAGTTTTTCCGCCTTCTCCGGGGTCATGGCTTCGTAGCTGACCCGCACCTTTTTGGGGTAAACCACATCCACCAGGGGCTCCCGCTGACAGAAGCCGATGCAGCCGGTAATTTCTAACGCCACATCCAGCCCCAGTTCCTGGATTTTATTCTTAAGGGCCTGATAGACCTTGTCGGCCCCGGCGGAGATGCCGCAGGTGGCCATGCCCACCATGATCTTGATTTTCTCAGGATAGGTCTGGGCCAGACCCTGCTCTTTAATCTTTTCCAGTTGCGACAGGCCCGTGATCTTCATACCGCCTCCTCCTCCAGATCTTCTTCCACTCCGTAGGATTCGGCGTAGGACTTGAGGATCCGGGGAATCATGCCGGGAGTCAGCCGGCCGAAGGTGTCCTCCCCTACCCGCATGGCCGGGGCCAGGGCACAGCAGCCAATGCAGCGCACCAGCTCCAGAGAGAACATGAAGTCCTCGGTGGTCTGGCCGTGCTTAATGCCCAACTCCCGCTCCAGGCGGTCCAGCAGCCGAGGGGCGCCCTTCACGAAGCAGCCCGTGCCCATGCAGACGTTGATGATAAAATTGCCCCGGGGGACCAGGCTGAAGGCATTGTAGAAACTGGCCACCCGCAGGATTTCCGCCAGGGGCATCTTCAATCCGTCGGAGACATGCTCCAGGGCCGGGCGGGGCAGCCAGTTGAACTGGCGATTGATGTCCAGGAGAATGGGGAGGAGGTTGCCGGCCTTCTCCCGGTGGCGGTTGATGATGTCGGCCACCTGCTCTTCCTCCGTGGCCTTGGCGTAGGCCGTGCGTGCGGCCCGCTCCGCCTCGGGCGCAAATTGAGGCTCATACCGGATGGGGCAGGCGTCCAGACACACCCCGCAGCCGGTGCACTTGCTCATATCCACGCCCCGGGCCCGCTTGAGCACGTCCACCTTAAAGCGGCCGGGTTCCCCGCTGATACCCTCGACTTCGGTGTAAGTCAAAAGGTTAATGTTGAGATGGCGGCCGCATTCCACCAGTTTGGGAGAAATGATGCACATGGAGCAGTCATTGGTGGGGAAGGTCTTGTCCAACTGGGCCATGACCCCGCCGATGGCCGGCTTCTTTTC
>VGSQ01000159.1 GCA_016874975.1 Deltaproteobacteria bacterium
GCGCACCTCGACCGGCGTTTCCGAGCCCTTCCCGGTGACCGTCAACCCGGCGCCGCGGTAAGGCGCGGGTCTTCCGCCTCCCCTAATGAACAGGCGCGTGGCGCCGACAGAACGCCACGCGCCTCTCTTTCTTCCCAGGTCCGCGGGCTGCCGGCCTCTACCAGGCGGACTTAGCCGACCCGAGAGCAGGAGTTCCATAAGGTGCGCCCCGCGCACCAGATGGGGGCGCCGCTAGGCTGCTGCATGTCCTGCCAGACGCCGCTGCCGTCAAGGGAGAACTGCACCCGGGTCACCGGATGGGGGTCGAAGACCAGGGCCCGGATGGGGTTGGCGGCGCCGGCAGGCGCCTTGTAGGCGTGCGGGTTGGGACTGATGCCCAGGGACCGGGGCAGCCAAGACTGCCGCATAATTTTATTTGACTCTACCAGAAAAAATGTATAGACTCCTTTGACTCAAGAGACTCGGCAATCTCTTCAGTAGATGTCCCTAACCGTCCCTGAGAAACTGAGTGGAGCAGGGCCGCCCAGGTTTTTTCCCGGTCCCGGAAGCTCAGGCAAATGGATCCCCTCGCCCCGCTGGTTCATGAAAAGCGCATCATGCCGGCGGGCAACTGCCACGATTCTCCTTCAGACATTTTTCCCCAATCACTATGGAGGAACGCTATGTTCGGTTTCCTCGGTCACGCCTCTGGTTCAGGCCGGTGTTCAGGCCTGGCCCTCCTGGTGATCCTTGCGGCTGCAGCCTGTGGGCTGGTCCTGCCCCAGCCGTCCCTGGCCGCGCCCGGCGCCTGGACTCCCACCGGCTCTCTGGGCGCCGCCCGCTATGGGCATACCGCCACGACACTGGCCAACGGCAAGGTGCTGGTGGCCGGCGGCTGGGACGGGAACAACTTCCTGGCCAGCGCGGAGCTCTATGACCCGGCTGCCGGGACCTGGACCCCCACGGGTTCCATGGCGGGGGCCCGGGAATGGCACACGGCCACCCTGCTGGCCGACGGCAAGGTTTTGGTGGCGGGGGGATTTGTGGACGGGCTCCCCGATAACCGGGCGGAGCTCTATGATCCGGACACGGGGACCTGGGACGCCACCGGCGCCATGCTCACCCCGCACCTGTTCCATACGGCCACGAAGCTGGCCGACGGCAAAGTCCTGGTGGCGGGGGGGGATGACGGCTTAGGCGAATTTGCCGGCGCGGAGTTCTATGATCCGGGGACCGGCGCCTGGAGCGCGGCGGGCCCGCTCACCACCCCGCGCCTGGATCATACGGCTACGCTGCTGGCGAACGGCAAGGTGCTGGTGACCGGCGGCTGGCACGCTTTGGGGTATTTTGCCGGCGCGGAGCTCTATGACCCGGGCGCCGGCAGTTGGACCGCCACGGGTTCCATGGCCGGCCCCCGCAGGTGGCATACGGCCACGCGGCTGAACGACGGCAAGGTGCTGGCCGTGGGAGGTTTTAGCGGCTCCAGCCATCTGGCCGGCGCCGAGCTCTATGACCCCGCCGCGGGGACCTGGAGCGGCACGGGCTCTCTGTCGGCTCCCCGGGGGTTTCACACGGCGACGCTGCTGGTGAACGGCAGGGTGTTGGTGGCGGGTGGGGCGAACAGTTTGGAGTATCTGGCCGGGACCGAGTTTTATGATCCGGCGGCCAGGACCTGGAAAGCCACCGGCTCTCTGGGCGCGGTCCGGGCTTACCATACGGCCGTGACCCTGAAAAACAACAAGGTGCTGGTGGCGGGCGGCGCATTCAATATTACTTCCCTGGCCGGCGCGGAGCTTTACCAGCCGATAATCAACCCCGCCCCCTGGCTCTTGGCGCTGTTGGGCGGCGATGCATGATGCCCCTCAATCCCGGCCCTCCCCCTTGGAGGAGAAGGAAGACAATGAATCAATTGCATGGCTTTCATGAAAATCATTTCCATATCTCTCGATACTCACCTCATTATTTCGCACCCTCTGCTTGTCGATTTTGAGGATTCCCATGCTGCTTTGTCTCCATCACACCCAACATTACACCGGAACCTTTGAGAGAAAGGAAGATGGGTATGCGCACCATGGTTAAGAAGAGAACCCTGCGGATGATCCTGGTCCCGCTCCTGAGCTGGGCTCTGGCGGTCTTGCCGGCCGTTCGCTCTGTACAAGCCCAGCCCGTGATCGTCACCCCCGCCGATGCCCGGGCCCTGGGTCTGGAATCCTTGCGCCTGGCAGTCATCGCCGACGGGGGAGTGCCTTTGCCGGCCAACCTGAACACCTTTCTCAAGGACACCCCTGAAGCCCGACAAGCGGCCCTGCAACTGGGGAAAGCCCTGTTCTGGGATATGCAGTTGGGCAGTGACGGCATCCAGTCTTGCGCCTCCTGCCATTTCCAGGCGGGCGCGGACAACCGGACCAAAAACCAGTTGCACCCCGCCAGTGAACTGAAGGTGTTGAATCAGCGGTTGGACCAGACCAGGGGCTACCACTCTGCCCCGGCCGATCCGGACACGAAGTTCGAGGTGGCCGTGCCCGCCCCCAACTACACGCTGAATGCGGGTGACTTCCCCTTCGTCAATTTGCCCAATCAACTCAACATCGTGGGCGACAGCGTCAAACCGAAGACTCCTGAGAACAGCAACGATATCTCCTCCTCCCAGGGCGTGTTCCTGACCACCCACGTCAGCGTCACTCCCGGCAGCGCCGAGGACGTGGGCATTCCCGTGGCCGATCCCATTTGGAGCGTACGCGGCGTCAACGTGCGCCGGGTGGAGCCCCGCAATACCCCCACCACCATCAATGCGGTCTTCTTCTTTGCCAATTTCTGGGACGGCCGGGCCAACAATATGTTCAACGGGGTCAACCCCTTCGGCAAACAGGACCCGGGCGCGGTGATCTTCCAACGGATCAACGGGGGCCTCCAGGCGGTGGCCGTCAATATCAGCAACGCCAGCCTGGCCTCCCAGGCGGTGGGACCGCCGCTCAGCCCCTTTGAGATGTCCTTCGGGGGCCGCACCTGGCCGGAGGTGGGCCGCAAGATGTTGTCCCTGGCGCCTATGGCCAAACAGCAGGTGGCCCCCACCGACAGCATCCTGGGTCCGCTGGCCAACCCCGGCGGCAAAGGGTTGAGGCCCGAAGTGACGTATCGTGGTCTCATCCAGGCGGCTTTCCGCAACGAGTTCTGGGATGTGGAGGCCCAGGCGGTCAGCTTCCCGGAAATGACCATCAAGAAAGGCCGGGGGGATATCTTCGCCCTTAAGCAGGGCAAGCCCAGGATCGTCAGGGCCAAGAAAAAACCCCGGTTGCCCCGGGGTGGGAATGATGCCGTGCTGCCCGGTGATTTTACCCAGATGGAAGCCAACTTCTCCTTCTTCTTCGGCATGGCCGTTATGCTCTACGAAGCCACCCTGGTGTCGGACCAGAGCCCCTTTGATGTGTGGATGGAGGGAGACGGCACCCCCGTGCCGGGCTTTGGGGCCCAGGAACTGTTGGGCCTCAACGTCTTCGTGGACAAGGGCAAGTGCATCAACTGCCACAGTGGCCCCGAATTCACCAACGCCACGGTGCGCAACGCCCAGGGGGGCCAAAACGTCATCGAACCCATGCCCATGGGGGATGGTAATCCGGCGCTCTATGACAATGGCTTTTATAACATCGCCGTCACCCCCACCACGGACGACCTGGGGCGGGGGGGCAAAGACCCCTTCGGCAACCCCCTGGCCTTTTCCCGACAGTTCGCCTTTCAGAACCTGGGCATCATGAGCTTCGCCTTTCCCATCATCGGCGCGCTGCAGGTGCCGGGGAACCTGACCCTGGTGGGCGGCCCGGGGGGCCAGTTTGTGGACCCGGACACCGGCATCGTGGTGGGGCAGGACCTGAACGCCAACGGCCTGCTCGACCCCGGCGAACTGACCCTGACCCGGGTGGCGGTGGACGGCGCCTTCAAGACGCCCACCTTGCGCAACGTGGATCTCACCGGCCCCTATATGCACAACGGTAGCCTGGCCACTCTCAAACAGGTGGTGCGCTTCTACGACCGGGGCGGGAACTTCTGCCAATTTAACCTGCCGGATCTCGATCCCGATATCGTTCAGCTTAACTTCACCGAAGCGGAGGAAAACGCCCTGGTGGCCTTCATGGTGTCTTTGACGGACAACCGGGTGAAGATCCAGGCCGCGCCCTTCGACCGTCCCGAACTCATCATTCCCAACGGTCACCGCATCAGCCAGTATGGGGTGGTGGCCGATCCCATGAAGCCGCTCCAGGCCTTGGATAACTTCCTTACCCAGGCGGCCACGGGCAGCGTCGGCAACGCCGCCGCACCCCTGGTTCCCTTTTTGAACCTGGACCCCCAGGCCGACCCCAACCCGGAGCCGGTTCCCAGTCCGTGTTTCCCCTGACCTTGGCAATGGGAAAAATGGCCGGTCGGAACTGATGAAGCATAAGGGAGGCTATTTCCTGGACGGTTGTTCATGAGCCTGCGGCTCACCCGCAAAGCATAAAAAGATTTCCCCCTCACCCCGGCCCTCTCCCCCGCCGGGGGAGAGGGGGATAAGGACCTTTTCCTGACAGGAAGGTTTTCCCTCTGGTTGCGGCCTGAGGCCGCGAGCTGCCACCAGGCCCCTCCTTTGTTCCCAGGCCCCGGCTCCACGAAGTCTAGGCCGGACAACACCGGGACCCTGGGGATTATCCGGGCCTGGCGCAATCGAGTCCCGAGCGTCTGGTCGGGCAGCCCGTCAACCTGCGCCGGCAAAGGGATGGAGGCGGCATGGACAGGCCGCTGTTTTCCACAAGTCCCAAGGTTTATGCCGATTTAGGAGAAGTCGCGCCCGGGCCTTGGGCGCACGTGTAACACATGAAAAGCTCCTCCCCTCCTCCCCCCGGGAAAATCGGCGCCCGCCCCCTGGCCGCCCCTCCCCATTGCCTTGACAAAGCCCGCCCCTCCGG
>VGSQ01000160.1 GCA_016874975.1 Deltaproteobacteria bacterium
TGGGTGTCACACGGGTTATCTTGAGAGCCAAGGACTCCCCCGAAAACCCGCTGCCCCATGTCAATCGGGTTGTTTCTCTCCTGAAGAGGTGGTTGCTTGGGACCCACCAAGGAAGGGTTAGCAAAAAACATCTTCAACATTACCTCGATGAGTTTGTGTTTCGCCATAACCGAAGGAAATCGAAGGATGTCGGTCTGTTATACCAAAGAATGCTAAAACAAAGCGCTGAGACCAGCCATACTCCGTATTAAAGTCTTGTAACATGAGCGAAATGGAAAAGCCCATCATTCAAATCCTGGATCAACCAAGACCGTGATTTTCATTGGTGTCAACTTCAGGAAACGATCACCAGCTTCAGGCCGCGATTGCCCTTGACAGCGGCGGGCCAGTCAGGGCAAAGTCTGGGCATGGGCGCGATGGACGCAAAGCAGGCCAGCGGGGCGGCGGTCCCCAGGGAGGACATGATCCCGTCCAGGACCCGGCTGGCCCTGGAATATTATTATTCCATTCCCCGCTATCTCCTCAGCCGGCTGCTGGGCCGCTTCTTTCCCCGGCATTTCTTCGCGGGGGTGGCCCCCCTCCGGCTCCGGCAGGCGGCCTTGACGCCCCCGGCGGACTGGGTGGTGCTCAAACCCCGGCTGTGCGGCATCTGCGGCTCGGACCTGAACCTGCTGAAAGGCGCGGAATCTTATCTCCTGGAGCCCTACGCCTCATTCCCCGCGGTGTTGGGGCACGAGGTGGTGGCCGACGTGGTGGAGGCCCCGCCGGGTAGCGGCTGGGCGCCGGGGGACCGGGCGGCGGTGGAGCCGGTGCTGGCCTGCCGGGCTCGGGGGCTGGCGTTGTGCCGCTTCTGTGCCCGGGGCGACTACAATCTCTGCGAGCACTTCACCCAGGGGAGACTGGCGGCGGGCCCCATCCTGGGCTTCAACCGGGACGCGGGGGGAGGCATGGCGGAGCTCATGGCCGCGCCGCCGGAAAACCTGGTGCGCCTGCCCCAGGATTTGACCGACGAAGACGCGGTGCTGACGGACTCCCTGGCCAGCGCCCTGCAACCCCTGCTGCGTCATTTGCCCCCCGACGGAGCCACCGTGGTGGTGTACGGCGCGGGGATCATCGGCCAGCACCTGGTGCGCCTGTTAAGGATTTTGGGCTCCAAGGCCAAAGTGGCGGTGGTGGCCCGGCATCCCCTCCAGGCGGAGTTGGCGAGGGCCGGCGGGGCGGACCTCGCGCTACTCTCCCCCTCCCGCGCCGAACTGGCCCAGACCCTGGGCGCCCGGCTGCTCCCCACCACCCTGAAAGGCGGCAACGTGGAGGGCGGGGCCGATTATTTCTATGATTGCGCGGGCAGCGGCGCCTCCCTCCAGGAAGGCCTGCTGATCCTCTGCGCCCGGGGCGTTTACGTCATGGTGGCCACCGCCGGGGAGGTCTCCCGGGTGGACCTGTCCAGCCTCTGGTTCCGGGAACTGACCCTGACGGGCACGGCCATGTACGCCGGCGGGACCTGGCAGGGGCGGCCGGTGCGCACCTATGAGCTGGCGGTGGAGCTCCTGAGCCGGGGGGATTATCCCGCCGCCGGCCTCCTCACCCACCGCTTCCCCTTGCGGGAATACCGGCGGGCCTTCCGGACGGCCATGGACAAGCGCCGGCACCGCAGCGTCAAGGTGGCCCTTGACCTGAGAGGGTGAGAGGGGAGGCAGGTTCGGCCATGCGGCTGGTGGTGAGCGTGGACGTGGAGGAGGAGGGGCTGTTCTCCGGGCAGTACCCCCGGCAGGCCGCAGGAGTGCGCAATGTGGCCCGGCTTTCCCGTCTGGCCTTCATTTCTCAGGAATTCGGGGTTCCGCTCACCCTGCTGGCCACCTATCCCGTGGCCGTTCACCCCGAGGCGGCCGCAGTGCTCAGAGAATTTCGGGAGCAACACGGCGCGGAAATCGGCGCCCACCTCCATCCTTGGAACACTCCCCCTTTCCTGGAGTTGGGGGAGCCGGAGCCGGCGCCGCCGGAGCGCCTGCCCCTCGAGGTGCTGCGGGACAAGATAACCTCCCTGGCGGCCGCGATCCATGCCGCGGTGGGAGAGCGGCCCCGCTCCTTCCGCATGGGGCGCTTTGAGTTGGGGCCCAAGGCCCTGAGCCTCCTGCCGGAGCTGGGCTTTGTGGCGGACGGCAGCATGGCGCCCCTGCGCGCGGTGGCCGGCGGGCCGGACCATTTCCTCAGCCCGGCCGATCCCTTCATCCTCAGGCCCCAGGGAGAGGCCGGTCCGGCATTGGTGGAGGCCCCCCTCACCGTGGTGCCCCTCCTGGCCGGGACGCCGCGCCTGTGGGCCGGGCTGTGCAGCCTCCTCCCCCCGGCTTGGGGCGAGCGGCTGCGCGGCGGCTTTCGCTTCGCGGCCGCGGTGGGGACCCAGCCCACCATGTTTTCCCTGACGGCCATGCGCCTGGCGGCCCGGCTGCACCGCCGCCGGGGCGGGCGGGTCATTCACCTGTTCCTGCACTCTTCGGAACTGCTGCCCGGCGCCAGCCCCCAATTTCCCACGGAGCAGGCGGTGGAGGGGCTCATCGGGAAAATTCGCAGCTTTCTCGCCTGGCTCCGGAAGACAAGCCCCTGTCGGGGAGTCACCTTGTCGGCCCTGGCTCGGGAAATGCTGGAAGGGTAATCCGGCGGGAAAAGTTTTTCCGCTTCGGTGGCGTAGTCAGGTCATAGGTCATAGGGCGTGCCGTGCACGCCGACGTCGGCGGCCGCGGGCCGCCCTATGAGCTGCCCGCCGATGACCCCCGGCAATGGTGCGTAAGACGCACCCTACGGAAGACTTTCAAGACCGGAGCCTGGGAACCAGGCTGGAACGGAAATTCCAGAACCCGGAACCCAAAACCCATTTCAGGGGAGGCCTTGGGAACCAGGATGAGGGTTTGCCTCCCTGCCCCCATCTTCAAATCCCCTCCAGCCGGCGGCCGGTGGGGGAAAAGATGCGGAAGCGGGCCAGGCCCAGTTTCTCCAGCACAAATTTAGCCGTGGTGATGAGCACCCCCAGGCCGTAGCGGACGCTCCGGGGAAAATTGATGGACGAGGCCTCGGGGAAATAGCGGGTGGGGCAGGAGACCTCGCCCACCCGGAAGCCGAAGAAAATGGCCTGGGCCAGCATTTCGTTGTCGAAGACGAAATCGTCGGAATTTTCCCTGAGGGGGAGTGTGGTCAGCACCCGACGGGAGAAGGCCCGGAAGCCGGTGTGGTATTCCGAGAGTTTGGCGCCCACCAGCAGATTCTGGATGGCGGTGAGCAGCCGGTTGGCCAGATACTTGTAAAAGGGCATGCCGCCCCGGCGGGCCCCGCCGCCCAGGATGCGGGAGCCGATGGCCAGGTCGTACTCGCCGCTGGCCACCAGCCCGGCCAGGGCGGGGATGATCTTGGGGGAATACTGGTAGTCGGGGTGGACCATCACCACGATGTCGGCCCCCAGCTTCAGGGCCTCGCGGTAGCAGGTCTTCTGATTGCCGCCGTAGCCCAGGTTGCGTTCGTGCAGGAAGCAGGGCAGCTTGAGGCCGCGGGCCACCGCCACGGTGTCGTCATGGGAGGCGTCGTCCACCACCAGCACCTCGTCCACCACGTCCGGGGGGACGTCGCGGTAGGTGCGCTCCAGGGTGAGGGCGGCATTGTAGGCGGGCATGACCACGACCACTTTTTGTCCGGCTAACACGGGCACCTCCGGTGGGGTTGGGGTCTGAGGGCGGGGCGCCCCGCGCCGGCGACGTCGCCCGGGCCCGGCTGGTTACCGAAGAAATCGGTGAAGGGGGGCAGAAATGGTCCCCCCCTCCCTGCCGCCGGGCCGACCGTATCGACTGTCAGGATAACGGATTTTCCCGCCTCTCACAACACCGTGCCGGGGTTTTGCCGTCAGCAGGTGAACCTATGATTCATGAGCGCCGCCCCGTCGTTCCTCCCCCGGTTCCCGGGGCGTCCGACGCCTGGTGGCTCCAAGCCGGGGTCTGGCTGCTCCTGGTCACGCCGCTCCTGCTCTTCTGGCGGCCGGGCCGGCCCTTTTTTTTCGTGCATGACGACTGGACCCTGCTGGCGCAAATGTCCCAGACGCCCTTTCGGGAATACCTGGCGCACTCCCGGAACGAACACTGGTTTCCCCTGTTTAAGGCTCTTTTTTATGGTCTGGCCAAAGTTTCCGGGGAGCGCTACCACCTCTTCGTGCTGGTCAACTGCCTACTGAGCGGGGTTAACGCCGTTCTGGTGCATCATTTTTTCAGGTTGCACCTGTCCGCCGGGTCCGCCCTGGCGCTCGCTTTTCTGTATGCGGTGTCGGGAGGCCATCCGGGCACGGTGTGGACCGCAGCTTACCTGCAATTCATCCTGGCCCTCACCTTTTTCTGGGGGGCGCTGCTGACTGCCGCGGCTTATGTCCGGCGCCCCGCCGCGGCC
>VGSQ01000161.1 GCA_016874975.1 Deltaproteobacteria bacterium
AGAATTTATCTGTATCTTATTGATTTGGCAAAGTAATTGTATCATTTTTCGGTTTGGTTCCGGCCTCCAGGCCGGGATGTGCCACCAAAGACAAAGGCGGCGGGCAGAGACGCCCGCCCCACCGGCCTTTTCATGGGTTACGGGTGGGCCAACGGCCCATGAGGGACTGCTCAGAGGATGGCAGGATGTCCGCATCTCTTTAGTCAGGGAGGATAATCCGGATCCTCAGGCCCGGGCTTACGGCAAGGTTACCGGGGTCGAACCGGCGCGGGAGGGTGGATGTACGGCCACGGTTCGCTTTACTTCCACTTCGCCGGTGTTTGACGCCTTCCTGCAGGAGTCGCTGGGCCGCGCCGACACAAATTGAGACCGATGCCGGGGGCGGCCGGGGGAACCTCCCCCGGGTCGGGTATTTTCTTGTCCCCGGACGCCCCAGGGGCTATGATGGCCGGACGCACGGCGTCCTGTTCGGGGGACGACGCGCCCCGAAACCTCCGGGATGAGGGTTTGCCATGCAGATCTCCTTTCATGGGGCGGTGCAGACGGTCACCGGCTCGCAGCATCTGCTGGAGCTGAACGGGCTCAAGATTCTTCTGGACTGCGGCCTCTATCAGGGCAAGCGCCAGGAGGCCTGGCGGCGCAACCGGGAGTTCCCCTTTGCCGCCGAAGCCGTGGACGCGGTGCTCCTGTCCCATTCGCACATCGACCATTCGGGCAACATCCCCAATCTGGTGAAACGGGGCTTCAGGGGCCGGGTGGTGTGCACCAGGGCCACGGCCGACCTCTGCGGGGCCATGCTCCTGGACAGCGGCAACATCCAGGAGCGGGACGTGGAGTACGTCAACCGGCACCGCCGGGAGCGGGGTGAGCCGCCGGTGGAGCCCATTTACACCCAGGCGGACGCGGCGGCCTCCCTCAAACACTTCCGCGGCATCGATTATGAAGAGCCCTTCAACCTGGGGGCGGGGGTGACCGCGACCCTTTACGACGCCGGGCACATGCTGGGGTCGGCCATCGTCGCCCTGGACTGGCGGGAGGGGCAGGGCCGCACCGCCCGGCGCCTGGTGTTCAGCGGCGACCTGGGGCGGCCCTCCCTGCCGCTGCTCCGGGACCCCACCCTGCTGCCCGCGGCCGACGTCCTGATGCTGGAGAGCACCTACGGCAGCCGCATCCATCCCCCCGTGGAGGAGTCGGCGGACGCCCTGCAGCAGCTCATCTGGCGCATCTATCGGCGCGGCGGCAAGGTGATCATCCCCTCCTTTGCGGTGGAACGGACGCAGATGCTGGTCTTTCTCCTGAACCAACTCTACCACCGGGGGGAGCTACCCGACATTCCCTTCTATGTGGACAGTCCATTGGCGGTGAACGTGACGGAGGTCTTCCGGAAGCATTGGGCCTACTTCGACGAGCCCACCCAGAATTATCTGCGCCACCAGGACCCGGACGGCGACATCTTCGGCTTCAAAAAGCTCCGGTACATCCGGGAGGTGGAGCAGTCCAAGGCGCTGCACCTGCGCCGGGAGCCCTGCGTCATCATCAGCGCCTCGGGCATGGCCGAGGCCGGGCGCATCCAACACCACCTGAAGAACAACATCGAGGACCCCCGCAATCTGGTCCTCATCGTGGGCTGGCAGGCCCCCAACACCCTGGGCCGACGCCTGGTGGAACGGGTCCCGGTGGTGCGCATCTTCGGCAAGGAATACGCCCTGGAGGCGGAGGTGGCCACCCTGAACGGCTTCAGCGGCCACGCCGACCTGCCGGGCCTGTTGGGCTGGGTGAAAGCCTTCGACCGGCGTCCCGAGCATATCTTCGTGGTGCACGGGGAGCCGGCGGCGGCCCGGTCTCTGGCGGAGAGGCTGCGAAATGACCTGGGCTGCCGGGGGGTGATGGTCCCGGAGTTGGGTCAGACGGTGGAGGTGTGAGGGGGCCAGGTTTCAGGTGTCATACCACTTCCGTCTTCTAGTGCAACCAATAGGAGCATTGCCAAAGCTCCATTTAGCGGGTTGCAGTCAGGTTTATCAAGGTCTCTGCAAGGGTGTCCATCAGGTCGTCCAGGTATGAAAAAGGCGATTCCTTCAAGACATGTTTTGTTAACCACTGACAGAGCTTGTCCACAGGATTAAGCTCAGGAGAATAAAGACTAAACTAACCAGACGGATAGGATAGCGGGCGCTACTGATAATGGCCATGAGTCGAACGCAAACCTATGAATCCGGGAGACCCTTTAAGGCAGCCTCGGCCTTTGCGCCCAGTTTTGCATCAATCACAGCTTTCGGTCCAGCCATGCCAATCCCTCCCTCAAATGGTTTAAGTTGGAGGGTTTATGAGAGATGATCAGTTGCATGTCAATACGAAAAATATATGAAACCTCCTGCCATGCCTCACCTTTCGGAAGCCAACCCCCAGCACTGGGGAAATTTAGGAAAAATTGAAAAACTTTTTGAGTTTCTTCAACGGCAGGCCGATCCTAAGGGGCAACAAGTTTGGAAGCCGGTCCGGGGAAGGCGGAGGGAGTCCTGCCGGGGAGCGGCCCGACCAGGTTGATGGTCCGGCGTCTTTGCGTTTGCGGTATCCTGTGTCGCCCATCCGGATTGGTCCGAGGTGAGGGGTGAACAAAGACCTGATGCCCGAGCGGGTAGCCAATCTCGGCTATTTGGCCCCGGAATTGCCACGCTCCGTCTATCTGTTGGTGGAGCACAACGACCTTTATCAGGAGGTCGCCGGGGTGCTGCGGACGCTGCCGGAAATCAAAGTGGCGGGCGCCAGTCCGGAGCTCTTCCTGGAGCAGGCCGTCAAGGCGGAGGTGATTCTGGCCCTCACGGACAACGAGGCCACAGCTTACCACTTCCTCCATCTGGTGCGCCGCTCTTTGGAGCTGTGCCTGCGGCCGCTGGTGCTTATTGCCCCCGAGCCGCTGCCCACGCTCCCGCCCCCGTGTTTTGACGGAGCGCTGACCTTTCCCCTCACCGGCTTCGGGCTGAAGGGTTGTCTTAAGCATCTGGAGCCGCTGCACGGGCGTCTGCGGTCCCTGCCACGGCTGACGGAACCCTTGGAGGAGCGGGCCCTCAGAGAGGTGAATCTGCTGCGCTTTCTGAGGACCCGCCAGGTGGGGGAGGTCATCCCCCAGCGGGACGAGCATTCCCCTTACGGCTACAGTCTCCCCTGGGCCGATGCGCTCCTCACCGTGGACCGGGGCCAGGCCCTGTTGGAGATGAACCATCTGACCGCCGCGGGGCTCCTGCTGTCGGCGGTGGAAGACGTGGTGAACCTCTGTCCCCAGTGCGGCGATTTCCGTCTGAACTTCCGCCAGGTCTGCCCTCATTGTTCCAGTCCGTCTCTCCAGCGCACCCGCACCATCCAGCACTATGCCTGCGGCCAGGCGGCTCCGGAGACCCAGTTCATCCATGGAGACCGCTACGTCTGTCCCAAGTGCGGCAAGGAGCTGCGGCATATCGGCGTGGACTACGGCAAGCCGGGAGAGGTGGTGGTCTGCGGCCACTGCGGGGAAATCTCCCTGGAGGGGGAGTTGAGTTGCCTCTGCATCAAATGCGGGGCAATCTTTCCGCCGCTCCAGGCCCGCCCCTTCAACGTCTACCGCTACCGCCTCTCCTATCAGGGGGAAGAGGCGGCGGCGATGGGGCTGCATTCCCAGGTCAGCCTCAACGGCGTGATGGATTCTTTCCTCAACATTTACTCCTACCCCTTTTTCGAAAAGTACCTCAGCCTGGAGGTGAAGCGCTCCCAGCGTTACCAGACGCCCTTCAGTCTCATCAACCTCACCATCGGCAATCTGGCCGAAGTGGAAAGCAGACTGGGGGTGGGCGGCAAGATCGGCCTGGTGAAGGAGCTGGAGGAGATCATCGGCATGCATATCCGCCAGACCGATCTCATCACCTTTTCGCCGCGGCATGAAATTCTCATCCTGTTGGTTGGCGCCGACGCCGACCGAGCCGAAGCGGTGATGTCCCGCCTGTTGCTCAAGAGCCGGGAGACCCTCTCCTTCCCCCTGGAATTCCAGTACCATCTGGCCTGCGTGCCTCACCAGGCCAGGGATCTGGAAGAGCTCAAGCGCCTTCTCAGCCCGCCGGAGTCGCCGCCCGAGGCCCTCCCCTCCGGCTAAGCTCCGGGCAGGACTGCCGCTGTCGTTCTCTCTCAAGTTTGGCGGCGAAATGCCGATAAGTCCCCCATCTTTCTGCAATTGCCTACTCGCTCAGGCAATGGTGGTCCTCTCCAATACCGGGCCACGGGTTGGCGGCGGGGAAGTGGCAAGGCAGAACCCCCGGAGATTATCAGTTTTACCGAAATTTTTGAGCTGGCGCCTAATGATTCCAGGTAGATAGCCTTGAATTTCTCCAAAGTCTGTAGTGGCGGCAATTAATAATTGAGCGCCTTATCACTTTTTATA
>VGSQ01000162.1 GCA_016874975.1 Deltaproteobacteria bacterium
TGGACGCCGCCGGTTCGGTATTTCTCCTGGGCACCACCACTTCTTGCAATTTCCCCGTCTTCCGGCCCTATCAACAGTGTTTGAACGGGTCCCTGGAAGATGTCTTTTTAGTCAAGATTGACCAAAGGACTCCAAAGGTCACTCCCATCTTACAACTTCTTTTGTTGGATCAGTAAAAGAAGCGGCAAAAGAGACTTGGCAATACTACTTTTGCCTCAGGTGATGGAGGGCCGGCAAAGAACCGGGGAGGCGAGAGAAAAACCAGGGGGGGGACACCCCCCACCCCTGGGCGGCCGCTGGTCCGGCCTATCGATCAATTGAACAGCAAGAGGAACAGGTGGGACAAGCTGCGGTGCGCCGGGCCGGGCTGAGGCAGCGGTCGATAGAACCATACCCGATCGACCCAGCCGCAATCGGAACCCCAGGACACGGAGCCGTCTTTCACATATTCCCAGCGCACGGTGTGGCTCCCGGAGGTCAGATCGTAGCTTTTGAGTTGCCAGTCCACGGACCCGGAGATCTGGGCCATCAGGTTGCCGTCGATGTACAGCTTTAGAAAATCGAAGCCGGCCTGGGATGACACTTTCCAATAAAACTTGAGGGCGCCCGGGCCGCTGATGGTCGTCTGCAGCCAGGAGGACTGGTTGTGGTTGATGGCGCCGCTTTGAGCGGCGTCATAATCAAAAATGTAGGTGTCGGTCTGGCCGAACCAGGCAGCTGAACCGCCGGTGGTGAAGGTGAAGCTGGTGGTATCCAGGGCCTCGTTCAGGCTGGTGGGGGCGGCGGCAAAATTGATCCCCCAGAGATTGCCCGTGGTGGTGGACCCATCCACGGAAGTTCCTGTTCCCACTGTTTGCGGGCTAAAGAAATAGCCGGATTTGGAGGGGGTGATGGTATAGGTTGAGCCTGAAGGGATTCTCGCCAAAGCATAAATGCCTTTGGCGTCGGTGCCGGCGCTGTAGGTGCCGCCGCCGCTGCGGCTGGCCGTGATCGTGACCCCGGCAAGGGGGGTTCCGCCAGTGGTGGTGACCCGGCCGCTGATGATTTCGCCGGTGCCGGTGGGATAGACGTTATAAACGCACTTATAGACTGAGGTGAACGTTCCCAGGTGAGTGTCGATGGTGGGTAGATTGTACCAGGCGTCATCGGTCCCGGCCCAGCCCAGGTTCAGGTGGTGGTACAGGGTGGAGCCGTTGTAGCCGTAACCGTCGCAGACGATGGCGTGCCCGCCCGGAGACCCGGTGATGCCGAAAAGGACGGGGAACCGGGCGTCCAGGTTGGGGTTGACCATGGCGTTGCGCTGGGCGGTGGGCAGGTTGCTGGCCGAGTTGTAGCCTTTCTTGGCATTGGCGTAGCCGAAGACGTTCCTGAAGGCGTCGGCAGCGTGTAGCGTGTCCGCCCCCGACCCCCCGGGCCAATAGTTCATGTTGACGGAGACGCCGGCGTCATGCGTGAGGGCGCCGATGGCCTGCCGCTGCACCGTAGTGGTGGAAGCGGAGGGGTCCAGCACCATGTTGCCCCAGTCGTAGGGGCCGCCGAAGCCGTCGCCGCCCCGGAGCGAACGGGTGGTGGATGAACCGTCGACCTTTATGGAAAACGAAGCGGTGCCCACCCCGGCGGTGGGCCAGGTCCAGTAGCGCATGAGCTGGGCCATGGCGGTGGCCACGCAGCCGCAGGGATAATTACTGGAACTGCCGGCGCTGTTGGGCGGGGTGTAGTAATTGTAGCAGGCGGCGCCGCCCTCGTTGGTCTGGCTCCAGCGGCTGGCCACCAGGGGCGCCACCCGCACGTCGGAAACGCTGAAGACGCCATATTCCAGGGGCGACTCAGAAGTTTCGGGGCTCTCCAGCCAGCGCCACTTGCGCTGGGCCTGGACCATGAGTCCGGCATGCTTGCCGGGGCGGCCCGTAGCCCTATCCTCCTGTTCCTGTTGCCTGAGGGTCACCACCCGGCCGGCCACGTCCCTGCTCACCAGGGCCCCCAGGGGATTGGTGTCCGAGGGATCATAGACCCCTCTGGGCGCGAACCCGATGATGGGTTCCACCAGGTCGTCGGCGGGAACAACGACGAAGCCCTGCGGGTTTAGATAAACGATGAAATAGAGTGGGTCTCCGGCCGGGTCGCGGTAAACTGCGACCTCACGCACCTGCCGGCCCAGGTCAACGCCCATGGGTCTGGCCTCCAGGGCCAGCCAGTTCTCCACAATACGCCGCGCTTGCAGGAAGGTGGTGGGCTTGGCCCAGAGGTCGGAGTCGGTCCACAGTGGGCCGAGACCCACGAGCAGCAGTCCCAGCAGCACCTTGACAGTCCAGGAGGTTATCGAGTGTGAGATCCGTTTCAGCATAGTGCGCTTCCTCTGGTGATCAGGCATCTGCCTGTTAACAGTGGCAAGAGCGTCGAAAGCCGGGATTGCATCGACCCGGCAAGAAAACCGCCGACGCCGCCGATTAGGGAATATGATAAAGGAAACTGCATCTTACTCTGGCACAGTTCTTGGGAAAAACCAAGATTCTAAAAGTGATGCCGCAAAAACAAATAGAAGGCATACGATGTGAAAGTGGGCGGGGAAGGCGCATCCAAGGTCGCGGGCCCCCGGTCCGACAAACGCGTTGGGCTGCAGGTTGATGTCGGAGGCGCACAGATGCCGGCCGCAACCCTGCTCACGAGAACAGGCTTGCCAGCCACTGGAGGATGGCCTGGCCGCGATGTATATAGGTGTGGCCGTCCAGCACCCGAGCCCGGGACTTGGCCGCAAGTCGCCGCCGCGCCTCGGGTTGGTTCAAGTAATAGATCAATTTCTCCGGGGCCTCCTCGGGCGCGGCATAACTGGCGATGTCCTCCGGATGGTAGATGTCCCATAGGGCCTCCCGCGCCTCAGTGAGGAGAAAAGCGCCGGCCGCAGGCACGTCGAAGACTCTCTGATTGAGGCCGTTTTTCATCTGCAGGCTGGTGACGTTGAGGTTGACGGCGACGCACTGATAGAAGGCGGGGAGCTCCCGGTGGTAGTGCAGGGGCCCGCCATAGGCGTGGGCCAGGGGAAGACAGTCGCGCCAGGCGGGGTCGCCGAAGACCCTCAATCCCAACCGAGTCAGGGGCCCCACCCGGTCGAGGCGGTCCCAGACGGAGGCCTGCCACAGGGCGGCGGCCTCCAATTCGATCTGTGCCGCGCCGGGCAAGGCGGCGAAGCCGGGATAGACCCGGGCCAGATCATCCCGGGCCCGGTAATGGCCACTGGTGCGGAAAAGCCGGGCCCCGGCGGCGATGGCGGCCAGTTTTTCCGGGTCCCGCTGAAACTTTGCCATTTGCTGCTCCAGGCGAGGGCGCCAGGTGCTGCCCACGAAAGCGGCGGGGTGGGAGCCGAATTTCTCCACCGGCGCGCGGCGATAAGGCCGGAAGAGGCGGGTGTCCGCAGCCAGGGGCAGATATTTCACGTGGACAAAGCCCATTTCCTGCAGGCTGTCCACATAGTGGCGGTCCCAGACCAGAACCAGGACCCAGGGAGAAACGTTGCCCCGGAAATCCCGCAGGATAAAATGTGGATGATCCACATACCAGCTCACCGCCGGACGCCGGCTGGCCTCCAGGAACTGACTGAGCCAACCTGACTGATCGAAGCCGATATGGTTGACACTGAAGAAAAAATCAGGCAGAAACTCCGCCACTCCCTGCAGGAACCGGGAGACGGCCGCGGCGTCCCAGGTTCTCTCCAGGTGAAACTGCCGCACCTCCAGGCCCAGGCGGATGAAGGCCCGCCAACACTCCTCCTCCAGAAAGAAGCCCTGGCGCCAGAGCCAGACGCGACGGGGCGGACCGGGGCGCTTCCGCTCCCGCAAGTAGCGAGCAATGGAGGTCGGCATGATCATGTCCGCAGAGGTGGTCTGGTGGGGCCTCACCGGCTGATGCCTCCCTGCTGAAGGAAATTATCGGCATTCAGGAAGGGGAACTGCAGGGTAAATCTGGAGGGCGGGGACGGTGCACCGGTGGGCGCGGCAGAAATCCTTCGTAGGTTCCGAAGGATTATGGTATAGTGAATAAATTCGTTCCCATGAATCAGGAATTGCCGTATATCCATACGGTTACCAGCCTCACCCGGGAGATCCGGGAGCGTTTGGAAACCCATTTCTCTATGGTCTGGGTGAGCGGGGAAGTGTCGAATCTGAAAGCGCCCCTCTCGGGACATCGTTATTTCACGCTGAAGGACGCCGGGGCGCAACTGCGGGCCGTCTTGTTTCGGGGCAGCTATCAGCAATTACGGTACAAGCCCGAGGAGGGCAAGC
>VGSQ01000163.1 GCA_016874975.1 Deltaproteobacteria bacterium
TGGAAACGCTTCGGGATAAAAAAAACTTCTGGGTTGACCCTCCCGATGGTTCGCTGGCTGATGCAAAGAATCCTGGCCACCTGGACCGGCATCTGCCCCATATGCAAGAGGAAAGTCCATCTTCACCGGCTAACGAAAGCACTTTAAATTAATTTTAACGTAGTAGTAATAATAATGACAAGTAAAGATGGAGGTCGCCTGGTTTCGGTTCCGGTAGATTTACCGATCAGTTCAATACTTCCAAGGACGGCTCGGCTTCCACTTTTTTCTTCAAAAAGTATTATGGATGGCCTTCCTTCTTGAAGAGATAAGAAGGTTCGAAGGACTCCCTTTAAATCCAATACTGTTCACTTTGGCGACAACCCCCTGTTTCATGTGGAGCAGGCGCCCCCGCCTGCTCTGTTAAAATGAACAGCCGGAGGCGGCTGTTCTACATCCTCTCCTGCTTTAACGAATGTTGCCTGTCAAGATGAAAAGCCTTAAGTGAACAGCATTGCCTTTAAATCTAAAAAACCTAAAGAGGGAGAGCCATCATGCGACATCCTCATCTCAATACCGATTCCACCGGTTGCATGTTGTTTGCCGTCCGACTCAGTTGAAGTCGATCGAACAGAAAACAACCATTAGCTTTTTTTGACTTGCCAACGCGGGTCTCTTAGAGCAGCATCCACTTCTTTGCCCAGTATCCTTGCTTGGCGTTTGTTCGTGGGAAGATTTTCGTAAAAATCCTCCAATTCTTGCCTCAACTCCATACTCCAGTCGGGGTAGCGATTCCCCAGCATTTCAAAACACTGTTTCAACCGAATTGCGGTGGGGGTATTCTGGGACATCTGTTGATTGAAAATGGCATTCAATTCACCAGTTCCCCCTAAGCACATGAGAAATCTGCCCAATTCCTTCGTGAGCCTTATCTTGGCAGCCATTATCTGGCGCGCCATCAACATCTGCACTCGTTTCTGCGCTTGGTGGTTCATCTTTTTGACCTGTCGTTCAGCCGCCTGTCTGGCCTTCTGCCGGGCACGATGCCAGGCTTCCGGTTCAGGTGGCTGGCCATTCCAGACACTCATCGATGCTTTTAATTCCACAAGAGCAGTGATCGGCAAAGGCTTTTGACCACGCACCCACATTGCCACGGTGCTTCGGAAAGGCCCTTCCTGGGCAGAGGCGACCACCAGGGGGAGACGCTCTCCCGGGCGCAAGAGTTTCCCTGCGATCTTCTTGGTAAAGGGGTCAAAGGGTGAAAGGGGTCTTATCTTTGTTTCTTTCTCCAAGGCCTCCAGGCCGGCAGAGATGGGGGTCTTCTTGAAGCCTGGTCCTGAAATCTCATAGGTATGAGCCTCTTTCAGAGCCTTGACTTTAACCCCGAATCCTTCTTGGCAAAGCTTTAACGCTTCCTCCATATCAGCAAGGGTTATGGCGGCGGGTTTGCCATCGGGGGACTCTGGCTGGCTCTCAAAGTAGGTTTCTGCCGCTAATGCATCAGTCTGAACCAGAGATGCGGTCGCCTCAAGATCAGCCATATCAAAGGGTTCCTGATAAAGCAACATCCGACGGGCCCGCGCCAGAACCGGCTGCATGGCCCCCACAAAATGCTTAAACAAACCACACCGTTTTTGCAGGGCGCGATATACTTTGTCATCCACACTGTCTCTGATAAAAAGATTCACTACCCAGACCTGGGGATGTTGTTGGCCGATACGGTCAATGCGCCCAATCCGCTGCTCCACCCTGGCGGGGTTCCACGGTAGGTCATAATTGATGACGGCTCCGGCCGCTTGCAGGTTCAGGCCTTCACTGGCGGCGTCGGTACACAGGAGCACCTGAATCTTCCTTTTCTGCAGCGCTTGGGTGATTGCGCCCTTCGAGCACCGTTGCCATTCCTCCCCGTCCCACCTCTCGCCGCCGGCGCCGCTGTAACATGCCAACCCACGGGGGTAAATGTCTTTCAGACAAGTGCGCAGATAATCCAGGGTATCGCCATATTCAGTAAAGACCAGAACGGCCCGCCCCTCATCAGTAATGCCCCGCAGCACCTCCAGGAATTTATCCCTTTTGCTGTCGCCCGGGAGACCTCGCAAGCTGTCCAACAAGCCCTCAACTTCCGCCAACTCCGCCTTGGCCGCCCGCGGGTCCGTGGGCAACGCAGACGAGACTTTGCCGACCCCTTCCCCCTCGGGCAGATCGTCGATCTCCAAAGCCTCAGGCACGTCTTCAGCCTGCAAATACCAATCATAAGCCAGGTGCGCCGCCACCCGTTTCAGACCTTCCCGGCGTCGTTCCAGGCTTCTCTCCAGGGCCAGGGGTGAACTGGCGGCCCGCCGTCGGTAGACGGTCATCACAAAGCCTTTGCCGGTTTTCTCCTTCTCTATCTGCTCGAAACGTTTGTCAATATACCGGGTGATGGCGTCGTAAACCTGCCGCTCATGTACATCCTGGTATTCAAAAACAATATCTTCGACTTTCCTGGTTGGCGGCGCCTCCTGCAAGAGCCCCAGACTATGGTACTGCTTGAGGGTTCCCCGGGTATTGCGGTGCATGCGGCGACCCAGGGGGGAACCTCTCCGGAGCCAGGCCGCCATGTCATCCCGCTGGGTGGGAGGCACAAAAGCCAGCTTCTGGGCCACCTGGGTGGTGTCGGTGAGATTGATAGGATTTCCCGGCGGTTGCGGAAAGTCTGGATCCGCGGCAATGAGGACCGCGGCCTGGCGGGACAGTTCCTTACCGCAGGCGCCTTGCCTCACTGCGGCCACGGCCTGGTAGTAATCTCTCACCGCTTTGAACTCCGCCAGCCAGACCCCGCCCTCGCCCAGGATGGACAGAAGGTCCCACGGCTCCCAGGGTTGGGTCTGCATGGGAGTGGCGCTCAAAAGCAGGAAGCCCCGGGCCTTGCCTTTCAGTTGCAGGTCCCGCAGCAGTTGCAGCAGCAGGGTGGCGCTGTTGAACTCCCCTTCCTCCTGTTTGCCCCGCCGGGCCGCGTGCGCCTCGTCCAGAAGCACCAGGTCCCAGGGCTCAGCCGTGAGGAGGATGGCGCGGTTGTCGTCCAGCCGGGCCAGTTCCCGGCTCATGATCAGGATGTCTTGGGTGAGGGCTTCGCCAAGCCCTCCCACCTTTTCCGTCCCGCCGTCGGGCCAGGCCAGAGTCGTGGGACCCATTAGCCGGGGGACCAGAAGCCCGCCCTTTTCCCGGAGTTCCCCCTGCCATTGCCCCAGGAGGCCGGCCGGCACCAGCAGCAAAGCCCGGCGCACTCCCCGTCCGGCCAGGAGCCGCCGCAAGATGAGGATGGCCTCGATGGTCTTCCCCAGGCCCACTTCATCGCAGAGCAAGCGTCCTTCGGGCCAGGCGCCTGCCGCCTCCTCCACCACCCGCCGCTGATGGGGCCACAATTCCACCAACGCGGTGGCGTCGCAGGCCGGGCCGCCGTTGGCCAGGTAAGGCGCCTCGACGATGAACTGCCAGAACATGGCCGCCTTCTTCCGCTCCAGGTCCTCCTGAGGCTCCACCACCGGCGGCGCCGCAGGGGCGAACTTGATGAGCTGCAGGCGCACGGCCTCAGGCAGGCTCACGGTGTGCACATAGGCGTGATTATCCCCCCACAGGTCCTCAAACTCCCGGACATAGTGCTGATAGCGCTCCGGGTCCTGCCAGGACGTGGAGATTTCCACGTTCTCGTAGTTGGCCATGAGCCCGTCGGCCGTCTCGTTGCTGGTTCCCATGAAGATGACCGCGTCCCCGGTCTCATCCCGGGCAATGCCGAACTTGCCGTGGTGGATGCCCACGCCGCTGCGCATCACCCCCACCCGGATCTCCAGCCAGCCTGCCTGGGCCAGCCAGGCCAACATGGCCAGCCGCTGTCTGGCCAGCAGGTCCTGCGGGGACTTGAGGCGCTTCTTGAGCTGGCTCTCCAGACGGGAGGTGTCGCCGGTCTCCAGCAGCGCCTGCACGTCCTCCCGGTCCAACTGCTCGTTCACCAGGAGGCGCACCGCGGGCCGGGGGGCCTGGCCGCCCAGGGCCAGCAGGCGCTCAATCAGCTTCCCGAACCCCCGGGCCGCCCGGGCCAGGGCATAACTGGAAAAGTATGAGCAGCTCCGGTCGTAGCGCACCGCCTCGCTCAGGGCTGGCACATAAA
>VGSQ01000164.1 GCA_016874975.1 Deltaproteobacteria bacterium
GGTTTTAGGTTTTTAGTTTCGGGGGTATCCGGTTGATTCTCCCTGCCCCTACAGATAGTGATTTCGGATACTCAAACTCATCTTCGACAAAGATAAAATAGGGACAGAAACTAATTTTCTTGGGAGGAGCGGCTCTTTTTGATATGTTTCGCCATAATGGGCCGCCAAGCCAGGTCCGTTTTCCCCCAGGTGCCCCATCATGTCACCCAGAGATTAAATAGTGTCTGTCCCCTTTTAACGATGCCGTCGATGAAGCGCAGGTTCACGGCGGGGGAGTTTAAGCCGCCCGGCCCCACCCCCTGATCCCCCTGGAGCCGGCACGGGGATTCGAACCCCGGGCCTGCTGATTACGATCAGAGCCCCTGAGCTTCACAACCTCCTCTATTTATTGCAACTTATTGAATTAACAGCCTATCTTGTTTCCACGTTTTGGCAGATTTTCCATCCTGTGGCACATTTTGGAGGGAAATTCTCACACAGAGTCTCACACAGCAGATGGCCAACTCCCTACTCCCGGTTCATCCGCTCTCGTAAAATCCCGGACGGCTTGAACACCACCACCTTGCGCGCCGCCAGGATCAGGCTCTCTCTGGTCTGTGGATTCCTGCCCCGCCTTGCCCGTTTTCCCTTGACCGAAAATTTCCCGAAGCCGCTGATGAGGACATCTTCTCCTGCCGACAGGGTTTCCTTCATGATGGCCAAGACCCGCTCGACGATCTGCCTGGCCTCGGGTTTTGTCATCCCCACCTGAGTCTGCAAGCGGAGCATCAATTTTTCTTTGGTGAGAGCCGTGATTCCCTCTAGGCCATGCAGGATTCAAGAGATGGATGGGGATAACCAGAGGATACCACTTATTTGCAAGGAGAATCAATAGGTTTCTCTAGTGGCAAGTGATCGGCCGTTTCTCTTAGATCGTTTCAAGACATAGTTAATGGGCTAGGGTAGAGGTCGGATCGTGCCTCCATACCTCAGTGTACCTTCCGCTACCCGGGCAAAACTTGACATTTTAGGTATTATGCATTATTTTCAATATATTCGCTAAGTTTTCCCTCCCCTTGACCAATCGCAGGAGGCCGTCATGAGCCCTTCAGCATCGGTCCCAAACGGCTCGGTGGCAGCACAGCCCGGCCCCGTCAGCTATGAACTTACGACCACACCCTTCATAAAGCAGATCCGCAGGCTTTTCCCCCAACTGGCTTTGCAGGCCCGCATGAGGGGGAGCACTCTGGCCTTGGCGCTTCTGATTCTGGCCGCAGTTTCGCCTCAGCCCTCCCTGGCCTGGTGGAGCCCTGTCGGGTCTTTGAACGTTGCCCGCGCGAAACATACGGCCACCCTGCTGCCCAACGGCAAGGTACTGCTGGTGGGGGGGGAAGGTCTTGACAGTGCAGAACTTTATGATCAAGACGCCCTGGGATTTAGCGTTACTTCCCCCATGGGTACAGCCCGGGCTAAGCACACGGCCACCCTGCTGCCCAACGGCAAGGTGCTGGTGGTGGGGGGGTATGGCGGTTCCTATCTGAACAGCGCCCAACTCTATGACCCGGCCTCCGGGACCTGGAGCCCCGCGGGTACCATGAACACGCCACGGGCCGGGCACACGGCCACCCTGCTGCCCAACGGCAAGGTGCTGGTGGCGGGGGGGCGCAGTTCTTTTAATTCTCCTCCTCTTGACAGTGCCCAAATCTATGACCCGTTTTCCGGAGGTTCCGGGAGCTGGTACACCACCCCTCCCATGGGTACAGCCCGGACCCAACACACGGCCACCTTGCTCCCCAACGGCAAGGTGCTGGTGGCGGGAGGAATAGTTGATGTAGAAAACTCAACTATGACCCAAAGCGCCGAACTCTATACGCCGGGTTCCGGCTGGAGCCCTGCCGCCTCCATGCATATACCCAGAGCAGACCATACGGCTACCTCGTTGCCCAACGGCAAGGTGCTGGTGGTGGGGGCGGCTGATACTGAAGTTTACGAGCGATATGAGTGGGCCACCAATACCTGGTTATATGGTACCATTTATATGACTGGCCGGATCAGGCATACGGCCACCCTGCTGCCCAACGAACTGGTACTATTGATGGGGGGGTATTTAGTTGATGAAAAACAGTATCTTAACTATTATGAGATTATTAACCCGCTCACCCTCTCAGTCGGCGTCGACTGGTTCGAGGAGAATCCCGCGCGCGCAGATCACACCGCGACTCGGTTGGGCAATGACAAGGTCCTGGTAGCAGGCGGGATTAATTCAGATGGCTATCTTAACATTGCCAAGCTTTATACAGCCAATTCTGTAAAATTCAAGTTGCCTCCCTTGCTGGTCTTCTACACCTTCGAGTTCGGTCCCCGGGACGTCAGCGGCAACAAGCTCCATGCCACGGTGACCGGCTCCCCCCAACCGGTGCCAGGTTCCAATGGCCAAGGGCAGGCATATTCGTTCAACGGCGCCACCGACTACCTCACCGTCCCCCTGGACATCAATCCCACCCAATATCCCAAGCTGACCATGGGCTGCTGGGTCAAAACCGCGACACTGGCCCCCTGGTGGCAGCATCAGCCAGTCCTCAGCCATGACAACGACGATTTCGACCGCGCCATCGCCATCGACTGGCGCGGCAATGGCTTCGACCTTGACGGCAACCCCAACGCCGTCGGCTGGTCGGCCTTCGGCGGCGCCGAGGGCCAGGTCTTGGGAGGCGTGCCCGCCATCCTGGACCAATGGACCTTCGTGGCCGTGGTCTATGACCAGACCGCCGGAACCGTCAAGTTCCGGGTGGACGACATGGTGTTCACCAAGACCGGGGCAACCCTGGGTTTAGGCCGGGACAAACTGTTAATCGGCTTCCGCCCTGCCACGTCCTCGTTTCCCATCGACACGTATTTCGCCGGGGCCATTGATAACGTCTTCGTCTTTGGCGACGCCCTCACGGACCAGCAGTTGGCCTACATCCGTGCTGGCGGGGCCCAGGCCATCATGTCGGCCACCTTTAAGTCAATCCCCGGCCCGCTGCAACTGCTGCTGTTGGGTGATTAGGAGATAAAAATGGGGGGCGCCGCCCACTACTCTGGACAAAAACCACAGAGAGATCTAGCAGCAGAGGTGTTAAGCAGCTATCTGCCCTTTATCCGGAACCAATCGAAAAGAATTCAGATTCCGATAATCAACCCATACCTGGTATCGATAGGATTTTTCGCCAATAAAATGGGCCTCCAGATTTTCTTATCAATCTATCCGGAGGCCCTTTTTTTCACTTCACCATGGCCAGGATGTTTCCTCCCACGGTCTGCAGGCGGTAGGTTTCTTCGGCGGACAGGTCCGGGTATTGGGCGGCGCGGGTGTAGGCGTTGATGATATGGAACAGGGTGGGGCCGGGTTCGTGGTGGTAGCCCCGGATGACGGCTTCCTGTTCTCGCTTGGCCAATTGGAACTGGCGGTTGAAGGAGTGGATGGTGGTCAGCGGTTCATCCACGCGGCTTTCCAGGGAAATGCGGAACTTATCCCGCTGCTGGTGCAACTGGCCGGCCACTTCAGCGAGGACCGAGGGGAGTTCCTCCAGGATCCGCCGGGAGACGTGGCGATAGGCGGCGGAGATCTGCGTCCGGGCGATCAGGCCGTTGGTGCATTTGAGGCGGAGGAAGAAGGCCGAGATGCGCAGGGAGGAGAGCCCCACTTCGGAGTTGGCGATGGACAGGCCGGGAGTGATCTGGTCGCCGTTGACCGAGAAGGTCTGGCCGCTATCAGGGATGGACAGGGACAGGAACTGGGCGTCCAGGCGGCATTGGACCTGGACCTCACCGCCATACCCCAACTCCTCCAGGCGCTCCACAACCTCCAGATTATCCACGGGCTGATACCGGGGCGTGAAGATGGCCCGGACCTGAGCCCCATCAAAGCGAAAGAACAGCTGGTCGTTGCGTTCCTGGGTCAGCCAGTAGTTGAGGTTCTGGGCCTGGATTTCGCGAGGACAGCGCCTCAGGTATTCAAAGGGGATGGCCAGGCGGGAGCAGATGGACCTCTGGGCAATGGTCTGAAGGGGATAAGGGTCCCCGGCAATTCGCACCCGTTCCAGATGCTCGAAGGTGAGGTCTTGCACCCGGACCAGATCATCGA
>VGSQ01000165.1 GCA_016874975.1 Deltaproteobacteria bacterium
TGCTCGGTTCGAAATTCCTCCTGAAAGACCAGGAGATTCATGTCCTCGTAAACCGGCTTGTTTAAAAGCTTTGGCATTCAACATAGTTACATTATTTGCTGAGCAGAGTCAATAGGCCATTTCTCTATTTTCTTCATATGCTTCCATTTTCCTTTCCGCCGAGGCCGGGCGCTTTTTGTGAAAAATCTCAAAAATATCTACCAACCAAGCCCGCCCCTGTCAAGGTAATAAGCCCCCGCAGATGCATGGGGGCGGGGAAAAAGCGGCGCCCCCGGCGCCAAAAAAATTCTTGCCAAAAAATTTTTTTAATGAATATATTCCCCAGCGTCTACCTTGCACGAGAAGGCAGAAAAGGACAGCCATGGGAATCGGCGAAGTGCGTTTCAGTCGGGACCACATGTGGGTCCGGTTGGATGACGAGATCCGGGTCACCCTCGGGTTGACCGATTACCTCCAGGAAAAGATGGGGGAAATTTATTCCCTGCGCCTGCCCGATGAGGGGGAGGAGCTCATCAAGGATGAGGTCTTCAGCGCCCTGGAGGCTCAAAACGGCCGCCGGGAGCTGATTTCCCCGGTGTCCGGGGAGGTTGTCGATCTCAACTATGAAGCCATGGAGGTTCCGGAGATTATCAATGAGGACCCGTTATCCGAGGGGTGGCTGCTCAAGGTGGAGTTGCCCTCCCTCCAGGAATTTGAGGATCTCCTGAGTGAAGAAGAATACGAGGAGTATCTGAGCGAAGAAGGTCTCGAAGAAGACTGAGCGGGGGGGGGCCGCCGGCGCAGGGCCCCCTTACCGCCGGCGCCCCCCTCTGATATAATCCGAATTGTGTCCGCCGATCAGCTCCATCCCGCGTGGCTCGGGCGGCTGTGGGGGTTTTTGACCTCCGTCCGCCTGACCATCTTCCTCCTGCTGGCCCTTTCCTGGCTGTCCATTCTGGGGACCATCAGATACGACGGCATTTATTACACCGTCTGGTTTCTGGCGCCCCTCGCCCTCTTTGCCCTCAACCTCAGCGCCTGCCTGGTGAAGGGTCTGCCCCAGGCGGTGGCCCGGGTGCGCCGGCCCCTGACCCTGGCGGACGCCCTGGCGCTCCCCGAGCGCGGGAAGTTCACCGTTTCCGGGGCGGGCAACCCCGAGACCCGGGTGGCGGCCGCGATGCGGGCGGAGCTGGGCCGGGGGCTGCGGCAGGAGCGGGGCGGGGAAGAGCTGGTCTTCTTCCTGGAGCGGGGCCGCTGGCGCCCCCTGGGGCCCTATCTGGTGCACCTGTCCCTGCTGTTCATCCTGGCCGGGGGCCTTATCGGCAAGTACCTGGGGCTGGAGGGCCGGGTCTCCCTCATGCCCGGCGAGATGGTGCGCGCCATGCACACCCCCGCCGGAGAAAACCCCTTGCCTTTTCAATTACGCCTGGAGCGCTTCCAGGTGTGGTATTATGCCGACGGCACCCCCCGGGAGTTCCGCTCCGACCTCACCTTTACGGGGGAGGACGGCCGCACGGAGCAGGTGGTGTGCCGGGTGAACGAGCCGGTGACCTTCGGGGGGCTGACCTTCTACCAATCCAGCTACGGGCAGATCGTGCCGCTCAGGGTGACCCTGGGCCAGGACGCCCAGGAAGTGGAGGCGCCGCTGGGGCGGGTGATGAGCGTCCTGGGGGGCAAGGGCAAGATCAAGGTGCTGGCCTATGAGCCCAATCTGGTGATGCCCATGGGCGGCAAACCCCAGGCCCTGGGGCCCGCCGTCCGGCTGGCCTATTTGAGGGAGGGGGAGCACGCCCGGGCCGTCTGGGTGCTGAAAAACTTTCCCCAGGTGTCCGCCCGGCAGTCGGAGCCGTACCTTTTTGAATTTTTGGACAAATCGCTGGGCTATTTTTCGGTGCTCCAGGTGAAGTGGGACCCCGGCGTCTGGTGGGTGTACGTCGGCTTTCTCCTGTTGCTGCCCGGGTTCTTCCTGGCCTTTGCCCGCCCCCCCCAGCGGTGGGCCGTGGTGCTGGCGCCCCGGCCGGGGGGCGGCTGGCAGGGCCGTCTGTTGGGCGCCGCCCCCCGGGCCCGGGAGGCCTTTCAGGCCCGGCAGGAGCGCCTATTGAGCCGTCTGACGGCAGGAGGTGGGGCGTGACCAGCCAGATTCTCGGCGGCGTGATGTTGGCGTACCTGGCGGCGGGGTGCCTCTTTCTGGTCGCGGTGCTGCGGGACTCGGCCAGGCGCCGGGCCGCGGCCCGCACCGTCCTGGCCGCGGGACTGGGGGCCCACAGCGTAGCCCTGCTGCTGCGCTGGCGGGATCTGTACGGCGTCGCCCTGGCCCATGCAGCGTCACCGGATTTCTCCGAGCGCCTGCGTCTGGTCTTCCTGTATGTGCCCTTGTCCAACTTCTACGAATCCCTGGTCTTTTTCGCCTGGTGCCTCCCCTTCACGGCCCTGGTGGTGTTCCGCCGGCAGCGCCAGCCCTACGTGGGGGTGGTGGTGGGGCTCCTGGCCGCGCTGATCCTGGCTTACGCCTCCCTGCGGGTGGACAGCCATATCCGGCCGCTGATGCCGGCCTTGAAGAGCAACTGGCTCCTTATCCACGTGGTCACCTGCTTTTTGGGATACGCCGCCTTCGCCCTGGCCTGCGGCGCCGCGCTCCTTTACCTGTGGCAGGCGCGCCGACCCGCGGCCGGGCTGCCGGCCCTGTCCGAACTGGACCGCTTTATCTACCAGGCCGTGGTGGTGGGCTTCGTTTTCCTGACCCTGGGCATTCTCACCGGGGCGGTGTGGGCCGAATCGGCCTGGGGCCGCTACTGGAGCTGGGACCCCAAGGAGACCTGGTCCCTCATCACCTGGTTCATTTACGCCACCCTGCTCCACGCCCGGCTGGCCAAGGGCTGGCAGGGCCGCCGCATCGCCTGGCTGGCGGTGGTGGGCTTCCTGGCGGTGCTCTTCACCTATTTAGGGGTGAGCTTCCTGCTGCCGGGTCTTCACTCTTACCTTACCTGATCAGCCTCTCTCTAAAATCCTCGTGGCCCGGACCGGGGTCGGCGGCGCCCTGAATTTTCTTTCGGCTGAAAGCTGACCACTGCAAGCTTTTTTCATATAATGCTGAGGTTAGACGATAAGGTGTTATTCTCAATGTGATGCTCCGCCTCTCGGTTTCGCCGATGCAAGGGTCCGGAGCGGGCAGGCGAATCATACGGGGCGAGGTTCTTCCATTGAGGAGCAAAGGGAGGAGATGACAGAGCCGGTCTGGTCCGAAGCCCTGGCCCAGGTAAAGGCCAGAGCCCTGCCCGCAGGAGGCTTTGGGAATCGGGACGGGGGGCGGTTTCGTCCGGATGCCGCCGCCTGGGCCATCCTGGCCTTGAGCATCTGGGGAACCGGGGCCGAGGCGGCGGAGGCGGGCCGGCGACGTCTGGCGGCCATCCAGGGGCGGGACGGCCGGGTGAGCCTCGCCCCGGACCACCCCGAGGCCTTCTGGCCCACGCCCCTGGCCATCCTGGCCTGGCACGGCTCCCCGGCGCACCGGGAGGCCCGACAGCGGGCCGTGAACTTCCTGCTGGCCACCGGCGGCCGGCACTGGCCGCGCCCCGCCGACGCCTTTCACGGCCATGACACCGGGATCAAGGGGTGGCCCTGGACCGGGGAGACCCACTCCTGGGCCGAGCCCACCTCCATGGCCGTGCTGGCCCTGACTTCGGCGGAGTACGGGGACCACGAGCGCACCCGGGAGGCCCGGCGGATGCTGCTGGACCGGCAGCTTCCCGGAGGCGGCTGGAATTACGGCAACACCACCGTATTCGGTCAGGTGCTGCGTCCCATGCCGGAGAGCACGGGCCTGGTGCTCAACGCCCTGGCCGACGCAGTGCCCCAGAGGGAGGTGCAGGCCAGCCTGGACTATCTGGCCGGCCTGGCCCCGCGGCTGAACACGCCCCGGGCCCTGGGGTGGGCCACACTGGGCCTGGGGGCTTGGGGGGCTCGGCCGCCCGGGTCCGAAGCCCGGGTCGGGTCCTGCCTGGCCCGGCAGGACCAGTTCGGCGGTTACGACACCGTGTCCCTGGCCCTGCTCCTGCTGGCCGGGCGGGCCGCCGGGGGGCTGGCGAGCGTCCTGCCGGCC
>VGSQ01000166.1 GCA_016874975.1 Deltaproteobacteria bacterium
ATAAGGTACGGAAACTGCGCTTTGGGGTCAATAACCACCGCCCCACCATCCGGGCCTGCATTGCCATTGCCAAAATCCTGGCGCACCAGGGGGGCCGGGCCCATAAAAACGACCCGGTCTTCCAGTGGGCCTATCGGGACGTCCTCAATACCAACACCGCCAAGGTGACCGGGGGCGGCCAATCCATTATGGGCGAAAAGGTGGAAGAAGTGATCCAAACCGTCTTAGGAGCGCGGCAGCAGACCCCGAAAGGCCCGGTCCGGGGTTCGGCACCGCGCCGGGAGTAATTGTATGGCCCTGCCCAGTAGGAGAGGTTTACAGGACATTCGCACCCTGGCGGGGATAGTGAAAAAGGCTACGCTCCCTCATGAGGCTTATATGCGCCTTAGCCACATCGAAATAGAAAAAACCCGGAAGACCCTGGAGCGCGAGAGAGCCCGAAAATTGGTGGCGGACATCACTGCCCGCCTCCAAGAAATTGAGGCGCAAAAAAAGGCGTTACTCCAAGTGATACAGGAGGGGGGCGGTGCCCCCGGCCCGGTGCGCACCGGGCCGCCCCGGAGTACCGGCGGCCTTAAGATCATCAGATATTAAAGTTAACCTAAAATTTCCGAGGATGCCCATGCTAACTTTAAAGACTTCGGCCCAGTTGCGGACCATGCGCCACGTCAAGAGCTACCGCTCCTGTCCCACCTCCACGGGAATGCCCATGTTGGGGCTGGAGCTGGGCCGCATTTGCCAGGAGGAGCTGCGCCGCTGGAACCGGGAAATGCGCCGCCGCTGGCTGGCCGCCGCTTGGCGGAATCGCTGCTGCTGCCGGTAAGGGGATCGGGTAGCTCATGTGGAATATGCCGTGAAGATCCTCAATAAGTACGGCCTGGCAGTGAAGCCCGCCCGCAGGAAGCGCTTCGTGGATCAAGTGATCTGCGCTTACTGCGGCGGCGCCGGGGCAGATCCCAAGTACAGCAGCGCCTCCGGCTGTCCCGTGTGCCGCGGTGCCGGCACCGTGCGGGTCATCCCCCCGGTGGTTGCCTGCCGACAGTGTGCCGGCGCCGGCCGGGTCGGGGGCGATTTGACCTGCCTGACCTGTAAAGGAGTAGGGGTGGTGTCGGTTCCTTTTGGGGCCGATACCTGTCCCAGGTGCGGGGGAACCGGCGCCGAGGGGATTTTCTATTGCATCGCCTGTAAAGGGCAAGGGATCGTCTGACCTGGGAAAGGGAGAAGGGAAATGAGAATAATTTGCCTGTCCTGCGGCCATAAAGTGGAAGTGGACGATGCGTACGACGATTTTGAGGGTCTGGTCAAGTGTGTGGTCTGCAGCGCCATGCTGGAGATCAGGACCGAAGAGGGCAAGCTCAAGGCCATCAAGGTGGCGGACCCCCTGGGCGGCGCGGCCTCCAAACCCGAGGGAATAGCGGGTGCAGCCATTCAATACTAGGAATCGGCGTTGTTAACCCCCCGTTCCGCATGACGTTGAGGGAAAGGTATGGCGGCGCACACAGCAGCTAAACGCGGCAGATACTTATACGCCATAGTGCCTGCTACCGGAAAGCGACACCATGGCTTTGCCGGTATTGACGGGGCACCCGTTTACACCATCTCCAATGGGCGGGTGGCCGCGGTGGTGAGCGACATTCCCTACCAAAAGATCCGGCCGGAACGCCGCCACCTGGCCGCCCAGCAGGCGGTCCTCAAGGGACTGCTATCCCAGGCCGACGCCCTGCTGCCCATGGCCTTCGGCATCATCGCCGTGGGCGCCAAGGAGGTCCAGGAGATCCTGACCCGCAACCACGACCCCCTGGCCAAGCAACTGCAGCGGGTGGCGGGCAAGGTGGAGATGGGACTGCGGGTCTCCTTGGACGTCCCCAATATTTTTGAATATTTCGTCAATACCCATCCGGAGCTGCGGGCCGCCCGGGATCGTTTCCTGGGGTCCAAGCGTAATCCCTCCCATGATGACAAGATCGAGCTAGGCCGCCTCTTCGACCGCTTCCTCCAGGAAGACCGGGAGGCTTATACCGAGGGAGTGGAGGAGATTCTGTCCCCCGTTTGTTTTGAGATCAAGCGGAACAAATGCCGCCATGAAGGCGAGGTCATGAGCCTGGCCTGCCTGGTGGGGCGCGACGCCCAGGACCGGTTCGAAGCAGGCGTGTTCGAGGCGGCCAAGCTGTTCGACAACAATTTTTCCTTTGACTACAACGGCCCCTGGGCGCCTCATAATTTCGTGGAGCTAAACCTCGAGCTGTAATCTTGAGGACCCCAGGAAGGAGATGCCATGTTTCTCGTTGACGACATCTTGCTGTCCCCCGTTTACGGCGTCGTCTGGGTGGGCCGGCAGATCCACGACGCGGCCCAAGAGGAGCTGGCCGGCGAAAGCGAGGCCGTCACCGCGGCCCTGAGCGAGCTCTATATGCAGCTGGAAACCGGGCAGATCACCGAGGCGGAGTTCGACGCCCAGGAGAAGGTGCTGCTGGACCGGCTGGACCGCCTGCAAGCGGAAGAAGCGCCGGCGGCGGCGCCCAAGAAACCGGCCAAGCCGCGCCCCAAGGCCAAACGACCCAGGAAAAAATCCGCGGTGAAACCGGCAATGATCGCCTGAAGCGTTGGCGGCGCCATCACCGGCGTCAAAGCGAAACGCCGGAGAAAGGCGCGCGGATCGGCGGCGGGGTGTGAGGGCGAGGCGCAGGGGGAATGGGGAAAGCTTGATGAGGTCGCAGACACTTTACCCGCCGGCGGCGGCAGGCGCCGGCCCGGATGTGCATAATCGCGCTAACCAATATTCCCATGGGGGCCACGGGCGTGCTCAGTTTCTTAGAGGATCCCCATATCAGACTGCTATTCTTCGGCGGCAAAGGCGGGGTGGGGAAGACCACCTGCGCCGCGGCCGCCGCGCTCCGCTATGCCCGCCGCTTCCCCCAGGGCTCCTTCCTCCTAGTCTCTACTGATCCGGCTCACTCCCTGGCCGACAGTCTGGGCGACTTTCACCCCCCCCCAAATTTAAAGGTCCTGGAGTTCAACGCCCAGGAGTCCCTGGATGCCTTCAAGGCCAGAAACCGCGACAAACTTGCCGAGATCGCGGCCCGGGGCACCTTCCTGGATGAAGACGACATTCGCCGCATCCTGGACCTCTCTCTGCCCGGGCTGGATGAACTCATGGCCCTGCTGGAGATCGCCGGCTGGGCGGAAAGGCGGGCCTACGACCTCATCGTGGTGGATACCGCGCCCACCGGGCACACGCTGCGGCTGCTGACCACGCCGGAGTTGATCCGCGGCTGGCTTAAGGCCCTGGACGCCCTGCTGGCCAAGCACCGCTTTATGCAGCAGCGCTTTCGGGGGTCTTATCAGCGAGACGAACTGGACGAATTTCTGCTGGAGCTGGCCGTCGCGGTGAAGCAGATGGAGGGTCTGCTGCGGAACCCCCGCGCCTGCCGCTTTGTGCCGGTGATGCTGGCGGAAGACCTCGTCATCAGCGAAACCGTGAAACTCCTGGGCGAACTGAGGCGGATGCATATCCCGGTGACGGAGATCGTGGTCAACCGCCTCTATCCGGAGAATTCCTGCCCCCTCTGCGGCGAAGGGCGGCGGCGGCAACGGCAGCTCCTGGGAGAGCTTTTCAGCAGCGGTTCCTTAGCCGGGTATGCCCTGTGGGGTGTGCCCCTGTGCCCGGAGGAAATGCGGGGCCCGGTCCTGGAAACCCTTTGGGATGGGGTCACCGCGGTGGCTCCCGAGCCGCCGGCCCTTCTTGAGGCCACTCCAGAACTGCCTCCCCGGGTGGAGGCCGCGCCCCCGTGTCCCTCTCCTGACCTCACTTTCCTGATCTTCGCGGGCAAGGGAGGCGTGGGCAAGACCACCCTGGCCTGCGCCACCGCGGTGCGCCTGGCCCAGGAATTTCCCGGCAAAGAGATCTTGCTGTTCTCCACCGACCCGGCCCACTCCCTGGCCGCCTGCCTGGAGGCGCCTATCGGTCCCCAGCCGGTGCGCCTCGGCCCGGGCCTGACGGCCATGGAGATCGACGCCCCGGGGGAATTCGCCCCGCTAAAAA
>VGSQ01000167.1 GCA_016874975.1 Deltaproteobacteria bacterium
CCAGGGTGAGGATGAGTGTGAGAAGGAAAGCGCGGGCAGACTTTTTCATGGACTACCAGCTATAATGCACCGTATAGGTGATGACCGCCTCGCCGCCCGGGGCCACCGTGGGCCGGAATTCCACCGTGCGGGCGTCGGTTTTGTGAAACTCCATGGATTTCTGGGGGATATCCCACTGGATCCAGCGGTACAGGTGCTCCACCACCCGCACTTCCACCGCCTCCTTCTTGTGGTTGCGCACCTTGATCTCGAAGGACTCGCTGGCCCAGCGCTTGCTCTTGTCCAGCCTGAAATCGGTCTGACGCCGCTCGCCCACGATATCGAAGGCGTTACCCAGATAGAGCCGCAACGTCTCGTCCTTGGGGGTGTGGGCGATGCTGTCTTCACCGATGAATTCATTACGGCCGTCCAGGTCCCGCCGGTACAGCTTCACCTTGCCCTGGGGCAGGGGCATGCCCAGCCGCGCCTTCTCCGCGTTCTGGAACTCCAGCATCACCCAGACCTTGCGGTTGGACTGGGTGCCGTATTCGGGCCGGGTGCGGATGCTGTCCGCGTCCCAGCCGCGCCAACGTTGATCCCACTGGAAGCCGTCATAGACATAGAGCCGCTTGGCCGGCACGCCCGTGGCCCGCACGAACTCCACCTGCTTGATCTCCCGGTCCAGCACCGTGGTGGGCCGGGGCAGGGTGTAGAGGTGATATTCCTCGAAGGCCCGCTGGGTCACTTCCCCCGGGACCGCGGCTCGGGCCTCCTCCGCCAGCGCCGCGCGGGCCACGCCCGGGCCTTCCGGCCGGGCCCGGGCCACGTCCCCGGCCATGAGCTTGACCTTGGCCTGCTCAAAATCCTTGCCGCTCATGTTTTCCAGCGTGATCCAGCCCACCAGGTCGAACTTGTCGCCCTTCTCCGGGGCCACCGCGTTGTAGGTGGCCTCCCAGCGCATGCCGCCGGTGAGGTAGGAGAACTCCACTTCGTGCTTGCCCCCGGTCTCGGTCCACAGCCGCCACAGCAGCGTGGGCTTCAGAAAGGCCTTGGGGTCCAGGGCGTCGAAGATGGCCTTGCCGGGCAGGCCGAACTGGATCTTGCCGTCCACTTCGACGATGGGCTGGCCGCCGCCCTGGGGCTGGCTGTAGACCTGCTGGCGCAGGGTGTACTCCTGGCCGTAGCGGCGGAAGGCGCTGGTGTGGGGCACGTAGCCGCTGCGCAGGATTTTCCCCTTGACGATCTTCTTCTCCCCGGTCTGGGGCAGGGTGATCTCGAAATCCAGCACCTTGCCCTCCGATTTGCGCAGCAGCAGCCCCTCGCTCAGGGGGTCGCTCTCGTAATTCTGCTCCAGAATGCGGATGGCGTCGGCCTTTTTCAGGTCCCGCAGGATCACTGAATCAGGCTCCAGGTGCGCGGTGATGTCGCTCACCCGCACCTCGTTTTCGCCTTTCTTGAGGTCCAGGGTGCGGGTTTCCTTCACCGTGGCGAAGTTCCGGTTGTAGATGGTCAGTTGAGTCTGGGCCATGACCGGCCCGGCCCATAACAGCGCCGCCAAGAGGATCATTGCCTTCATCAGGGCCTTCCGAGGAAAATATTTGCTGACTGAGGAGCAAACGACCTCGCTTGCCTCATTAAAGATAACCTCCGGGGACGGATGTTTCACTTTTTTTCGGGCTGAGGGCGCCCCCGCGCCAGTCCCAAAAAAAACGGGGGAGCGGCAGGGAGTCCGCCTCCCCGCCGCCCCCCGGGCGGCTCGCCGCCGGCGGCGGCTTCCATGCTCTGCCAGGGACCGAATCCGGGGGCGGGTTACGCCCCCGGAACAGCACTGAACTACTTCACCTTGGGCACGAACTTGGTGGGATATTCCGGATACTTCTTCCGGAGGTCCTTCTTGATGATCTTGCCGGTGGGGGTCCGGGGAATGGAATCCATGAAGATCACTTCCCGGGGCAGCTTATAGGTGGCCAGCACGTCCATGGTGGATTTGATGATTTCGCTGGCCAGCTCCTGGGAGGGGGTGTGGCCCGGTTCCAACTCCACCGTGGCCACCACCTTCTGGCCCATGATCTCGTCGGGGATGCCCACCACGGCGTTGTCCCGCACCGCGGGGTGCCGAATAATGGCTTCTTCGATTTCGGTGGGGGCCAGGCGGAAGCCCGAGGACTTGATCATGTCGTCTTCCCGGGCCTGGAAGAAGATGTAGCCTTCCTTGTCCATCATGACGGCGTCGCCCATCATGTTCCAGCCTTCCTTGATGCCCTTTTTCATGGTGGCCAGGAGCTTGTTGTCCTGGATGTAGGGCTTCCAGTACAGGGTGGCGGTGGGGCCTTTGATCATCATGCTGCCCACTTCGCCGGGGCCGGCGGTGGTGCCGTCTTCCCGTACCACCTTGATCTCAAAGCCCGGGATGGCCCGGCCGATGGAGTCGGCCATGGGGATGTCGCCGATGGCGGTGGAGGTCACCAGGTGCATCATTTCGGTGCCGCCCAGGCCTTCCCAGATGGGCTTGCCGGTCTTGGCCTGCCACTGGGACAGGGTCTTGCCGGTCAGGGCGTCGCCGCCGGTGGTGTACATGCGGACGCTGCTGATGTCGTAGTCGTTGAAATTGGGCATCTCCAACAGCTTCCGGTAAGCGGTGGGCAGACCCGTCACCACCGTTACCTTGTGCTTCTGGATGGTGGACATCATGTCGTCCGGGGTGAATCTGGGCAGCAGCGAAATGGCGCCGCCGCCGGCAAAGGGGATGAGGCAGAAGGTGCCGTAGCCCGCGGCAAAGGTGACCGGGGCCGAGCCGCCCAGAACTTCTCCAGGGCCCAGCTTCCAGACGTACTTGTTGACCAACTGGGACTCAATGAACACTTCCCGGACGAAGTGGACGCAACCCTTGGGCTGACCGGTGGTGCCGGAGGTGTAGAGGACAACGCCGATGTCCCAGGGCTCCGTCAGGACATTGTCGAACTGGTCGGGGGCCCCGGCCATGGCCTTGGCAAAAGAAACATTGCCCTTGGCCTCCGCGTCTTCGGGTTTGCCGCCCACCACCACCACCTTGGTGGGGAATTCCCATTCATGTTTGCTGGCCTCCACCGCCTCCATGAGGGGGAAGCTCACCACAAAGACCTTGAATTCGGCGTTGTTCACCACAAAGGCCACTTCTTCCTTGGCCCACAGGGGCGATACCGGCACGGGGATGGCGCCCAGCTTCATGATGGCGAAGTTGATGGCCACCGGCTCCGGCGCGTTGGTCATGCGGATGCCCACCCGGTCCTGGGCTTCGACGCCCAGGCTTTTCAGCACGTTGGCGAATTTGTTGGCCATGGCCAGAACTTCTTTGTAGGTCAATTTGGTGTCGCCGAAGAGAATGGCCGCATTGTCTCCCCGGCCTTCCCGTACGTGCCGATCCAGCAGGAAATCCGCCAGGTTCAATTTGTCCGGCACCGGAAATTCGGCCGGAGAAGTGTACTCCGCCCAGAGTTCTTTGGGGGGTAAATAATCAGCCGGAATCTTTCCCATAACCTATCAACCTCCTTGAATATTTGGTTTGTCCGCAGATGGGCTCAGAATTGTAAGGCGCCAGAACGGCACTAAACCATGTGAAGCATATTACAAAGACTGCCGCCACTGTCAAGCAATTTGTGAGGAATTTCCTTGGAGGCTGGCGCAAGCAAGGCTGGTGACCCGGAGGGGATAAACCGGCAGCAACACGTCGACGTGAAAATTTCTCCGCTTGTCGGGCCAGCACACCCGCCTTCGGGGTTCATGGCGGACCGGGGCAACGCCCCCCTGGCCCCCACCCCCTTCCACCGTGGGGAGGGGGCTTAAGAACCGCGTTCATGCAAAATCCTTACCGGACAGGCCTGGGATTTAGGGGAATTACAGAGTATTATATAATCCCCCCAGCCCCCCTTTTAAAAAAGGGGGTTTCTAACCCTACAACGTCAATTGGTCATTTTTCGCTTTTTTCTCCTCTTATGAGAGAGAGAGGCGAGGTGATTTCGCTGTTGAATCTCTTCCACCAGCAACATGGCGCTCTCAATATCATAAACCCGTAA
>VGSQ01000168.1 GCA_016874975.1 Deltaproteobacteria bacterium
GATTTCCGTTCACCATCGAGCAGCAATCCCTCAAGGTAGACCCTGGCCCAATGACGCCGTTCTTTCCGACCCATGGGCTCCAGAAGGTCTTGAAGGAAGCAGCTCAACCGACGCCGCAAGTCCTTGAGTTTTTGTGCTTTCATGAACCCATGGTGCGCTCATGAAAGGCATTTGTCAATATATACTTAACCTAGTATTAATAATATCCTAAACATCTTTTCATGTGTTATGGGTGGGCCAACGGCCCATGAGGGACTGCTAGGAAAAGTTCCTTATCCCCTCTCCCCCAGCGGGCATTGGCGCTAACTTAAGGCATTCTTGCATTTGCAACTGATTGATATTATTGATGGTTCCATTTTAAATAACACACAAAAAGTCTTCTTAAGTTAGCGCTTATGCCATCAAGGGGGAGGGAGCCTGAAATGCAGGCTCTTCCATGTCCGGAGGCCTTTTTGATATTCGCCTCCTTTTCTCTCAGGGCTGAAACATCAAGGCTGGAAGGCAATATCCTTATCAGATCAGAGAAGTCTTGTGAGCAAAAATCGCGCCAGACTGCACTAAGTCTGCGTCTAGGTATTTCCCCTGGTCTTGCGACCGATTCCGGTAGATCAAATTTAATCAGATAGATAGAGGATTTTTGCATAATTTGATGAAAAAAGCGGGCCAGGAGGGTTTTCCTCTCCTGAAGCCCGCCCGGGGAGCGATGGGCCCGGAGGCCGGGGTCTCAGCCACCTCCCCATCTGGTTCCCCACATCGGCCAAAACAGAGGATCAGATTCTATCCGCTGTTCCCTGATCCTCCTCTCCTGCTTTTCCAATATGGCCTTAAAGCGCTGATATGCCTCTTCATCGCCGATATACATGGATTTGCTGGGCGGGTCGGCAAAGGCATAACACTTAGCGCCCGGCCGCTCGTGAATCATTACCGTATCTGCGGGGCAGGTTCGCAGATGGGCCAATTCCTGGGGAGTCTCCGCCGGATACAACTTGAAACCGGCCTCTCTGAGCATTTCCGGAGTGGTCTTGGCCGGAGCGGTGGCCGTGGGTCCGGTGGCGCAGCCGGCCAGCCAGAGGGCGATAAGCCCGAGCAACATCATGGATAAAAGGGAAGGCGCGCTTTTTTTCATGATAATCTCCTCCTTGTTGGTTTTCGGCTTTCACCGGTTAATGCTCATGCTCACGGTTCCGCACCCGACCCATCAGCTGCTGCAGGTCCCCTCCTCCGGTGCGTCATCTCCGGGTTCGGCATCGTGCCCGGCGCCGCCCCCGTGCATCCCGCCGTCACCGTGCCTCCGGGCCGGTGCCGATCCGACCATCGGATTCAAGATGCCGCCGGAATTCCTGTCAAAAAGCTTTTTCTCCTTCTCAATCAACCCCTTTTCCCGGCAGGAGCAAAGCCCTGGAGCGCTCGCTAACTAGTGATATAATATATATTATATTAATAGTTATATCGTATCCAGAAATCAAGGGCTTCTCCACCCGACGCCGGAAAATTTCTGGGCGGTCCCCTAAAAAACCCCTCTTCCTCCTGGGCCCACCGGTGGCAAGGAGGCGCGGTGTCCTTGCTTTCCGGTGGCGCAGCGCCTTCGGTCGGAAAACTTATCTGCGGCAGAGGGGGAGGGGCCGTTCGGCTCTGGGAGGTTCGGGGTGCCATGCCGGAATCGCCATCTGTAGATAATGCCCCGGCTCATTGCATCCGATAACCAGGTCGTTATATTATCTGTACATCCGGGGGAGAGGCGGAGACCTCCCTCTCAGGAAGGAAGGGGATTGTCTATGCGGCGCTTTTCGTTTCCGGCCCGAGGCCTGGCGGTGACATTGGTCTGTCTAGCCCTGTCGTGCACTGCGGACATGGCGGTGAAGACCCCGCTGGGGGACATCGTTTGGGATCAATACCGCCAGGAGCGGCGGGCCACCCGGGAAGAGGCCTCGGCCCGCTACAACTACTGTCCCACGGACGGCTGCGTCATCCGGCTGGAGAGCGTGGAGGTCAGCCCCTCCCCGGCCCGCCGGGGGGAGCGTCTCCGGCTGAACGTGACCTACACCCTACTCACCGCCGATCCGGCGGCCATCCCCCTCACCCTCTCCCAGGAGTTGCTCTATGAGGGGGGCTCCCTGGGGAAAAGACAGAGCACCGATCTACGCAATTACAACGGCACCTGGTCCCAGAAAACCGATTTTCAGCTGCCCGCCGACGCGGCCCGGGGCTCCTATACCCTGGTCAGCCGCATCAGCAGCGCCTTCGGCATGGACCAGAAAAGGACGGACTTTTTCGTGGAATAGGGGGTTGCGGGGGAGAGGGCCGGCGGGGCGTTGCACCACTCCGGCCGCCGGACTCGGGTGATGAGCCCGGCTATGGTCAGCCTGGGGAAAAGCCCGGGGGCGGGTGGGGATTGAGGGAGGGGGCGCGGGTCTCAAACTCTCCGGCTCCCTTCCCCCAAAGACTTTGTTCATCCCCCGGCTGGGTCAACCGCAGAGCCGGACCCGGGGTCCCAGTGGCCGCAGGGTCCCGGTGACGTCGGCGTCGGCCACCACCAGGCTGATGCGGCCGCAGCCCTGGGTGTAGAGGAAATGCCAGGCGTCCTCCACGCTGAAGAAACCCGCCTCCCGGGACACCAGTTCCACGCGGTGGGCCTCAGGCGTCAGGGCCCGGCCCGCCGCGGCCGGGTCAAAATCCGGCGGCGTCGCCGCACTGCTTACCAGATAGACGATCACACCTTCCTTCACGATTCACCTCCCAGAATTTTTCAGGAGGCCGCGTCCACGGGCAGGTCGGGCCAGGGAGCTCCAAAAAAAAACCGGGCCGCACGCGACCCGGGGATGGCACCCAGTTTTCTTGATCCCAGGGAGGCCCGGGGGAATCCCGGGCCGGCCTTTGGTCCCTGCCGCGGGGACGTCGGCCGACTCTACGGGCAGGTCTTCTGACTTCCGGCTCACCCTACTCCCCGGACCTTCCCCCTCCCTGCCGGGAGGAGTGGCATTTCCCGGGTTTCGTCCCCGGTTACAGCGGCGGGACCGTGCCGGATTTGCACCGGCTTCCCTTTTCACCCGCATGGGACCCGTAGATATTTATCTTTATTACCACGGGCGACGGCCGTTGGCCAGAAAAATCGCCCCGGTTGGGTCGATCTGCGATAAAATTAATTGCATGAAGGCTGATTCGGGGTCGCCTGCGCCGCAGGCCAATTATCTCAGACTCTCCATCACCGACCGCTGCAACCTGGCCTGCTTCTACTGCCAGCCCCGGCGCGACTGGGTGAAACTGCCCGTAGAGGAGATTCTCCGGTATGAGGAATTCCTGCACCTGGCCCGCGTGGCCGCGGAGGTGGGGATTCGCAAGGTGCGGGTCACCGGCGGCGAACCCCTGGTGCGGCGGGGGGTGGTGGATTTCCTGGACCGCCTGAGGGAGACGCCGGGACTGGAGGAAATCTGCCTCACCACCAACGGCGCGCTGCTGGCCGAGATGGCCGCCGACCTGCACCGCGTGGGCATTCGCCACCTGAACGTCAGCCTGGACACCCTGCGGCCGGAGCGCTACCGGGGGCTCACCGGCGGCGGCGAGGTAGCCCGGGTGCTGGCGGGCCTGGAGAGGGCGCTGGCCCTGGGTTTTGCCCCCATCAAGGTCAACTGCGTGGCGCTCAAAGGCGTCAATGACGATGAAATCCTGGATTTTGCCGGGTTGGCCCGGGAACAGCCTCTGCAGGTGCGGTTCATCGAATTCATGCCCACCGTTTCCCGGGAGCATTGGGGGGAACATTACCTTCCCATGGACGAAGTGCGGCGTCGTTTGGCCTTTTTGGAACCCATGCCCCCCTGCGCGGTCCGGCCCACCGCCGGCCCGGCCCGGATTTTCCGACCCACCGGCTTCCGGGGGGAGCTGGGGTTCATCAGCCCGGTGAGCGACCACCGCTGTCCGGCGTGCAACCGCCTGCGCCTCACCGCCGCCGGTCGCGTGCGCCCCTGCCTCTTTTCCGACCGGGAACTGGACCTCAAAGGGCCTCTGAGAC
>VGSQ01000169.1 GCA_016874975.1 Deltaproteobacteria bacterium
AGCCGGATGCGGGAAACCCGCACGTCCGGTTTGACGAGGGGGCGCGGATGAGGGCCTGGCCTGACCTGGACCGCAGTAGTGGCGTGCCACGAGGCGCTCGTGGTCACGATCTCTCTCTCATCAGTGCTCTACTCTACCAAGAGGCTCCAACGTTTGCGGAATTTGCGGCCCAACCAGAGAGCCCCGGCCCCCAGACCCAGGGCCGCCAGGGCCCCCAGGGTGAACAGTTCCACGTCCGCGAACAAAAGGCCCGATCCGAAGCGCAGCCGATCCGCCAGGGCTTGCACCGCCAGGCCACCGAGCAGTAAGCCGACGGCCAGCAACCCCGCGCCCAGGAACAGCATGAATCCGGACATCAGGCGCACGCCGCCCCCCTTCTCACCGCCGGGGGATATACACCTCCCGGGCCTTCAGGCCGTCCGACGGCCCCACCAGCCCCTCCCGCTCCATGGTTTCGATGATGCGCGCGGCCCGGTTGTAGCCGATGCGCAGGCGCCGCTGCAGCATGGAGATGGAGGCGTTGCGGGTTTCGGCCACCAGCGCCAGGGCCTCGTCCCATTTCTCGTCCTTGTCCCCCGACTCCTCCCCGTCCTTCTCCTTTTCCGCCATTTCCGTGATGCCCGGCTCATACTCCGGCGAGGCCTGGGTTTTCAGGAATTCCACCACCCGTTCCACTTCCTCTTCGGAGACGAAGGCCCCGTGGATGCGCCGCTGCCGGGAGGTGCCCGGCGGGATGAAGAGCATGTCGCCCATGCCCAGCAGGCGCTCGGAACCCACGCTGTCCAGGATCACCCGGGCGTCGGCCTTGGAGGAGACCTGGAAGGAGATGCGGGTGGGGAAATTGGCCTTGATGAGGCCGGTGATGACGTCCACCGAGGGCCGCTGGGTGGCCACCAGCAGGTGCAGCCCCGAGGCCCGGGCCTTTTGCGCCAGGCGGATGAGGTATTCTTCCGTGTCCCGGGAGGAGACCAGCATGAGGTCCGCCAGCTCGTCGATGACGATGATGACGTAAGGCAGGGAGCGGGGCAGGTCTTCCTGGTCGGGGGCGTTTTTGGGCGTCCGGGATTTGGCCTTCTGGTTGTAGCTCTCCACGTTGCGCACCCCCAGTTCGGAGAGCAGGGCGTAGCGGCGCTCCATCTCCATGACGGCCCAGTGCAGGGCCGCGGTGGCCTCCTTGGGGTTCACCACCACCGGGTGCAGCAGGTGCGGGATGCCCTCGTAGGTGGACAGCTCGATGCGCTTGGGGTCGATGAGCAGAAAGCGGACCTCTTCGGGCGTGGCTTTGTAGAGCACGCTCAGGATCATGGTGTTGAGGCCCACGCTCTTGCCGCTGCCCGTGGCGCCGGCGATGAGCAGGTGGGGCATGCGGCCCAGGTCCGTGACCACCGGGGCGCCCATGATGTCTTTGCCCAGCGCCAGGGTGAGGCGGGAGGCGGAGCGCTGGTAGGTCTGATCGGACAAAATCTCCCGCAGGGCCACCACCTGGCGCTTGGGGTTGGGCACTTCGATGCCGATGACCGCCTTGCCCGGCACCGGCGCCACGATGCGGATGGAGAGGGCCTTGAGGGCTAAGGCCAGATCGTCGGCCAGCCCCGTCACCTTGCTGATCTTGACGCCCGGGGCGGGCTCCAGCTCAAAGCGGCTCACCACCGGCCCCGGCACGATGGCGGTGACCTTGCCCTCCACCCCGAAGTGGCGCAGGGTGTCTTCCAGCTTCCGGGCCTGGGCCACCATGGCCTCCTCCTGCACCGTCTGGTCCCAGGGTTGGGCCGGGTCCAGGAGGTCCAGGGACGGCAGGGTGAAGCCGCTGCCCGGGGCCGGGCGCCGGGGCCGGGCGCCGGGTTCCTTGGGCGGCGCGGGACGGACCGGAGGCGGCAGGGGCGCCTCTTCCGGGTCGGGGCCGGTGCGTTTGATCAGGGGGCCGGCCCCGGGGCGGGAGGGCTTGGCGGCCGCCGTGGGCTCAGGCCCCGGGCTTTCGGCGGGCCGCTCCCGGAGGCGGCGCAGGAGCTGTCCCATCAGGCCCAGCAGCCCCACCAGGGAGAGGCGGGTGAGGCCCATGAGGCTCACCAGGAGCGCCAGCCCCAGGACCAAAGCCGCGCCGGGACCGTTTAGGAGCGTGGTCAGGCCGGAGCTCAGCCCATCACCTACCCACCCGCCGGTGTGGATGAGGGTGTTCTCCCAGGAAACGAAGGGACGGGCTAGGGACAGGAGCCCGGCGGAGGCGGCCGGCACGCCCGCGGCCGAACCGAGCTGGAAGCCGGTGGGCGGCTCCAGCCCCAGGCGGTGGGTCCGCCAGGCCAGGCCCGCCGACAGGAGGGGCAGCCAGAAGGCCGCGAAACCCAGCGCGCCCCAGAGATAGAGGCTCAGCAGCGCCCCGGTCTTGCCGCCCCAGTTGCGGACGCCGCCGGTCTGCCAGAGTTCCGCCAGGCTTTGGGGATCGTTCACCGTCCGGCTCAGGAGGGAGAGGAGCAGGAAGAGCGCCAGCCCCAGCAGCAGGACCGCGGCCACCTCCTGGGCCAGGCCGCGCCGGCGCAGAGGTTCCTCCACCGGCGCGCCGCCGCCGTGATTACCCCGCCGGGAGGCCGCGCCGCCCTTCCGGGCCGCGGCCTTCTTCCCGGCCCCGCTGTTGCGGTTCGCCTTTCCAGGCGCAGGCGCCTTTGCCATGATCCCCTCAAGATGCTTTGCGAAATTTTGCTGTGGGGGAGGAGGCCAGGGGCCGGGGAGCCGCGGCTCCCCCGGTCCTCCCTCCAATCAGGTCAATCCTGCTCCCAGGCCGCCGCCGGCATCACCTCCCCCAGGGGCGCGGTGGCCGCCAGCCGCCGCCGGGAGGTCACCCCCGTCAGACCGGGCAGCACATAAGCCACCGCTTCCGGGGAGACGCTGAGCTGCAGGTATTCCTCAAAGCCCGCCTCTTCCACCGCCTGGCGCCAGGCCGCGTCCCGGAGCTCGTCCTGGGATTCATAAGGGTGTTCATAAAGCACCCGGACGATCCGGGCCGTGGCCAGGAGCTTGACGCAGACATAGCACGGCTCCAGGGTGACGTACAGGGTCGCCCCCTTGATGGCCACGCCGTGCCGGGCCGCCTGGGCGATGGCGTTGGCCTCGGCGTGGGAGGCCCGGCAGAAATTGTACTTGTCCACGTCGGCGATGTGAAGCGCCCGCCGGTGGCAGTAAGGTGAGCCGTCCTCAAAAAACCGCCCCAGACAGTGGGGCGCCCCGGGCATGCTGCCGTTGTACCCCGTGGCCAGAATCTGCCGGTCCTGCACCAGCACCGCACCCGTGGGCCGGCTGTTGCAGGTGCTGCGCGTGCTCACCAGCTTGGCGATGAGCATGAAATATTCATCCCAGGAAGGGCGCATGAGGGCCATCATCCCTTAAAGCAAGTCAGCCGGGGTCTTGCGACCAATCTCGGTCCGGTCGAAATCCCTGTCAAAACTTATCAGGGTTAAACGCTGCTTTTCGGCGGCAGCCAACTGATAGGCATCATCAAAATCAAGCTTGTAAGTCTTAATTATCCGGATGATATGCGAAAAATCCACAGGTTCCAACCGAATGAGGTTCACCGCGCCGTGACTGAAAAGGTCCAGGAGAAACTGCTCCAGAACCTCTATTTTTTCCAATCTTATCAGAATAATTGCGATAGAATGGAGGGTGAAATCGGTGATATGGAGAAGCTCGGAGGGAATGCGCTGGAAAAACAGCTCCACCTGCCGGGATCTCTCCTGGTCCAGCAACCTCTCCAGCCAGATGTTGGTGTCCAGGAGATACACGCCTCAATCCCCTCGCCATTCCAGGGCCTTTTTCTCCAGGTCCAGGGCGCTGTATTGCCCGCGGTATTCCCGTAGAGCCCCGCCCCAATCCTGGCGCAGCCTTCTCCCTTCCTTGCGGACCCGCTTGGACAAGAGAAAATGAATAAAATCCTCCACTTCCTGTCTTAATTCCGGAGGCAGCTCCTGAATGAGTTTTTCCAGGCCTTCCATGTTTCCCTCACCCGTAAATC
>VGSQ01000170.1 GCA_016874975.1 Deltaproteobacteria bacterium
TAAGCAATGGGAACATCGGGATAATAATATTCTTCTTCGATTTTTTCAAATAATTTTTTGTTCGTGCCAACCTTGAGAGCAAAGGGTTCTGCCTCTCATCACTGGAGTTTATTGCTTTGACGGAGACGCAAAAAAAATGCAAGGGTAAATCCCTACCTCTCCATATGGCCACCTGCGATGGTGCGCAGGCTGCTCTCCAACAGCGCCGGCCAGACCTGGGCATAATACTGGCGCGTCGAAAATGACCGCCCTACACAGCGTAAAGCCAATTTCAAGACCCCGTTCGGAGTTCATCATGCCATTCCACTCATGCGATTCAAACACCGGAACCAATCAACCATCGCCCCCCACGCTTCATCGGCGTCATCCAGCTTCGTCTCGACATGGGCCACGCGGGTATTACGAAAAGCAATTACCTCTTTCAAATCGGCGTACAGGTCCCCCATGTCTTTGCCGGAAAACACTTGCTTGGCGTCCCGCCAGACGCCCCCCACGTCTAAGGCCCATGTCTGGGCATAATCCAGGCAGAATAGCAAGGCCCCCAGCTTCTGGATTGAGCGCCCGAACACGAGGTTATCCTTGAGATAACGCTGGTTTTTATTCAAAAGAACTTTGTCTCTTTGATGTAAGTTGTCAATATAGGGAGAGAAATAGTCTCGGCTCTGCTTTGCGTCCTTGGGGATACAGGGGCGGAGACGATTTTCCAAAATCTTAATGGCATACTCGTCCAGGGGCCGCAGGAGGGGCTGAAAGGCATGGCTATAATCCGGCATCCTCATACGCACCGCGTTATCAAGGAGTTGCACCGCTTGGCGCATGGCTTCCTCAATCTCCGCGGGTGCAGTCGCCATGCCCGCCTTTTGCAGGACCCCGGCAAACCTCTCGTCTGCTTCTTTCTTGGCCGTAGCTTCAAATAACGGTAGTTGTAACTGGCCGGTTTTGGCCTCCTCAATCAAAGACTTGAGCGACGGCTCACAGGCCCGCCGCAGTTCCTCCACCGTGGCCGGCGCACTCTGCTGGAAGAGATAATAAGGCACATATAGATAGCGCCACCTGATTTTCCCCTTTGATGCCGCATTGCACCACTCCACCGCGGTTCTGGCCTTGAGGGGAACAAGGTTGTCCACCTTGCCTTTCAGTTCTACCAGCAGATATTCGCCATCCTTCAGCCGCACAGAGAAATCAGGAACATAAAGCGCCCGGTGCCCATCCGGGCGTAAATAGTCGATCATCAGTTTCTGCGGTCCGGCATTTTTGGCGAAGGCTGCCACGTCGCCGGCAAAGTCGCAAAAGTCGGCGAATTCCTGCTCAAATTCGTTTTCACAGGGCACCAGGTTAAACATCGTCCGGGTCGCCGGCACCGCCGGCCGCTTCTCCGTGCTGCTGGCCTGGTAAGGCTTCCAGGTGGAAAGGCGATGCCCCTGGCTGATTCGCTGGCGTTCTTTCTTCTGAACCGTCCTGTCCAAGATTAACTTAGTGAAGGTGGCCCGGACATGCTCCAGCACGTCCGCGTCCCGCATGCGATGATCCACTTCCCCAGAATAGAGGTCCACCTCCCGCTCAAATAACACCTTGGAGAGAAACTCCTCCACCAGAGGCGTCAGGACCTGGTGCGGGTTGGTGAGGCGGCAGGCCCGGCCCAGCATCTGGGCAAAGTAGCCCGCCGCCGACCAGGCATTGGTCAGGAGTCCAGCGTCCAACTGCATCCGCGCCACGATTTCAGCAGTGAAGAGGTGGCGTTCCTTATAATCCACCGCCCCTTCTTTCTTCTTGCCGATGGGCAGCGGCTGGTAACGCTGCTGAAAGAAGTATTGCCGCACCACCTCGGAGGTCAGCCCCACCAGTTCCGCCGTCGTCTCTATCGAGTCCGACACCAGCGGTAGCTCGATTTCCAGGTCTTCCACCGGCTTATTGGCGTGGTCCACAAAAACAGTCACCGTCTGCTTGAACACCTCGCGGATGGGCAGCACCGCGATGTCCAACCCTTCTTGGGCCAGCTCCTCTTCGTAGAGTTTGCGGAAGGCCGGGTGATGCACTACCGTCACCATTTCCGGCACGTCGCCCAGAGGAAACATGCGGCGCAAACCCCGCCCCAAGGTTTGCTCCGGCAAGATACCTGCCGCAGCGGAATAGGGACGCAAGGGAACGATGGTCGTGACGTTGCGGACGTCCCAACCCTCCCGGAGCATCATCACCGAAACCACGCAGTGGAACTTGCTCTCTTTTTTATCCAGTTCCCGGGACATCTCCCGCAAGGCCCGGAGATCGTCCGGCTTCATCCCGGTTTCGCTCTCCACAAATTCCTTGACCTCCCGGCCCCAGCGCTTCACCGTTTTGATCCTGCCTTTCAGCCGGGTGTGGATATTGAGGACGCGGCCCTTGAGCAACGGGAACGGTTCGCTGTCCAGATAGTCGGCGATTTCATTGGCGCTCTGGGCGTCTTCGGTCATGACAAACAGGATGGGTTTGCGCGTTTTACTCAGTTCTTCGTATGTCTTTTCATACCGCTGATAGCCCAACTGCAAATGCATGGCAAAGCGCTCGTGGGCCGGAGTTCTACGGTCCCCCCGCTCCACCAGTTCATCGGACTCGCCCAAGACCGGCACTTTGACAATGCCGGCGTCCACCGCCTCGCCCAGGGGAAAGTCGCAGATAATATGGCGGAATAGCTCGCCGTTGGTGTGCTTGGGGGTGGCGGTGAAATCCAGTTGCAGGCAGATGCCGCCGTTCCCCCGGCTGACGCTCTGGCTGTGCAACGCGTCAATGGCCCGGTTCCAGGCCAGGTCGGGATCGTGCAGATGGTGGGCCTCATCATTCAGAATCATCAGGCGGGGGTGGCGGGTGATGCGCTCCCGCAGGGCCGCGCCGGTGTCCAGAGCCTGGGCCCGCTTCACGGGCGGGCCGAAGATGGACTCCACCCCTTCTTCTTCGCCGCCGGTGCTATTGCGCGACTCATAGAGACGGTGGATATTGGTCAGGTAAATCGTGCCGGTGGTACTGGCTCCGCCCTGCTCATCCTGCAATACCACCTGTACCTGAAAATCCGACTTCCATTCCTCAGGCAGCAGAGGGTCTTTATCAAAAATCTTCCTGTTCTCGAAATCGTCCTTCAGGCGCTCATATACCGTCAGGTTGGGGGCGATGATGACAAAATGCTGGGCCAAGTCGGAGCCCGGCTCATAGAGCCGGTGAAAAAAGCTCCATACAATGGCCAGGCTCATCACCTTGGTCTTGCCGCCGCCGGTGGCCACCTTGCAGCAGTCCCGGGGCCAGCGGTCCTCTTCCGGGTTGATACCCAGGGCCAGGTCCGCCAGGGCCTCGCCACCGAACTCGAACATCAGTTCCGCCACGTTGCGGATATTTCTTGACTCATAGAGGTAGATGATGGTCTCGATGGCCTCCCGTTGCGCCCAGTGGTAGCGGAAGGAGATGGCGTTGCCTTCGTCGTCGGTGATCTCGTGCTCCGAGTTGAACCAATAGTTGAGGAGGGTTCGGGAGGTCTCGCTCACCCCGGCATAACCGCCCCGGCGCCAGCCGTCCACTTCGGCCCGGATGCCCCGCGCCAGGGGGCACTTGCTGGGCCGGCGCCCCGGCTGGATTATGGCCGGGCCGCCCGGCGTGGGGTTGGGCAGGCGGTGGCGGATGGGTTCTTCCCAAGGCTTGAACAGCGGCTCCAGCGCCGCCACGTTGGTTTCGTTGACTTCAAAAGCCATGGCTCATACCTCCACCGCGATTACCGTGGTGGTGTCCACCCCGAAGACGTCGATCACTTTGACGCAAATCCGGTGCGCGCCCTTCTGGGCATATTCCCAGCCCAGGTCGGTGCGGGTCTTGAGAGAACGGTCCTTGCGCGTCCGGAAATCCTGCCAGTGATGCTCGAAGGGCTTGCCGTCCCGCCACTCGAAATCCACCGCCCAGAAGTCGATGAAGTCGAAGGGGGAGGTGACCGCCCGCTCCCGCAGCACCGCCATCTCGGCCTCC
>VGSQ01000171.1 GCA_016874975.1 Deltaproteobacteria bacterium
CGTCCATCCTACCCGAACCGCAGATTCGCCCCTTCCAGGGCCTGGATGCGGTCCCGCAGGGTGGCGGCCTTTTCGAATTCCAGCTTCTTGGCGGCCCGCTGCATTTCTTTTTTCAGGCGGGCGATCTGGGCGGGGATATCGTCGATGAGGTAGGGGGCCTGCTCCTCTGCGGCCAGGGGCACGGTGAGGTAGTCCTGCTCAGAGACCGAGGCCAGGATGTCCTTGATGCTGCTGCGGATGGTCTCCGGGGTGATGCCGCGCTTGCGGTTGTAGGCCTCCTGGAGCTGGCGCCGCCGGTCGGTCTCCTCCATGGCCGCGGTCATGGCCGGGGTCACCTGGTCGGCGTAGAGGAGCACCTCGCCGTTGAGGTTCCTCGCCGCCCGGCCGCAGGTCTGGATGAGGGAGCGGGCCGACCGCAGGAAGCCCTCCTTGTCCGCATCCAGGATGGCCACCAGGGAGACCTCGGGCAGGTCCAGCCCCTCCCGCAGCAAATTGATGCCCACCAGCGCGTCGAAGACCCCCAGGCGCAGGTCCCGGATAATCTCCATGCGCTCCAGGGTGGTGATGTCGGAGTGCAGGTAGCGCACCTTGAGCCCCAGGTCGCGGTAGTACTCCGTCAGGTCTTCGGCCATGCGCTTGGTGAGGGTGGTGACCAGCACCCGCTCGCCCCGCTCCACCCGGCGGCGGATCTCCCCCAGCAGGTCGTCCACCTGGTGGGTGGCGGGCTTCACCGTGATCCTGGGGTCCATCAGGCCCGTGGGCCGGACGATCTGCTCCACCACCCGGCCCTGGGCCTGCTGCATCTCATAGGGGCCGGGGGTGGCCGACACATAGATGATCTGCGGGACCCGACCCTGAAATTCTTCAAAATTCAGCGGGCGGTTGTCCAGGGCCGACGGCAGGCGGAAGCCGTACTCCACCAGGGTCTCCTTACGGGAGCGGTCCCCCCGGAACATGCCCTGGAGCTGGGGGATGGAGATGTGGCTTTCGTCGATGACCACCAGGGACTGGCGGGGCAGGTAGTCCAGGAGCGTGGGCGGCGGCTCCCCCGGGGCCCGGCCGGTGAGGTGCCGGGAATAGTTCTCGATGCCGTGGCAGTAGCCCACCTCCCGCATCATCTCCAGGTCGAAGCGGGTGCGCTCCTCCAGGCGCTGGGCTTCCAGGAGCTTGCCGTGCTCCCGGAACCACTCCAGCCGGGGCCCCAGCTCCGCTTCGATGGCGGCCATGGCCTGGCGCCGCACCAGGTCCGGCGTCACATAGTGGCTGGCCGGGTAGATGGCGATTTTCTTCAGGGTTCGCAAGACCTTGCCCCGGAGGGGGTCGATCTCCCGGATGGCCTCCACCTGGTCGCCGAAAAATTCCAGCCGGATGGCCCGGCTCTCTTCGTAGGCGGGAAAGATCTCCACCCGGTCGCCCCGCACCCGGAAGGCGCCCCGGTGGAAGTCCATGTCGTTGCGTTCGTAGAGGATCTCCACCAGTTTTTGCAGCACCTCCCGCCGGTCCTTCTCCATGCCCTCTTCGAGATAGAGGAGCATGCCGTGGTAGGCCTCGGGGGAGCCCAGGCCGTAGATGCAGGAGACGGAGGCCACGATGATGACGTCCTGGCGCTCCAGCAGCGACCGGGTGGCGGAATGGCGCAGGCGGTCGATGGCCTCGTTGATGGAGGCGTCCTTTTCGATGTAGAGGTCGGCCTGGGGGAGGTAGGCTTCGGGCTGGTAATAGTCGTAATAGCTGACGAAATACTCCACCGCGTTGTCCGGGAAGAACTCCTTGAACTCGCCGTAGAGCTGGGCCGCCAGGGTCTTGTTGGGAGCCAGCACCAGGGTGGGCTGGTGAAGTTGGGCGATGACGTTGGCGATGGTGAAGGTCTTGCCCGAGCCGGTGACTCCCAGGAGCACCTGATGGGGATGTCCGGCCCGGACCCCGGCCGTCAACTCCCGGATGGCCCGGGGCTGATCCCCGGTGGGCCGGAAGGAGGTCTGCAAGCGGAACCGCTCTGGCATAAGAGATGGCGTACCAGGTTTCGTTGTGAGGGGAGGGCCGGGGTAGCAGTGGCTCCTGTGGCACAGGCGTCTCGCCTGTGATCACCTCCCCCCACCCCCCCTCCCAACCCCCTTTTTCGGGAGCCCTACCACCTGGTTCCCAGGTTCACCTTGGGAGCCAGGTGGTAGGCCGACGGGTCGGGGCTGGGGGTGTGGGGGAGGCGGCAAGGGTCTGTGACCCGTGGCTCCCTCTCCCCCCTCATATTTTTTAATGCAGCCTTTTCCTCATGATATAAAAAGATTCGTCACCTTCGGGGTCGAGGGTGAGGATTTCCACGATCTTAAAGCCCACCTTTTCGTAAAGGCGCAGGGCGCCGCTCTTAACCACGTCCACGTCCAGGTCCACGTCCTGGACATCCCGCTCTTCCAGGCGCTCGAAGGCTTCCTGGAGGAGGGCAATGGCCACCCCCCGGCGCCGGTGGGCGGGATCCACGGCGACCCGCAGAATCATGCCCCGCTTGGCCAGCCGACAGCAGCAGGCCACCACAAAGCCGATGATCTCGCCGGCCTTCTCGTAGACCAAAAAGACGTCCTCCAGGGAGGCCTTGAAGTTAAAAAGATCCCAATGCTTGTCAAAGCTTTCCCGCTCGATGCGCAGGACCTGGGGCAGGTCCTCCAGCCAAGCGGTCCGAATAGATCGTTCCAGAACCGTGGCGGTGGCCTCCATATTTGCCTCCTTGCCGGCAGGCGGCGGGGGTGGAGACTTCCGGCTCACCAAGACGCGAGGAGGTCCGGGAGGGGATCGCGGCAGAGCCGGTTCCGGCCCCTCCCGAAGGGTAATAGTGCGGGTATCATGCGGGCGCTAAATTTGGGAGAAGTCTCTCTCACATCACCGCATCGGGTGACGGAGAACAAGTTGCTTCGTGGGCCCGGCGAGTTGAGGGAGATACGATCCCATGGCGCAGCCCCGACCTCCGGGCATTCTTCACCATCGTTTATATTATATCATAATCATGGAATGAGGGTTGGCAAGGAGGTCAGAAAACTTTTGCCCCCTGCCGCCAAAAAGCCTCGTCCAGGGTGAGCCTGAGGGTTCTGACGGTCTGGCCCGGATTGGCCAGTTTCAGGTAGAGGACGGGCGCCCCCTGCCTGGGCCAGTGGGACACCCAGGCGGCCAGGGTGCGGACCTTTTTGGGGGATCCGCCCCAGCGCCAGATGCTGCAACGGGGACCGTCTTTGCGGTCCTCGGTGAAGGCGACGGAGTCGGCCAGCGTCAGAGGCCCCCGGTGACGGCCCAACAAAAAGGCGATGCGTTGGAGCCGCAAGGAGCTGCTCAGGCAACTGCCCCGGTTGAGCTCCTGAAAAGCCGGCTCCAGATAGTGGTTGGTGTGGGTCAGGGCGCCCCGGTCCACCACCCGCACCCGGCGCTGGTGGTTCAGGCCCACTTCAATGACCGCGGCCTGGCGGGGGTCGGCCAGCAGGTAAAAGGCTGGATGGGTGAACCGCTCCAGATGCCGCAGCACCGCCTCCACCCCGTCGCATTGCGCCAGCAGCCGCTCCAACAGGTCAGGAGGGCCGGGGAACCGGTTGCGCTCCGCCTGGGACAGGCAACTGGCCGCGGAACTGAGGATCACCAGCCCCTTTTCGTTGATGCCGTCCTTGAGGCCCTGGCGGGAGCCGGTGGCGGCGTACAGCCCCACGAAGCGGAAGCCCCCGGGGGGCCTCTCCAGGCGCACCTCCTGGAGATGGTTGGGCGGCATGTCCCGGGTCTTGGCCACCAGCGCCCCGCCTCCCTGCACCCGCTCGGCCAGGGCGATCCACAGGGTGCAGGGCCGGGCCGGGCCCGGCGGGCAGGCCAGGGTGAGGATGAGAGTGAGAAGGAAAGCGCGGGCAGACTTTTTCATGGACTACCAGCTATAATGCACCGTATAGGTGATGACCGCCTCGCCGCCCGGGGCCACCGTGGGCCGGAATTCCACCGTGCGGGCGTCGGTTTTG
>VGSQ01000172.1 GCA_016874975.1 Deltaproteobacteria bacterium
AGGGAAACGGCAACGTCCGGGTTGTCCGGCCCGAAGACCTTCTCCCGGATGTGCAGGGATCGCAAGTGAAGGGGCTCGGCCTCCGGAAAGCGCCCCTGGGCCTCGTAAAGCCCCGCCAGGGCGCTTAAGGAACTGGCAACGTCCGGGTTGTCCGGCCCGAAAACCTTCTCCCGGATGTGCAGGGATCGCAAGTGAAGGGGCTCGGCCTCCGGAAAGCGCCCCTGGGCGGCATATAGCGCCCCCAGATTGTTGAGGGATTGGGCCACCTCCGGGTGGTCCGGCCCCAAGACCTTTTCCCTGATGCGCAGGGATCTCAAGTGAAGGGGCTCGGCCTCCGGAAAGCGCCCCTGGGCGCCATATAACACCCCCAGATTGTTGAGGGATTGGGCTACATCGGGGTGCTCCGGCCCCAGCATCTTCTCCGCGATGGCCAAGGAGCGATTGTATAGGGGCTCGGCCTCCGGAAAGCGCCCCTGGGCGCGGTAAAACTCCGCAAGGTTGTTAAGGGAGCTGGCCACATTCCGGTGCTCCGGCCCCAGGACCTTCTCCATGATTGCCAACGAGCGCTGGTACAGGGGCTCGGCCTCCAGAAAGCGCCCCTGGGCATGGTACAGCGCCGCAAGATTGTTGAGGGATTGGGCCACGTCCGGGTGGTCCGGCCCGAAAACCTTCTCACGGATGTTCAGGGATCGCAAATGAAGGGGCTCGGCCTCCAGAAAGCGCCCCTGGGCATGGTACAGCGCCGCAAGATTGTTGAGAGATAGCGCAACATCGGGGTGATCCGGCCCTACGACCCCTTCCCGGAGGGCCAGGGCCTGTTGGTAAAGGGCAAGTGCTTCCGGATAGGCAGCGCGGATGTCAAAGAATAAAGCAACCTGGTGGATTCTGGCGGCCAGGTCGGCTTCGCCGGGGGCCTGGGCTTGATAGCGCTGGAGCGCTTCCTGGTAGGCGGCCACCGGGTCATGCCCCTGCTTTTTCAGCGCCAGCCAGTAGCCCAGCAGTTCATAACGCCTGGCCTCAGGAATTAAAAAGGCAAACAGGTCCAGGTCTGTGAGGCAACTCCGCAGGCCCTCCCAGGCCTGGGCTTGGTGGAGCTGCCAGGGGAGTTCGTCCGCCTTACGTTCGTCGACTTTCCTTTTTTCAAAATAGGCGGCCAGGCGCAGGTGGGCGGCCTGTTGGGCTTCCGGGGCAAGGAGATAGCGCTCCTGCACCGCCTGGCGCAGGTAGTCGTGGAAGAAATTCATTAAACCTGAGCGGGAGACCAGGGACTCCTCCAGGGCCAGGAACAGGGGCGACCAGAAGGCCCGGGGCAGAGGGCCGTCCTCGGTGCCCATGATCTCCAGCAATTCGCTTTCGGTCAGCCCCCGGCGGGCCGCCCAGATGAGGGACAGGGCCTCTCCCGCCAGGCCGGGGCGGTCCCTTTCATAATCCCCCTCCAGGCGCTCCAGAATGAGGTTATACAGGGCCGGTGGGTCCGGGGCAGCCAGATAGTGGCGCACCCGGTTTTTCAGTTCCTCAAAAATCCCAAAGACCCGGAGTTCTTCCAGCAGGGCCTTTAGATAGAGGGGGTTGGCGGCCTGGGGGGCGGCCACGATGGCCTCCACCAGGGGGGCATCCAGGGTCTTGCGGTAAATGCCCAAATACTCCGGGATGGCCCGGCGCATTTCCTCCGGGTCAAGGGGGGCCACCGTAAAGGTGGGCCAGCCCCGCTTTTCCAGAGCCGTGAGCGGGCGCTCGGGCAGGGTGGAGAGAACCACCCGGACCTGGGGCGGGAAATACTCCGCCAGCCAGCCCAAATCCGGGGCGTTATCTTTATCTTCCAGTTGGTTCAGGGCGTCCAGGACGAGGATGACCCGGCGCCCTTCCCTGCCGGCCCAGGCTGAGGCCTTGGCCAGCCACAGGGGCAGGGCCTCCCGAAGCTTGTCGGGCTGGACGGGAACATCTTCCGGGTCCCCGGTGCGGGCCTTGAGCTCCGAGATGAGGCGGTGCAGCAGGGCCACATAGTCGGCGCTCTGGGGGGTGGAGCCTAAGAAGTGGAGAAAAACTAAGTCCTCGGGGTGGCGCTCCCGGTGGCGCCTTACCCAGTTGGCCAGGAGGGCCGATTTCCCCACCCCGGACTCCCCCAGGAGCACCAGGGGCTTGTCCTCGCCGGCAACATAACTATCCAGGCGTTCGAAGTATTCCGGCCGTCCGATATAGACCTTGGCCCGGCTTAAGGCAAAGGCCTCGTGCTCCGCGGCCTCCCGGGCCAGGGGGTCCGGAACCTCCTCGGCCGGAAAGGCCTGGTCAATGGCCTCCCAGAGGTCCGTCAAGATCCACTGCCCCACGGTCCGGGGGTCGGGATAATCCTCCTTGAGGGGCAGGCCGCTCTGGCGGATGCGGTCCTTCAGGCGGGCCAGCTTGGCCTGGGCGTCCGGGGCTTCGGAGAGAAAATCGCCCCGTTGCTCCGGGGGGAGGGTGTCGAGATAGGCCCGGTCCCGGAAATAAAAGTAGGACCGTTGGGCCATGTCCGGGTTGTTCAGCACCCCGTGGAGGATTTCCAGCTCCGTGACCGAATGGTGGAGATGCTCCTTGAGCCAGGGCTCCTGGTCGATCAATTCCTGGGGGATGGCGTCCGGCACCCAGCCGTAGCGCTCCCCCAACAGGCCGATGAAGTAGGGGCGGCAGCGCTCGATTTCCACCAGGCAGATGGGCAGCACCTGCCCCCGGTTGGCCTGCTCCTCGGTCACCCCCCAGCGCAGGTCCACCTCCACCAGCTCCACCTGGCGCTCCCGGCAGCGGCGGCGCAGTTCCGGGAAGACCTGCTTCACCAGCTCCTCCCTTTCCACCTGCATGTCCCGGAAAGTGGAGGAGATGAAAACTCGGACGACCCGGCTGGTAAGAGCCGTGCCGGAAAACGGTTTTTCCTGCATGTCATCGGCCCTCAGTTTGACCAAGGCTGGAGGGTTAACAGGGAATACGCCGGTTCAGATCCTCTGCTGTCCCAAAATGAGGAGCAGATGGTTAAGTTTCTCCAGCCCCTGCTCGATCCGGTCGCAGGGAACCGAGATGGCCGGTTGCTCTCTTAAGGGCCGGGGCATCTTTTCCGGGGGGAACCCGCATACAAAGGGAATTAGGCTACCTTTGGGCTTCAGTTTGCTTTGCATCTCATTAAAGTAGCTCCGCCATTCATATTCCGGCCATTCCTCCGTGAGATGCCCTGGCTGGGTGGCCACGGCAATAAGACATCGGGCGGCGTCCAGGGCGTCATCCAACTGCCGCCCCCAGGAGCCGGAGCGCCCCATGGTTTCCTGGCTGAAAAATACCGCCTCGGCTTTGGCTTGCCGGAGGTGTTCATACACCATACGGGCCAGGGATTCGTCCGGGCCATGGAAGCTGATGAAATAATGGTAAGGTGGGCCGACCAGCTTTTTCTCCGGCGGGGTAACATCCAGATAACGCCGCATGATATTGCGGGTTACCGGGCAGAGATCATATTTCCGCGGGGCCCTTTGCCACTGCTTAACTTCCTCTTGGGTGCGTAAAGGTCCAATCTCCGGCAGGCATTCTCTGACCACCACCTCATGGAGGTCCTCACCGCTATAACGCCTGGCGTTATAGAAGAATTGGTCAGGGATGAACTCCGTGGCGCCCTCCTGGAACATCTGGTTCATGCGCTCCACTTGGAACAATCCCACCGGCCGGTTGACCAGGCGGCCCTGGATAATCTCACCGTCGCACATCGCGGCCTTTAGGCCGCAACCAAATGAAAAAATTGCCGGCGTTTTCCTCTTGTTGTAAGTTTCAGGTTCACGCAACCCAAACAACTTACCAGCAGAAAGGAAAACGCCTTGGAAACCTTTATACAGAATGGCCTATTGACTCTGCTCAGCAGTTTTCGGGGCCATAAGTTCGTTTCGGGTAATAGTGTTAGTTGATGCACAGGCATTAAGTAACCGATGGAAAGATTGGCGCGCCCAAAAACGGCGATTAAATCG
>VGSQ01000173.1 GCA_016874975.1 Deltaproteobacteria bacterium
TTTCACCCCCAATTTCTCCAACTGCGCCGCTGCGGGATCTTTGATCACCGTGATCGGTTCCATGATGCCTCCCTCCGGCGATGGGACTCGGGGAACCTTGGGGCCCGGGCCGCGCTTAAATCAATCCGGGCCTGCAGGTCAACCCTGACAGGGTGTCCTCCGCCGACTTTTTTCTGAAAATAGCTCGCGGTCTTCATCTTTCAGTTTGCAGCCATAGGAAAACGCCGGGCGGCGGTTCCCGGGCCCTAACCCCGTAAGCTGCTTTTCATCCTTATCGGGGAGAGCGGCAGGCTTCTGGGTGACTGTTGATAATCTTTTCCTCCGGTTAAGCCGCCCGCCCCGACCGATCTTAGGGTATGATTGTATCATGAAACGGTTCTTTCTCCACGTTCTCGCCGCGGTTTTCACCCTGACGCCGGCCGGGGCCTGGGGCGCGGCCGATTTTTTCCAAGCCGCCCGCCCCGGCTACCTTTTTTCATTTCCCCGGGACCACGGGGCGCATCCGGAGTACCGCAGCGAATGGTGGTACTATTCGGGCCATCTGCAAAGCACCGCCGGCGAGGGTTTCGGCTATGAGCTCACCTTTTTCCGGGTGGCTCTGAAACCGCCGTCGGCCGCGGCTTCCCGCTCCGCCTGGGCGGCCCACACCGTCTATTTCGCGCATCTGGCCCTCACCGCGCCGAGGCGGCAAACCTTTCTCTTCCGGGAAAAGGCCATGCGGGGGGCCATGGGTCTGGCCGGGGCGGACGTCGGCCGCCTGAACGTCTGGGTGGACGACTGGCGGGCCGAGGAGGCGGAGGGGGAGATGCGCCTGCGGGCCGGGGGCCCGGACCTGGGGCTGGATCTCAGGCTTAAGCCCCTCAAACCCCCGGTCCTGCACGGCGAGGCCGGCTACAGCCGCAAGGCCGCAGACGCCCCGGTGGCCAGCCACTATTACTCCATCACCCGCCTGGACACCCGGGGCGCCGTCACCCTGGACGGGCAATCCCTGGACGTCACCGGCCTGAGCTGGCTGGACCGGGAATTCGGCAGCGCCAAAATGGCTCCGGACCAGGTGGGCTGGGACTGGTTCGCCCTGCAACTGGACGACGGCGAGGACGTCATGCTCTACCTCATGCGGGGGCCAGACGGCCTCCCGGACCCGGCCTCCTCCGGCACCCTGGTGGACCCCCAGGGGAAGGCCCGGCATCTCACCCTCTCGGATGTCACCGTCCAACCCACAGGGCGCTGGACCTCTCCCCACACGAAGGCAGTCTATCCCGCGGGCTGGCTCCTCACCATCCCCCCGGCCGGCTACCGTCTCACCCTCACCCCCACCCTGGCCGACCAGGAGTTGCGCACCGGCGGCGCGGCCCGGCTGATTTACTGGGAGGGCCAGGTGCAGGTCACCGGCTCCCGGGGCGACCGGCCCGTCACCGGCCGGGGGTATGTGGAGCTCACCGGCTACGCCGGTTCGTTGGGCGGGAGATTCTAGAGCGCCGGGACACCCTAATGCGGGTGTCCCACATTTTTCTCAGGGAATTTGGGATAGAAGATGGTGGAGGGCCAACTTGCAACTGAGTTGAAAAAATGGTAGAAAGAAAACCAGCGCTCTCTGGGCAATGCCTTGGTTTGCCTCTGGTTCCCAAGCTCCGGCTTGGCCGGAGAATCAATGGAAATCGGGAGCACCCGGCGGTTGTAAGGTTCCCAGCAGAGCTTGGGAACGAGCCGTTCTAGTTCCAGAGGATCACCCCAACCATGAAAATGTAGGGTGCGTCTCACGCACCATCTGTGGCGCGTAAGACGCGCCCTACGAGAGACATTTTCAGAGCAGTCCCCCATGGGCCGCTGGCCCACCTGTAACATATGAAAAATCCGGTGGGGCGGGCGTCTCTGCCCGCCGCCTTTGTCTTTGGTGGCACATGCTTCCAGCCTGTGCGCCGCACCGGCAAGATGCCGGCGCCACCAAGAACTTTTCAAGACAGTTACTCATGAGCCTGGGGCTCACTCGCAAAGCATGAAAAGTTCTCCCCCTCACCCCAGCCCTCTCCCCCGTCGGGGGAGAGGGGGATAAGGAACTTTTCATAGCAGTTGCTCATGAGCCTTGGGCTCACCCATAAATTATGAAAAGTTAAGCATCCTTACGGTGCGCAGTGCGCACCCTACAAAAAACTTTTCGAAGCAGAGAAAGGTGGCCCCTGGCCACCTCCCCCATCACACTCATTCAAGGCCGACTTATGTCCGACGCCTGCGACTTTCCTCAACTTCTGGCCAGCCACGGGCTGCGCCTCACCCCGGTGCGCCTGGAGGTGCTGGCCGTCCTGGGCGCCGAGGCCCGGGCCTGGCGGGCTGCCGAAATCCTGGAGGCGGTGCGGCGCCGCCGCCGGGTCAACAAGGTGACCATCTACCGCATCCTGGAGGATTTTCTGCGCCGGGGTCTGGTCCGCAAGGTGCCCCTGGAGGGCAAGGCGGCCCACTTTGAGCTGGCCTGCGAGCATCACCCGCCCCATCCCCACTTCCAGTGTCAGGCCTGCGGCGAGGTCCAGTGTCTGCAGCCGGTGCCGCTGGAGGCGCTCTGGGACCGGCTCCAGGGTCCCCTGGGCAACCGGGCGGAGCGCCTGGAGATTCGGGTGGAGGGGGTCTGCCGGCAATGCCGGGAAGCGGAGGAAGGGCCATGAAAGGCAACCCGGTTGCCTTTGAGGGCCGGCGCCTGGCCCCCTACCCTCTCCCATCAGCGCCCGCCCGCTTGCTGGGAGCCTTTCTGGCGCTGCTCCTCGGTTGCCTGATGGCTGCGGTTTTCCCCACCCCCGCCCGCTGCCGCACCCCCGCCCCGCCGGTGGCCGTGGCCGCCAGCATCATCCCCCTGGGGGACTTCTGCCGGCAGATCGGCGGCGACCGGGTGGCGGTCCAGGTTCTCACTCCGCCGGGCGCCAGCCCCCACGTCTTTGAGCCCCCCCCGTCGGTGGTGGCCAGGGCCATGGCCGCCCGAGTCCTGGTCTGCGTGGGCGCCGGTCTGGACCCCTGGGCCGAACGGCTGCGCACCTCCCGAGGGACCCAAGACCTGGTGGTGGTGGAGGCCGCGGCCGGGGTCCCGCTCATCCAGGAGGTGCACTCCGAGGATCATGACCATGGGCCGGGTCACCGCCATGAGAAAAAGAAGGAGAGCCCGGGCAAGGGTCACGGCCATATCCATGCTCAGGGCAATCCCCACGTCTGGCTGGACCCGGTGCTGGTCCAGGACCTGTGCCGCCGCATCGCCCAGGCCTTCATCCAGGTGGACCCGGAGCACCGGTCCGTGTATGAGGCCAACCTCAGCCGTTATCTGGCGGAATTGGAGGCCTTACATCAGGAAATCGCCGGGCGCACCGCGGCCTTCCGCCTCAAGGCTTACGTCTCCTTCCATCCCGCCTTCGCCTACTTCGCCCGGCGCTATGGGTTGCAGGAGGTGGGGGTGATCGAGTCGGCCCCCGGCCGGGAGCCCACCCCCCGCCACATCCAGCGGTTGGTGGCCGCCATACGGCGTCACCAGGTGCGGGTGGTCTTCGCCGAGCCCCAGCTTTCCCACCGGGTGGCGGAGGCCATCGCCCGGGAAGCGGGCGTCCGGGTGCTGGTGCTGGACCCCCTGGGGGGCTTCCCACCCTACGGCGAGGACTACCTCAAGCTGATGCGCCACAACCTGACCGTGATGGCGGAGGCCATGCAATGAGCTCCGCCCCGGTCATTGAGATGCGCCGCCTGTGGGTGACCTACAACCACGCGCCGGTCCTGGAGGACATCGACCTGGACATCCAGGGGGGGAGTTTTGTGGGCATTCTGGGCCCCAACGGCGCGGGCAAGAGCACCCTTCTCAAGGTGCTGTTGGGCCTCATCCGGCCCAGCCGGGGGGAGGTGCGGGTCTTCGGCGAATCCCCCGAGCGGCTGCGGCGTCAGG
>VGSQ01000174.1 GCA_016874975.1 Deltaproteobacteria bacterium
GGGTGAGGAATTCTTCTTCCAGGGCAGCCAGTTCCGGATCAGGGTTTCTGGTCCCCACCTCCCGCAGCAGGGCTTTCTTGGCCAACAGGGCCGCCTGTTCGAAGGTGCCGCCGATGCCCAGCCCCACCACAATGGGCGGACAGGGATTGGCCCCGGCTTCCCGGATGGTCTCCACGATTTTTTCCTTGATGCCGGCCAGACCGGCCGCGGGCCGCAACATGTGAACCCGGCTCATATTTTCGCTGCCGCCGCCCTTGGGCACCACCATCAGTTTCAGGGCGTCGCCGGGAACCACGGTGGTATAGATCACCGCCGGGGTGTTGTCGCCAGTGTTTTTCCGGGTGAGGGGATGGCAGAGGGACTTGCGCAGATAGCCCTCCTCATAACCCTGACGGATGCCTTCCTGGATGGCCTCGTTAAGGTCGCCCCCCACCAGGTGGACCTCCTGGCCCAGTTCCACCATGACCACCGCCAGACCGCAGTCCTGGCAGATGGGGATCAGCTGCTCCCGGGCGATGCGGGCGTTTTCCAGGAGCAGGCGGAAGACCTCGCGTCCTGCCGGGGATTCTTCCTCCTCCAGGCCGCGTGCAAAGGCCTGCAGCATGTCTTCGCCCAGGTAATAATTGGCCTCCATGGCCGCCTGCTTCACGGCCGCGGTGACGTCCTTGACATTGATTTCTTTCATCTTATTGTCCCGAAAAATTCACCATGTAGGGCGGAAAAGCGCCGCGCGTCCCGCCTTCGGACTTATAGCTCCAGCCCGGAAGAGCCGGTTTAGCTGTCATTCTCCCAAGTCGCGTTGGAAAAAATTCCCTCTGGCCGTGGGCACCAGTCTCACCGGGATCTCCACTTCTTCTTCCTCGTAATAATCATCGTCTCCATCAGAGGCTTCGTAATCCACGGGGGCTTGCCGCGTCCCGGCAAACAGGGTGGCCGGCAGTTCCGGGAATGCCTCCACCGGCTGGTTTGCCAGGGCTTCCTGCATAAACCGGATGAAAATGGGCGCCGCGGCCTGGGAACCGGTTTCCCGGGCGCCCAGGGAGCGTTCGTCATCCATGCCCACCCAGACGCCGGCCGTCACCGAGGGGGTGAAACCGATGAACCAGGCATCCCGAGTGTTGTTGGTGGTGCCGGTTTTGCCGCCCATGGGCCGTTTCAAGGCCAAAACCTTCTGACCGGTGCCCCGCCGCACCACCCCGGCGAGCAACTCCGTCATGATCTTGCCGGTGCGGGGGCTCATCACCTGGCGCAGTTGCGGCTGCGCCTCTTCCAGAATCCGCCCTTCCCGGTTTTCCAGCCGTTCGATGACAATGGGAGCGGCCAGCTTCCCTTCGGTGGGAAAACTGGAGTAGGCCCGGGTCAGGTCCAGGAGGGTTACCTCGGAGGAGCCCAGGGCCGAGGAGTAATTGGGATAAATCTCGGTGGACAGGCCCACGGCCTTGGCCAGATCGATGACCGGCGGCAGGCCGATGCTCACCAGGAGACGGACGGTGGGCAGATTCCGGGATTGAGCCAGGGCGGAGGCCAGGCTCATGGGGCCGTAAAACCGGCTGTCATAGTTTTTCGGGGTCCAGTATTCCCCCCGGCGGCCCCCCGGCAAGGAAATGGGCTCATCCAGGAGGGTGGTTTGGGGGCCGTAGCCCTTTTCCACGGCCGCGGCATAAATGATGGCCTTGAAGGCCGAACCCGGCTGCCGTTTGGCCTGGACGGCACGATTGAAGACGCTGTCCCGATAATCCTTGCCGCCCATGATAACCCGCACTTTGCCGGTGTAATTTTCCAGATATACCAGGGCGGCCTGGGCCATGGGGTCCGGGTTGAGGCTCACCTGCCATTGGTAGCGGCCGGAGGTCCGTTCCATGAGCCGTACCTGGACAACGTCTCCCAGCCGCAGCCGGGAGAGGATCTGCCGGGAGCGGGCGGTCGCTCTGTCGTCGCCCGGGGCGGAATCCCTGGTCAGCATCCCGTAATCGTTGCCGAAGCGGACCACCGGGCCCGTTCCACCCCTCTCCGGCTGCACCACCACCGCGGTCTGTAATCTTCCCTTCAGGGGGGGATACTTCTCCATGGAGCCGAGCTGCTGTTGGCAGAAAGGTTCGATTTCTTTGGCAGTTAAATTCCGCAAAACTCCCCGAAAGCCATGCCGGCGATAGAGATCCTGGAGCCCCGACTCGATGGCCTGCCGGGCTACCTTGTGAAGCTCCACGTCCGCGGAGGTATACACCCGGAAACCGGCGGTATAAAGCGGGTCCCGGCCGTAGCGCTCTTCCAGCAACTGGCGGACATAATCGGTGTAATATCCCACGTCGTCATAGCGTTGCGGTCGGGAGGATTTGAAGCTCAGGGGCTGATTCAGGGCTCGCTGGGCTTCCTCGGAGCCGATGAAGCCCGCTTCCACCATGCGGTTTAAGACGTAATACTGCCTTTCCTTGGCCCGCAGCGGATTGTTGGTGGGGGCATAGCGGCTGGGGGCCTTGGGCAGTCCGGCCAGCATGGCTGCTTCGGCCAGGTCCAGGTCCTCCACGTTTTTGCCGAAATATTCCAAAGCCGCGGCCTCCACCCCATAGGCGCCGTTGCCCAGATAGATGTGGTTCAGGTAAAGCAGCAGCAGCTCTTCTTTACTCATGTAATTTTCCAAACGATAGGCCAGGATGGCCTCGCGCAACTTGCGGTCATAACTCTTTTCAGAAGTCAACAGGATGCTTTTTACCACCTGCTGGGTGATGGTGCTGCCTCCCTGAACGATCTCTCCGGCCTTGACGTTTTCCAGGAAGGCCCGGACGATCCCCATCAGGTCAATGCCCGGATGTTCAAAAAAACGGGCGTCCTCTGCGGCTAAAAAAGCCAGGATGAGATGCCGGGGCAGCCGGCTGTAGGGCACGATGATGCGGCGTTCGGTAAAAAATTCGCCGATGAGTTGTCCATCCCGGGCATAGACCCGGGTAATGAGATTGGGCCGGTAATCCTTAACCAACGTATAATCAGGCAGATCGCGACTATAATGCTGGTAAACATAATAAGCTGCTCCCCCTGCGGCACCCAGGCTGAAAAGGAATAAAAACAGAAAGACCCAGGCTACCACCCTGCCCCAGGACCGGCGCGGTGGCTGAGGGGGGCGAGGTTTCCGGCTTGAAACAGGCCTGCTGCGTTTGGTGGAGGTGAACATAGATTTTCTGTCGCTGCTGAAGAATTATTGTCGTCAGCGGTTCTATCCCGAAAGACCCGCTGCTTATTCTCATCGGTATTTTAAAGTATAAGAATTAAAAACGCCTTGGCAAGCTCTCCGATGACTGGGAAAACTTAATTCAGGCCGCTAGTTATTATAACATTTTAGAACTATAAAAAGCGATTTTCGATTTTTTGGAAAAATTTGAAAATTTCAATGCTGTAGTGCTCGAGGGCTGGAAAGCAAATCACCTCCCGCCATTAGCCCGGCCATAGATCAGGACGATGGCTGAAAGCACAGAGGGAACTGGTGGCACGAGACCCCTGAAGTCTGTGGGTGTAGCAAACATCACTGTAGAAGTGCGGCAAAAGGCCCCTTCGGGCGGCAAAGACCTGAACAATCCCGCCGCCCTGGTGGACCACCTGGCGGAAGCGAAACTATCAACTGATCCGGGGGGACAGTTCGGCAAGGTTATGGGATATCCCCTAAACCCCGAATTTTTCCCCTACCTGGGGGTTGTTGGCCTGGATGAACTCTTCCGCCTTCACCTTCCCCAGGTCTTTGGTGCGGAAACGGCTGACCAGGACCGCGCCCTCCAATACCGCCAGCTTCAGGCCTTTGGGGGAAACCTCCAGGATTTCCCCGGGCTGGGCGCTGTGCGCCTGGGGCACAAAGGCGGCATTAAACAATTTCACCGTCTCGCCCCGGAAGGAGGTAGTGGCCCC
>VGSQ01000175.1 GCA_016874975.1 Deltaproteobacteria bacterium
ATCCTCCGATGTTCCGGCCGCCATGTAGGGTGCGCACCGCGCACCATTAAAAAGGTCGGAATCATGCAGAGCGTTTTCAAAACTGCCGGCCCTTTCCCAAGACAAAGGGAGAATTTTGCAAGAGCCTCCCTTGGTATTCCTTTTCTATCAGTAATGCCCCGGCCAGCGCGAGATTGCGAACCATCGTCTGGCTTTCCGGGATGCGCTGGCCCGCGGTGCTCCCCCTCCGAGGATACGACATCAGATCCCGGATCTTTTTGCTTCATGAGATTCAAATAAGAAATTATCGCTCCTATCTCTCGCATCGGCATGGAAAATTAGACATAGCGTCAGTAATATTGGCGAATCTATGACGCCCGGGTTTCTGACGTTAACCGGTTTTGGGTCCTTGGTAGCCGCAGACTTTAATCCTACTACGTGGAATTATTGATTAACCCTTAACAAATACTGACAAATTTCCCCTGACCCCCCTTTAGCAAAGGGGGGAAAATGAAAGGACTTTTGGACTACTGAACGCAGTAGCATTAATCTGCGTAGTCGGCGCCGACGATCACTGAGGGCGGGCTAAACGCTCATGGCCCGCAGCAGGGCCACCCCCGAAGATGGAAGACCTTTGGCACAAGCGAGCCTTTAGCGCAGCCTGAAGGCTGCGGCTACTAGAACGTAAAGATTTGTGGGTAATGCTCAGCATCAAGGGGGAGGGAGCCTGAGACGAAGGCTGTTACATGTCCGGAGGCCTTTTTGACATGCGCCTCCTTTTCTCTCCAGGCCGAAACATCAAAGCTGGAAGGCAATATCCTGGTCAGAGATGCCTTGTGAGCAAAAATCGTGCCGGACAGCACTGGGACGCCCGCTACGGCACTTGGGGCATTTATGCAGGACACCCGCCCCCGGGTGTCCGGGCACAGCTCCTAGGGCGGCCCGCGGCCGCCGATCCCGGCTGGGTCAGTCGGGCCTGAAAGGCCCGGAAAAGTCGGGCGAGCCGGCAAGAGGCTTGCATTCCCGGAAAAAGTTTTTTATATTCATGTTTAGAGGCGGCAAGCGCCTGGAGGCGGCCGCCGTACTCGTTCCTGGGGATCGGCAAAACTTATGGCCACGTTACTGGTAATCGTTCACATCATCGTCTGCCTGGCCCTCATCGGCATCGTGTTGCTGCAGCACGGCAAGGGGGCGGGCATCGGCGCGGCTTTCGGGGGCTCCAGCCAGACGGTCTTCGGCAGCACCGGCGCCGCCCCGTTCCTGGCCAAGCTCACCGCTGCGGCCGCCATCATCTTCATGCTGACTTCCTTGGGACTCACCTTTGTGGTCAAGTCCAGGGATACCTCAATCATGCGTGGGGCGGGCAAGCCGACGGCCCCCAAGGAAGCCCCGGCCGTCCCGGCCAAACCCGCGGCCCCGGCCCCCGGGAGTGAAACCCCCAAGCCCGAAACCAAATGAACGCACGCCTGCCGAAGTGGTGGAACCTGGTAGACACGCCATCTTGAGGGGGTGGTGGGGAGACCCGTGCGGGTTCAAATCCCGCCTTCGGCACCAGTTCATTAATAGTAATATCAATTAGTTAGCTGTCTGCAAAAGCTTGACCGACCCGCCCCAGACCCGCCCCCAAATATCACCGGGGCGAGAAAAATTTAAGGCCCTGAAAAGGGCCTTTCCCTTTTCTGAGGACCATGGCAAAATGCAATTATAATCGGCCCTTCCCCTGGCGCACCAGAGCAGCTGTCGCGCCTGGGCCGCCGGCCCACCTGTAACGCATGAAAAGGCCAGTGTGGCGGGCCGCCCTGCCCGCCGTCAGGTCCGAGCCATGGTGCGCGGTGCGCACCCTACAGGGCCGTAGGGCCGTAGGGCGGGAAAGCGAAGCGCATCCCGCCGTTCGCCTGGTCCGATTTAAAGAGGTTCTTTGAATAAAATCGACGTCCTCCGGCTGAACCAACGTTCTCTCCCGCAGCAGGAGCGCACGGGCCTCCGGCCCTCCCGTAACTCAGGAAAAGGCCGGTGGGGCGGGCGTCCCTGCCCGCCTCAAGCACCTGGCAATGGTGCGCGGTGCGCACCCTACGGAAGGACTTTTCAAGACAGTTACTCATGGGCCTGAGGCCCACTCACAAAGCATGAAAAGTTTTCCCCCTCACCCCAGCCCTCTCCCCCGCCGGGGGAGAGGGGGGATAAGGAACTTTTCATAGCAGTTACTCATGAGCCTTCGGCTCACTCGCAAAGCATGAAAAGTTTTCCCCCTCACCCCAGCCCTCTCCCCCGCCGGGGGAGAGGGGGATAAGGAACTTTTCATAGCAGTTCCTCATGAGCCTTGGGCTCAGCCATAAATTATGAAAAGTTAAGCATCCTTACGGTGCGCAGTGCGCACCCTACAAAAAACTTTTCGAAGCAGGACCATGAATATTTTCAGTAAGTCAAGCAACATCTGAAACTCAGAGCATTTTACAGCGCTTCATCGACCGCGGTGCTGATCCGCATCCGGACCGCCCTGATCGCTTGCCTGCTCCTGGTCCGGCGCAATTTCGCAAGCAAAGCGGGCTGGGGACTCCCGGAACTCACCCGCCCGGCCCAAACCATGCTCCCGGAGCACGGCGACCCGCGGCGGCGGCCGAATCCCCCAAAGCCTTCGCCACCTCCGGAAATGTTCCTGTTCGCAGTGGATGTCGGCGGCTGACATTCCCATGCAGAAAAATTAAGATACACTACTGCTTCTAGGATATTGTTTTGAAATGCTCATGGCCCCGACGGGGCCACCCCCGAAGATGAAAACCCCGCCGTCGGGGCGGGTTTCAAACCCGCCCCGACGGAACGAGGTCGGCGGCCGCGGGCCGCCCTATGATAGTGATTTTCAAGGTAACTGCTCATGAGCGGCGCTCTCAACTCAACATGAAAATCGCTCAAGCCGGCCCTCGGGGCCAGGTAATGGCGGGCGGAGCCCGCCCTACGACTGACATTCCCATGCAGAAAAATTAAGATACACTACTGCTTCTAGGATATTGTTTTGAAAAGGTTGTGGCGGGGTAGGGGGGCCGCAGACCCTTGCCCCCACTCCGCCTTTCCCCTCCTGCAGTTACGGCAGGAGACAGACCAAAGGGAGACAACATGGCTTCGGAAAGGTCCTCCTCCGCCCCGCCACAGGGGCTTACCCTCTTCCGCCTGGCCGGCATCCGGGTGGCCCTGGATTTCTCCTGGTTCATCGTCTTTGCGCTGGTGCTGCTGGCCCTATCCGCGGGGTATTTCCCCCGAAACTATCCGGGCTATGACCAGACGGCCTACTGGCTGGCGGGGTTGGTGGCCACCCTGCTCTTTTTTGCCTCGGTGGTGGCCCATGAGATTTCCCACTCGCTGATGGCCATCCGGTCGGGCATTCACATCCCGGAGATCACCCTGTTCATCTTCGGCGGGGTGGCCCGGTTGTCGGAGGAGCCCAAGGATCCCAAAACCGAGCTCAAGATCGCGGTGGTGGGCCCCCTGTGCAGCTTCGCCCTGGCCGCCCTCTTCTGGACGCTGAGGGTGTTCTTGGGCGGTTGGCTGCCGGACCTGTTCATTGCGGTGTTGCGCTATCTCGCCTTTATCAACGTGGCCCTGGGTATCTTCAACCTGGTGCCCGGCTTCCCCCTGGACGGCGGGCGCATCCTGCGGGCCCTGTGGTGGTGGCGCACCGGCTCCCTCACCCGGGCCACCAAGGTGGCCGCGGACCTGGGCAAGGGCTTCGCGGTGGCCCTCATGGTCCTGGGGGCCCTGCAGATTTTCGCCGGGGCCCTCATCAACGGCGTCTGGTTCCTCTTTATCGGGCTTTTCCTGCGGGGCATGTCCCA
>VGSQ01000176.1 GCA_016874975.1 Deltaproteobacteria bacterium
CAACAGGGATCAGGTCGATTTTCCGTTTGGCGGCGGCCCCAAGGCCGCGATGTGCCACCTCTTGATCGCCACCTAGTGTTCATCCGAAAAGCCGTTTTGTTCCCTCCCCCTTGATGGGGGAGGGCTAGGGTGGGGGTGAAATAAGTTAGTAATACAGACCAGTCGCCCTATTGATCCCCCTCCCCCCAACCCCCTCCCACCAGGGGAGGGGGAGTTTTCGGATGAGAACCGCCTAATATAAAACCTAAAACCCAAAACCTAAAACCTAAAACCTAAAACCCAAAACCCAAAACCTAAAACCCAAAACCCAAACAACGGCCCCTTCCCCAGGGATAGGGCGCCTGTCGTTACCTGAAGCAAACTTCACGCAACTGGGGGTGGCATGGAAAAGATTCCCGTGGCCCGGCCGGTGTTGGGCGAAGAGGAGGCCGCCGCGGCCCGGCGGGCCATCCTCTCGGGGTGGGTGGTGCAGGGCCCCGAAGTGGCGGCCTTTGAGGAAGAATTCGCCCGGACGGTGCACGCCCCCCTGGCGGTGGCGGTATCCAGCGGGACCGCGGCCCTGCACCTGGCCCTGGTGGCCCTGGGGGTGGGGCCGGGGGACGAAGTCATCACCGTCAGCCATTCCTTCATCGCCACCGCCAACGTGGTGTGCTACGTGGGCGCGGAGCCCGTCTTCGTGGACGTGGAGCTGGAGACGGGGAACCTGGACCCGGGACGCCTGGAGGGGGTGGTGACGCCCCGCACCAGGGCCATCCTGGCGGTGCACCAGTTGGGGATGCCCTGCGACCTGGCCCGCATCCTGGCTTTCGCCGGGGCCCATGGCCTGGCGGTCCTGGAGGACGCGGCCTGCGCTCTGGGCTCGGAAATCCGCCTCGATGGCCGGTTCGAGCCCGTGGGCCGGCCCCACGGGGTGTTGGCCGCCTTTTCCTTCCACCCCAGGAAAATCATCACCACCGGGGACGGCGGCATGATCACCGGGAGCGATCCGGAGCTCATGGCTCGCCTGGCCCAACTGCGCACCCACAGCATGTCCCTGTCCACCATCGAACGGGACCGGGCGGGCCAGGTGGTCTTCGAGGAGTACCGGGAGGTGGGGTACAACTATCGCCTGTCGGATATCCAGGGCGCGGTGGGCCGGGAGCAGCTCAAGCGCCTGCCCGAGATGGTGGCGGCCCGGCGGCGGCTGGCGGCGAGGTATCTGACGGCCCTGGAGGGCCACCCCCTGCTCATCCTGCCCCGGGAGCCCGCCTACGCCCGGAGCAACTGGCAGTCCTTCTGGGTGGTCCTGTCCGCGGCCTGCCCCTTGAGCCAGCGGCAGGTGATGGAGGCCCTGGCGGCCCGGGGCATCCAGAGCCGTCGGGGCGTGATGTGCTCCCACCGGGAGCCGGCCTACCGGGACCGCCCCCCCCGGGAGCCCCTGCCGGTGAGCGAGTACCTGCAGGACCGGGGCATCATCCTGCCCCTCTACCCCGCCATGACAGAACCCCAGGTGGACCGGGTGGCCGCGGCGCTCCGGGAGATAGTAAAGGATTAACGCCACGTCCATACAGGGGCGGGAAAGGGAAGCGCATCCCGCCATGAGCCTGACTCCATGGTCGACGTCCGGGGAGTACCACTCCCCCTTTGAACCGCGGCAGGCCGGAGGCGCGGCGCTTTCCCGCCCTCCTGTGCTGCGGTTCATCCTCTCTGTTTCCCCCAGAAGGGGTTGATGCGCCCCGGCCCCCTCCCTAACAGCAAACCTTCCCGGCCGAGGGCACCCCTGACCTTATTCCCTCACCCTGTGGTCCCCGCCTCGATGGCCCAGGTGGCGATATCCAGCAGGGTGTCCAGTTCCGCCGCACTGATGCACAGGGGCGGCATGAGGACAATGACGTCCCCCAGGGGGCGCAGGATGGCTCCCAGCCTGCGGGCCTCCAGGATGACCCGGTGGCCGGTGCGCCGGGCGATGGGGAAAGGCTCTTTGCTCTCCTGGTCGGCCACCAGTTCGACCCCCACCATGAAACCTCGCTGGCGGACGTCGCCCACGTGTGGATGGTGCGCCAGGTCCCCTAACCAGTCGCTCAGGAGGGCGATCTTGGGGGCCAGGTTTTCCAGGGTGTGGTCCTTTTCAAAGACCTCCAGGCTGGCCAGGGCCGCGGCCGCACCCAGGGGGTTGCCGGTGAAGGTGTGGCCGTGAAAGAAGGTTTTGAATTCCTCAAACTTACCCAAGAAAGCATCGTAGACCTCTTCGGTGGCCAGGGTGGCGGCCAGGGGCAGGTAGCCTCCGGTGAGGCCCTTGGCCAGGCACATCAGGTCCGGGGCGACGCCTTCGTGCTCGCAGGCGAACATGACGCCGGTGCGGCCGAAGCCCACGGCCACCTCGTCGGCGATGAGGAGCACGTCATGTTGCCGGGTGACCTCCCGCACCCGGGCCAGGTAGCCCGGCGGCTGGGGAATCATGCCCGCGGCCCCCTGCATCACCGGCTCCAGGATGAGCGCGGCCAACTCGGCGTGGTGCGCGGTCACCAGCTCCTCCAGCCGGGTCAGGCACTGCTCCCGGCAGTCGCCCGCGTGTTCGCAGCGGTAGCAATAGGTGGTGGGGGCCTCCAGGGTTGGGAAGAGGAGGGGATGGTAAATCTCGTGGAACAACGGGATGCCCCCCACGGACACCGCGCCCAGGGTGTCGCCGTGGTAGGCCTGGGCCAGCTTCAAAAAGCGGCGCTTTTCCGGGCGGCCCCGCTGCTGCCAGTACTGAAAAGCGATCTTCAGGGCCGCCTCCACCGCGGTGGAGCCGTCGTCGGAGAAGAAGACCCGGGTGAGGCCCGGGGGGGTGATTTCCGCCAGCCGCCGGGCCAGCAGGATGGCGGGCGGGTGGGCCAGACCCAGGAGGGTGGAGTGGGCCACCTGATGCAGTTGCCCGATGACGGCCCGGTCCAGCTCCGGGCGGCGGTGCCCGTGCACGTTGGCCCATAGCGACGAGACGCCGTCCAGATAGCGGCGGCCGGCCTGGTCGTAGAGGTAAACGCCTTCACCCCGGGTGATGATGAGCAGGTCTTCCTTGACAAAAACCTGCATCTGGGTGAAGGGATGCCAGAGGTGGTCCCGGTCCCAGCGGGCCAGGGTGTCGTAATCGTGGCTCATGGCGGCTCCACAGGGCTTTGATGAAAGGGCGGGGAGGGGGGTGCCGCCCGGCCCCGGTTGCATCATATCACGGCCTGAAGAGGCGGAAAAGGCGGTGGGGAGGGGGAGGGGCCCCGCGTTATCAAGGGCGCTGCGGCAGCATGACACTGCAAGCTGCTTCGAAAAGTTTTTTGTAGGGTGCGCACTGCGCACCGTAAGGATGCTTAACTTTTCATAATTTATGGGTGAGCCAAAGGCCCATGAGTAACTGCCCTGAAATGCTCATGGCCCCAACGGGGCCACCCCCGGGCATGAAAAACCTTTGGTAGGGGCGGGTTTCAAACCCGCCCCTACAGAACCGGGATTTTCACGGTAAAAGTTTGCTGTGGGGGAGGGGGTGTGGGGGGAGGGAACCACAGGCGAGACGCCGGTGCCACGGGAAGCCGCCGCTCCCCCGGCCCTCCCTCCACCAAATCTTTTCATGCTTTACGGGTGGGCCGCAGGCCAAGGCGCGACTGCTTCCCAGACCACCCGGGGGCGGCGGTCCCACATCTTTCCTGCATGTGATCGGCCTCGATGGGGCCGGGGATATTTCATTAATTTTGTCTCAGCGCCGCGAACATGCTCAGGACGCAGGCTGC
>VGSQ01000177.1 GCA_016874975.1 Deltaproteobacteria bacterium
TCTGCAAGCCCCGTTTCCTGGCGGCCCGTTGATGATCAGCAAAGACGTACCACGGCGTGGGCTGCAGCTCCTTGCCGGCCTGGAGCAGACGGGTGATCACCCGGATGCCGTCCGGCAGCAGGGTGGAATCGGTGGGATGATGGATGTGGGTTTCCACCACCGTGGAATCCAGGCGCACGGCCCGCCCCTTCTCCACCTTTTTTTGGGCCGCCTGCTCCAGGAGCGCCCGGTTCACCGCTTCCCAGGTCTCGGCGCTGATGGCTGTGATGTTCTCCTGCAAGGTGGAGCCGCAGGGATATTGACCCATCTTCAGCCGGGCAAAAGACCGGAAGGCCAGGGAGTCTTCCAGATGAAAGGCCAGCTCCTCGTAGGTCAATTCCCGGTATTGCTTCAGAAGGGCGCAGCGCAACACCTGCTCGGCGCTCATGCCGCTCCGCCCGGTATCCGTCCGCTGGTATTTCACCAGGTCCCGGAACACCGGGTTCAACATCTCCTGATGGGCGTCCAGTTTTTGGAGATGGCCTCCAGTTCCCGGGCCAACTTGTTCCTCGCCATAAGATACAGGAGGTTCCGTTGCGGGTCCCGTTTTTGGCGCATATACCAACCTCGGAAAGTTATCTTTCTAAACCAATTCAACCGGTTAGTTGAAAGAGGTTACCACTTTCCGAAGGAAAACGAGAGCAAAAAATGGCTCTTTATGATATTATTTCAGCCAATTACGTTTCCGGATGAGAACGAGTTAGCAATACAGACCAGTTGCCCTATTGATCCCCCTCCCCCTCCCACCGTGTGGAGGGGGCTTAACAACCACGTTCATGCAAAATCCTTACCGGACGGGCTTGAGGCTGAGGCTAGAAAAATATCGAAGCAGTCGCGCCTGGGCCGTCGGCCCCTACCGGTCACGATGTGCGGGTGAGCTGCGGGCGCAAGGGGAATCTTGCGGTGGCGGACAACATGACGCTGCTGGTGTGTGAAACCTTTTGGAGCCTCCTGGGGGAATCCACCCGGGCGGGTTTGCCGGCCTTCTTCATCCGCCTGGCGGGCTGCAATCTCAGATGCCGCTATTGCGACACCCCTTACGCCTGGGAGGGCGGGGAGGAGCGCAGCGTGGTTTCCCTCCTGGCGGCCGCCGGCGCCCGGCCGGTCCGGCGGGTCCTGGTCACCGGCGGCGAGCCCCTGCTGCAACCCCAGGTCCACCCCCTCCTGGAGGGTCTGCTGGCCGCCGGCTGCACCGTGCTTCTGGAAACCAACGGCTCCCTGCCCATCGCCGGCCTGGACCCCCGGGTGCACCGCATCGTGGACGTCAAATGCCCGGCCAGCGGCATGGCGGAGCGCTGCCACTGGGAGAATCTGGAGGCGCTCACCCCCCGGGACGAAGTGAAATTCGTGGTGGCGGACCGGGAAGACTTCCGTTATGCCCTGGAGGTGGTGCGGACCTATCAATTGTTGGGGCGGGCCCCGGTGCTCATTTCACCGGTCTTCGGGGAGCTGGACCCCCGGGAGGCGGCGGCCTGGATAATGGAGAGCGGCCTTAACCTGCGCCTCAACCTGCAGCTCCACAAATACCTCTGGGGCCCGGCGGCCCGGGGCGTCTAAGTGTAAAAGAAGAAAGGTTTTTATGGGTGGAGGGCCGGGGGAGCAGGGGCTTCCCCCCTTCCCCTCCCAACCCCCTTTATTGGGGGCGGGGATCAAACTTATCAGGAGCAGCAGATATTGCCATGGGCAAACCTTTGGCGGTGGTATTGGCCAGCGGCGGCCTGGACAGTTGCGTCACCGCGGCGGTGGCCCGGGAGCGCTTCGATCTGGCCATGCTGCACGCCGATTACGGCCAGCGCACCGTGGCCCGGGAGTTGACGGCCTTTCTGGCCCAGGCCCGGTTCTTCGGCGCAGCGAAAAAGCTCACCGTGGACCTCTCTTTTCTGGGGGAAATAGGGGGCTCCAGCCTCACCGACACCCGCTTGCCGGTCCCCACGGAGGCGGAGGAGCCCGTGGGCATCCCCTCCACCTACGTGCCCTTCCGCAACTCCCTGCTGCTGGCCGCGGCCACGGCCTGGGGGGAGGTGCTGGGCGCGGCCGCCGTCTTCATCGGCGCCAACGTGCTGGACAACCCCGGCTACCCCGACTGCCGCCCTGAATATTTTCAGGTGTTTCAGCGCCTCATCGAGGTGGGGGCCCGGCCGGAGACCCACCTCACCATCATGACGCCGCTGATCCGCCTGGACAAGGCGGGCATCATCCGCCTGGGGCAGGAACTGGGCGCCCCCTTTCACCTCACCTGGTCCTGCTACGTGGACGAAGAGGCGGCCTGCGGGCGCTGCTCCTCCTGCCGCCTCCGCCTCCAGGGCTTTGCCCGGGCGGGCCTTGCAGACCCCATTCCCTACCGTTGAGTTGCTATCGACCTGTCAGCCGGTGCCGGTTTCCAGGCTCACTTTTGGGAACCCTTGCAAAGTAAAGCGCTGCTGCTCCCGATAAGCGAGCCCAATCGTCAATTGCCTTCCCATGGCCAAGCAGAGCTTGGCGTGCAAGTGCGTTCCCAAGCGGGAGCTTGGGAACGAGGAGGCCCGGAACCCGGAACCTTCAAGCTGCTGTTTGGGAAAAGTTTAGGCAGGACACCCGCCTCCTGGTGTCGCACCTTCACTCTTCGGGGCAGGGTCATTCTTCGAGGGGAAGTTCAGGGGATCGCTACGTCCGCCGGGCCTGCTCCAGGGCCTGGGGCAGGGTGAAGGCCGCGTCGTACAAAGCCCGGCCGATGATGACCCCCGCCACCCCCAGGGGCTCCAGGGGCAGCAGGGCGCGGATGTCCATGAGGGTGCTCACCCCGCCCGAAGCGATGACGGGCAGGTCCACGGCCTGGGCCAGGGCCCGGGTGGCCTCCACGTTGACCCCCCGCTTGACGCCGTCCCGGGAGATGTCCGTGTAGATGACGGCCGCGGGTTTGAGCGCCGCCAGTTCCCGGGCCACCTCGGCCGCGGTGCGGCGGGTGGCCTCGGTCCAACCTTCCACGGAAAGCAGCCCGTCCCGGGCGTCCAGACCCAGGGCGATGCGGCCGGGATAGCGGGTCAGGGCCCGGGCCGCCAGGTCCTGGTCCTTGAGGAGGGCGGTGCCCAGGATGAGGCGGTCCAGCCCCAGGTCGAAATAGAGGTCCAGGGTCTCCAGGCTGCGCAGGCCGCCCCCCAACTGAATGGGGATGGTGACGGCCTCCCGGAGGCGCCGGATGCTCTCCAGATTGCCGGGCCTGGCCTGGAAGGCGCCGTCCAGGTCCACCACGTGGAGCCACTGGGCCCCCTCCTCCTGCCAGCGCCGCCCCATGGCCGCGGGGTCGTCGCCGTACACCGTCTCCTGGGAGGCCAGCCCCTGGCGCAGGCGCACGCACTTGCCGTTGCGGATGTCGATGGCGGGGAAAATGATCATGGGTGATATGGTAACCGAAGGGCTGTCGGCAGACAACCCCCAAGGTCGGTTCATCGAGGATTTACAAAGCGTTGGGGTTTGGGATATGCTTGTGATAGAGGTGTAGGAGCCAAGGGGCGACCTATTATGGCGTCTTCAGAAAAAACTCATCCAAGCCGTCATAGCCGATCGGATCTATCCCCCCTCCCCCCAGCCCCCCATAAGCGCTAACTTAAGCGCTTGCAAAATATGGTTAAGCTATTATAATCGTCACCCAAGGAGGTGGCGATGAAAAAATTGATTTTTCCAAGACATGCGGATGATTGGCAATTTCTTCTCACCTTTT
>VGSQ01000178.1 GCA_016874975.1 Deltaproteobacteria bacterium
ATGCTAATAATTTACTCTTGTCAGGCTATAATTGACGTTGTATGGTTAACGAGGGGAACCGCCTGTCAAGGTGAGGTGGTGGACCGCCGCGGCGGGCTCAAAAACCCGTAGCGCCAGTCACTACTGCGCCAGGGTGCGGTCCAGGGTGCGGTACTGGATGGCTTCGGCCACGTGGTGCGGGGCCAGGTTCTCCTCGCCGTCCAGGTCGGCGATGGTGCGGGCGATCTTGAGGATGCGGGTGTAGGCCCGGGCCGACAGAGCCAGGCGCTCCATGGCGGCCTCCAGCAGGCGCCGGGCCTCGGGGGAGAGGACGCAGCATTCCTTGAGCAGCCTGGGCGTCATCTGGGCGTTGGCGAAGATCCGGGGCGATTTGGCGAAGCGGCGGCGCTGGAGCTCCCGGGCACCCAGCACCATCTCCCGCAGTTCCGCGGAGTCCGCGCCGCCCGTCTCCGCGGACAGATCCTGGAAGCGCACCGCCGGCACCTGCACCTGGAGGTCCAGGCGGTCCAGCAGCGGCCCGGAGATGCGGGCGCGGTAGCGGGCGATGAGCGGCGGGGTGCAGGTGCAGGGCCGCCGGGCGTCGCCGTAGTAGCCACAGGGGCAGGGGTTCATGGCCGCCACCAGCATGAAGCGGGCGGGGTAGGTGGGCGAGCCCGCGGCCCGGGCCACCGTCACCCGGCCGTCCTCCAGCGGCTGGCGCAGCACCTCCAGGGTGGAGCGCTTGAATTCGGGCAGTTCGTCCAGGAAGAGCACGCCGTGTTGGGCCAGCGACACCACCCCGGGCCTGGGGATGCTGCCCCCGCCGATGAGCCCGGCGTCGGAGATGGTGTGGTGCGGGGCCCGGAAGGGCCGCCGGCTGACCAGGGCCTGCCCCGGCGGCAGCAGGCCCATGATGCTGTAAACCTTGGAGGTTTCCAGGGCCTCCTCGAAGCTCAAGGGCGGCAGGATGGCGGGGAGGCGCTGGGCCAACATGGTCTTGCCCGCGCCGGGCGGCCCCACCATGAGGACGTTGTGCCCCCCGGCCGCGGCCACCAGCAGGGCCCGCTTCACCGCCTCCTGGCCCCGCACCTCCCGGAAATCCAGATCCAGGTGCGGCGCCGGGTCGGCGCTGAAGGGCGGCTGGGGGGGCGCCGGGGTCAGCACCTCCCGCCCGGTCAGAAAATCCACCACTTGGGCCAGGCTCTCCACCGCGTAGACCTCCAGGCCCGCCACCACCCCGGCCTCCCGGGCGTGCTCCCGGGGGATGAGCAGCGCCAGCCCCAGCTCCCGGGTGGCCAGGGCCACGGACAGCACCCCCCGGGTGGGCTTGAGGCGGCCGTCCAGGGAAAGCTCGCCGAAGATCAGATACTTCTCCAGGGATTCGGGGGGCACCAGCCCCTGGGCGGCCAGGATGGCCACGGCCACCGGCAGGTCGAAGCCCGTCCCTTCCTTGCGCACGTCCGCGGGGGCGAGGTTGAGGGTGATGCGGCCGCCCGGAAAGGCGTAGCCCGAGTTCTTCACCGCGGCCCGCACCCGGTCCTTGGCCTCCTTGACCGCGGCCTCGGGCAGGCCCACGGTGGTGAAGGCCGGCAGACCGAAGGCCAGGTCCACCTCCACCTCCACCAGGAAGGCGTCCACGCCCTTGAGGGCGCCGCTTTTCACTTTGGCCAGCATGACGGCTTTTCTTGGGCTCTTCTCACCTGGTCAGGCATGGGTGAACATGACCGAACATCCTGCCAACAATGGCATAAGTTACAGAGGAGATACCGGTTAACTAAAGGAAATAATTGGTAATCCAACAACTAATTTTATGATGACCATCTTTCTTTTCCTTATCTCCTGGGGGAATTCTACCCGAAATACCGGGGGAAAGAACAGCGTTTTTCCGGGAGCCCGGTCAAGAGGCCGAGCCCAGCCCCCATCTTGACATATATATTATTTTTCCATACATTTAACCACTTGCACAGAAAAGGATGACCCATGGACCTTACCCTGTTTGAGGGCCTGGACGCCCCGGCCGTGCGGCGCTACCTGCAGTTTCTGCTCTGGCATTACCGGGTGGTGGACTCCTTCTGGTACATCTACCTGGCCGAGATGTTCGACGAAGACACCGCGGACCGGCTCAATGAAAAGGTCTGGGACCGGGTGGCGTCTTTGGGGGTCCGGGACCTGCTCCAGCGCTTCGACATTCAGGAGAAGGGGCTCCCGGGGTTTGTGCGGGCGCTGCGCTACTGGCCCTGGACCATCCTGGTGGGCTACCAGATCGAGGAGCGGCCGGAGGAAGTGATCATCACCGTGCCCTCCTGCCCCACCCAAGTGGCCCGGCTGAAAAGGGGGCTGCCCGAATACCGCTGCAAGGAGATGCACCGCCGGGAGTTCGACAGCTTCGCCCGGGCCATCGACCCCAAGATCGCCACCCAGTGCCTCTTTGCCCCGCCGGACCCGCACCCGCCGGACATTTTTTGTCGGTGGCGGTTTTACCTGGAATGAAGGGGGAGAGGTGACGGGGCCATGACGTCAGAAGAAGGGGCGACACCTCTCGGCCCCGAGGAGCGGGAGCGGCTGCTGGCCGCGGCCCGGGAGGCGGCCCGGGCGGCCTATGCCCCTTATTCGGGCTTCAAGGTGGGGGCTGCGCTGCTCACCAGGGGGGGCCGCCTCTACACCGGCTGCAACGTGGAGAACGCCTCTTACGGCCTCAGCCTCTGCGCCGAACGGGCGGCCCTGGCCGCGGCGGTGCGGGGAGAGGGCGGCGGGCGGCTTAAGGTCCGGGCCCTGGCTGTGGTGTCGGAGCCGGCGGGCCCCTGTCCGCCCTGCGGCGCCTGTCGCCAGGTGCTCATGGAATTGGCCCCCGAAGCCCTGATTCTCTTTCAAGACCGGGAGGGCCCGCGGGAAATCGGGGCAGCACAGCTTCTGCCGCACTCCTTCACGCTCGCACCACCATCACCCTTGCCGTAGCAGGGTGTTGAAAAAGGTCTGTCGGCGGAGGGACCAGGGGTTGCGTCTCCTTGCCCCGTCCTCCACACCCCCTCCCCCCACAAAATCTTTTCAATGTCATACGGGTGGGCCCAAGGCCCGTGCGCGACTGTTATGAAACGTGCATGGCCTGAACGGGGCCGACCCCGATGATGAAAACTTTTTCACCGAGGCTGGGCCTGAGCGCAGGCTTATACCATTTTCCGGTTCACGAGCAACAAACGGTAATGAAGGGACGGTTCGCGAACCGCCCCTGCGGAGATTGGCAGGGGAGTTTGAGGTGAAGACGGAGGGCACCCTGGCACCCCCACTCTTCCCTTAAGACTTTTGTTGCCGCAGTCTTAAATGAGCGAAAGCCGGTCCCCGGGGTTATGAGATGCCGGGCGGAGCCATCCCTGCCATTCTTTTTCCTGAAAGCTGAAAGCCGACCCCTGAAAGCTTTCATATAGAGCCTCTTGCAAAAGTCTCTTTGGGGTTGAGCCTCTTGCAAAAGTCATTTTTTAGGCTGATTTTCTGAAAAAATTAAGCCTCATCGGCGCGCCTGTGCTAAAGTATTTTTGATAGTAAAACAATAGCTTGGGGGAGCCGATGAAGCTTGGCGACAGAGTATCATGGATTCTGGGGACTTTGCAACGGTATCTCTTCCCTCGCCTGGAAGAATGTGGCGAGCGCCCCTTAACCGAGAAAGAACAGCAATTAGTCCTACTACGTGGAATTATTGATTAACCCTCAACAAATACTGACAAATCCCCCCTGACCCCCCTTTAGCAAAGGG
>VGSQ01000179.1 GCA_016874975.1 Deltaproteobacteria bacterium
CATTGCCGCCCTGCACGCCGACACCGATTCTTTAATTAAATTAGCAGCATGAAAGAAAAATCTTTCTCAAAAAAATAAAAACTCGGATTCAGTAGCACAGGGTGACCTCTTTGTCCAATCCATGCAGCTTGCCCACCCGGTCGATTTCGATGCCAAAGTCCACCGCGTTGATATTCAAGAAACAACCTGGCACGGTGCGCAGCTCGTCGCCGCATTTAATTCTGAGGGAGTCCGGCCCTTCCAGGAATTTCACCGCTAACTCCCGTTCATCAAAACTTTCAAAGTCCAGGTGCTTAAAGCGCTTCTGCCAGATGCGCCGGGCCACCTCGAATTCGGGGAGTTCCAGCCTCTTGCCGTAATCATCCTTGAAGACATATCTGATACCCTGATGGAGGTTGATAATGACCAGCTCCTCCCGCAGTTCCCGCCGGATGGTCTCCTCCGGGTTCAGCAACTCCCCCCGGGAATCGGTGCCGCCATTGGCGATATTCCAGCCCACCGGAAAGATATCCCGGTAGAAGAGGCAATAATACTCTTCTTCACCCAACCGCATAATAGGCAGCGTGCCGCCGCTGATGTAACGGAAGGGGAACCCGGGGTCGTCATGAGTAAACTCGGAGCCTTGCTGCTCGATGAGGAAGGCATCCAGTTGCTTCTGCAAAGCTGCGGACTTGGCGGGGAAGTCATCGATCCCTCCCAGCACCGCGTGCTTGGCCTGGCGCAGGGTAATGGCGGCGGTGTCGTCATCAAAACTCACTTGTAGCTCAGTGCCTTTTCCTGTCCTTCGCAGGGCGAACCGGGTAAGGAGCAGCTCCAGGAAATGGTTCTCCGCCAAGTGGAGGGGGCGAATGAATATGTCGTCGGGGGGATTCATCATGGCCTCCTTTCCTTAGGACCGGTGCGGGCCGCGCTTCAAAAGAGCTATGGCCTGGGGCCGCCGCAGGTTCATTGCTTAAGGTGGCAACCTGATTGCTAACCTAATGAAGTCGCCGGCCCATCACTTGGTCCTCTGCCGCTGAATTTCAAACCCGGCTGCGGCCAGGAGGGCCGGGATGGCCCGCACTGCCTGGCGGTCCTTGTCCTTTTCCTCCTCCGGCAATTCCTCCCAGGGCAACAGAGAGGGGTGGGTCTTTTTTCCGGCATCCTTTACCGGCCCGTAAGTCCACCCGGCCGCCCGTTTCTCCGCCATCCAGCGGTCGTGTTCCATCTTCGCCAGGGTTTCAACCTCCGGGGGGGTGAACCGGAACTTCGCCGCCCGGGGCCCTTTGGCCGGTTTGTAAGTGTATCCCAGGGCCTGTAATTTATCCGGAATCTGGTCGGCCTGCTGCCGGTTGGATTCTTTTAAGTCCTCCCGCAGGGTCTCCCAGGGCTGCATGGCCGGGTCATCCGGGGGCATCTTCCCCCGCTGAGCCTCAAGGTATTTTTCATGGATGGCCCGGCCCAGTTTCTCTCGGAATGCTTTCAGCTCCGTCATGGAAAAGTCTTCTCCTTTAAAGGCAGCAAGCTGCAATCATGAAATTGTGGGAGGGTTCGCTTCCGGTCCCGGTTTCCGGCCGTTCATTTTTCCAGCCGACGAATCTCCAAGCCTACCTTGGCCAAGAGTTGGGGAATTCCCTTCACGGTTTTGTAGTTCTTATCTTTGTCGTGTTTCACCAGTTCCCTCCAAATGAGGAGCGCGGGGTGAGTCTTAAGCTTGTCATCCCTGTCGCCCGGGCCGTATATCCAGCCTGCGGCCAGTTTTTCCTTGAGCCACCGGTGGTGTTCCTGCCGGGCCAGAAATTCCACTTCCTTCTGGGTAAACTTGACCTCACTGGCTTTGGGCCCCGGCGCCGGCCAGAAAACGCAGTTGAGCGCGGCCACCCGGGCCGGGATCTGATCGGCCTGCTGCCGGTTGGACTCTTTTAAGTCCTCCCGCAGGGTTTCCCAGGGCTGCATGGCCGGGTCGTCCGCCGGCTTTTTGCCTTCTTGTTCCTCCCGGAATTTTTCGTGAATAAGTTCAGCCAAATCATCCCGTTTCTGCTTAAAAATTTCTTTCAGACCCGGCAGGCGGAGAAATATGGCGGCATCCACATGGAGTTCCAGCTGGACCTCCGGCGGCAGCGCCGCCTGTTCAAAAACCGGGCGGTCCGCCAGCTGGCTCATGTTGAGGATGGCTTCCATGGACCGCACCCCGTGCTTGTACCGGGGGACCATGAGAAAGGAGGTCACAATGTTGGGATGAACCTCCAATTTCCTCCCAGGGCCAAAAAGTTGGGGAAATTTTTGGGCCAGGTTCTCTAACAGGGTGCGCAGCACCACCGCCCGGCGGATCAGGTAGAGGGTGTCGGTGGGGCCGCTGCAATTCACCCCCAGGATGTTGACATAACCCTTCAGGCGGCTCACGAAATCAGGGCCTTTGGCCTGCCTGAATCCTTTCTCCCCGGATTTTTCCTCCGAGCTTTTTTCCTTCGGAAAGCCCGGGACCTCGGCCGGGGCCTCCCGGCTGAACTCTTCCAGGCTCTGGCTGGTCCCCCCGGCAAACACCAGGATGGTCTTGCCCAGGTGGTGGATGATTTCCCCTTCCTTGAACTTCCCCTGCTGCATAGGGTCCAGGAAATATTTGAGCCAGCCCAGGGGGCCCTGAAAATCCGCGTCAAATTCGTCAAAGAAGACCAAGGGCACCTCGCCCCCCAGCACCACATCCCGGACCTGGTGAAAGGCCCGGACCAAGTCCCGGGGGGATTCCCACTGGGAGAGGTTGAACTCCATGGGATGAATCTTCACCCCCTCCACCGCGATGGTTTTGGCCACCTGTTTCACCGCAAAGGACTTTCCGGACCCCGGGGGGCCGAACACCGCCAGGGAAAGGGGCTGGGGCTGGGGCTTTTTGAGATACTCCTGCATGACGTTCTTGACGCTGCGCAGGCTCTCCATTTCAACCCGGTCCAGGGTGACCAGGTTCTTGAAGCGGGCCGCCGGGAAGTGCAGGGGCTCCGAGTCCGCCCCCCCCTGGATGGCGGTGGCCTCCACTCCCAGGAGGACAATGTCCCTGGCCACCTCCTCCAGGCGGCTCCCGGCCAGGTCGTGGAGGATCTCCCAAAAGTAGGGGTCAGGGTCTCCCTGGGCCCCCTGGGTGCAATGGCGGGGAAGGTCCACCTTGGCAATCAAAGGCTCTTCGTCTCGGTGCTTTCCTTTTTCCTGCTCTGGGGTTTTCCGGGGACCGAATATTTCCTCTAGGGGGAGGGCAGGGAAGCCCGGGACCTTCTGGTCCGGCCCGAAACCCTTCTGGAGCAGGCGTCTGGCGGCATAAATTCCCTCCCGTATGCCTTCGGGCAAGGCCGCCAGGCTTAAATCGTGCTCCACCAGGTTCCTGACCAATGCCGCCACCAGGGAGCCCCCTATCCCCACCATATGCCCCGGACAGACTTCCTCGTTGAAATCCCCCTCCACCCGCCCCGGGTCGTAAATAAGCTGGGCTTCGGGCCCTTTCCCGGTCTGGCGGTAATAGAGGGCGCCGTCCACCCCGAAGCGCACCACCAGGTGGCCCAGGCCTCTTAAGCACCCCAAGTTTTTGTTGGTTTGCAGGTGCCAGAGGAAGTCCATGGCGGTGCGTTCCCAGGAGAGGCGCCGGGAGATGTTCACCCCCTCGGTGCGCAGCTCGTCGGCGCTCA
>VGSQ01000180.1 GCA_016874975.1 Deltaproteobacteria bacterium
TTCTTTCTCATTTTGGAACTGTGCTCCCTCGGCGATAAATTGCCTGCCGATGTCGGCCGAGACGAAATCCACCGGCCCCTGGAAGACAGTGCCCCTGAAGACGGCGCTCCGGCCCACCTTGAGGCCGTTGAAGTTGGCCTTTTCTTTCTCACTTCGGAACTGTGCTCCCTCGGCGCTAAATTGCCTGCCGATGTCGGCCGAGACGAAATCCACCGGCCCCTGGAAGATAGCATCATCGAAGAAGGCGTCCTGGCCCACCTTTAGGCCGTTGAAGTCGGCCTTTTCTTTCTCACTTTGGAACTGTGCTCCCTCGGCGTTAAACTGCTCGCCGATGTCGGCCGAGACGAAATCCAAAGGCCCCTGGAAGACAGTGCCCCTGAAGACGGCGTCCCGGCCCACCTTTAGGCCGTTGAAGTTGGCCTTTTCTTTCTCACTTTGGAACTGTGCTCCCTCGGCGTTAAACTGCCTGCCGATGTCGGCCCCGCGAAAATCCAAAGGCCCCTGGAAGACAGTGCCACTGAAGACGGCGTCCCGGCCCACCTTTAGGCCGTTGAAGTCGGCCTTTTCTTTCTCACTTTGGAACTGTGCCCCATCGGCGTTAAACTGCCCGCCGATGTCGTCCCCGCAAAAATCCAAAGGCCCCTGGAAGACGGCATTTCGCAGAAAAACATTCCCTTGCACGTGGACCCGCTGAAAATCCGCCTTCTGGGAAAATTGGCAGTTGTTCAGGCCTAAATGCCTCGCAAAGCGGACATCACGGCAGTTCACCTCTTTCTCAAATTTAAAATTATCTAAAAAGACAATATGGGCAACTTCAGCATTCTCCAGGTCCAGGGCTTGGGCCACCACTGCCCCGGTAATCCGTAGGCCTTTCCGGTGCGGCTTGAAATCTTCGATGCCGTCAGTGAGCAGAGCTTCCAGGAAGGCGGCGGTAAGGCGGCATTTGTCCTGCTCCCCATTGGCATAAATTCTTAGGTGGGCCCATTTCCCTTCTTCCAACTGCGCCAGCACCCACTCTTCCTGGGGCGTGCACTCATCCCTTTTCATGATGGTTCTTCCTCTGGAATGTTCCCTTGAAAACCGATGCGCTTGCGTTTCGGCTCCGGCGGGGCCATGAGTTGTTTCAGGGCCTCGAAGACCAGGGCGAACTGGCCGTCGTACTTTTCTTCCAGTTCCAGGAGTTTCTTCTCCAGTTTGGCCTGGGAGGAGAGCCACCGGCGCATGCGCACAAAGGCCCGCATGATCTCGATGTTCACCCGGATGGCCCGGGGGGAGTTCAGGACGCTGGAGAGCATGGCCACCCCCTGCTCGGTGAAGGCGTACGGGGGGTAGCGCCGGCCGCTTGAGGTCACAGATTGTGACCTCAAGATGGTAAACTCCTCCCTGGTCATCTGGAACATGAAGTCGGACGGAAAGCGCTCCTGGTGGCGTTTGACCGCCTGGAGGAGGACCTTGGTGGGAACACCATAGAGCGCGGCCAGGTCAGCGTCCAGGATAATCTTTTCACCCCGGAGGTTGCGGATGGCCACCCCCACCCTCGTTCCCGAGCTCCCGCTTGGGAACGCCATTGACCCCCAAGCTCTGCTTGGGATGACGACAGGTTACCAACAATCTTTTGATATTACCAAAATCTTTTGCCAAGCGGGAGCTTGGCGGGCACGCCGGTTCTTAAGCAGGAGCTTGGGAACCAGGCCTCCGAGAGCGCCGGCCGCCCCAGCCCCTTGAGGTCACCGTCTGTGACCTCAAGGCGGTGGATTCTGGTCTCGATCGCCGGCGCCCGGGGCCATGGGCTTCCCGGCGGCCTGATACTCCCACACCGCGGCCACGCCCGCGGCCAGGGCCTTCTGGTTCAGCTCTTCGGTGCCCTTGGGCACCCGGGCCAGGACGGCCTTTTCCAGGTTGGGGAGGCTGACGATGCCGGTCAGGGCCGCCAGCGCCCCTAAGGCCACGATGTTGGCCAGCATTTCCCGGCCCAGCAGGTCCCGGGCGATGCGCGTGAAGGGGAGGCTGACGACCTCGGCGTCGTCGGGCAGGGCGTCCACCAGGGAGCCGTCCACGATGATGACCGCGCCGGGCCGGACGTCGGCCAGATAGGCGTCGCAGGCCCGCTGGTTCATGCACAGGAGGATGTCGGGCTGCACGGCCTTGGGGTAGTCGATCTCGGCGTCGCTGATGACCACTTCGGCCTTGGAGGCCCCGCCCCGGGCTTCGGGGCCGTAGCTCTGGGTCTGGGCCACCTCTTTTCCTTCATATATGCCCGCGGCTTCGGCCAGGATCAACCCGGCCAGGATCAACCCCTGGCCGCCGGAGCCCGCCAACCGGATTTCCCGTCGCGCCATATCGCCTCTCTCGCAGGGCACAGGTGAGGACACCTGTGCCACTGAAATCCCTGCTGGGGGGAAGGCCAGGGAGCACAGCTCCCTGCCCTCCCCCTGTCACCTCAGCTTCACCCATTCCCGCCCCGGTGGCCTTGGCGCCGCAGGGCCTCCCGGATGGCGGCGGCGACCGGGCGCAGGTCCGGCGGGCGGCGCAGGCCCAGGGCGCCCAGGATCCGGTTCACGCCCCAGGTGTGCCGCCAGAAGGGTTGGGGCAGCCGGAGCAGGTTCCCCAGCGTAGTCAGGTGCCGGGTGAGGGGGAGATACCGTTCCACACTGCCCAGGATGACCTCCGGGTGGGCCGCAGCCGCGTCGTACAGTTGGCGCAAGGCCTCCTCCAGGTCCAGCTCATGCGACAGATACCAGGTCTGCTGCAAGGGGTCAGCGTTAGCCGACACAAAGCCTTCAGCCCGGCCCATCTCCCATAAATCCGTGCCGGGATAGAGGCGCACGCCCAGGAAAAAATTGGCCATATGATAAGGGGGCTTGGTGCGCCGGGCCAGATAAGCCTCGGTGAAATGCAACGTTTCGGCCAGGGTGGCAGTGGTCTCCCCCGGCCCGCCGATGAGGAAATACCAGAGCACGGTGAAGCGGGTGTCCGCCAGAGCCTCCGCTGCGGCCGCCAGGTCCTCCCGGGTGAAACCCTTGCGGTAGTTGTGCAACATGGCGGGGGAGCCCGCATCGGGGCTCATCATGAAGGAGGTGAAGCCCGCCCGCCACATCAGCCGCAAAAATTCCCGGTCCAGTCCCCGGGGGCTGAGGCCCATGGCGGTGAAATTGGCTTTCAGCCCCCGCTGCACCACCTCCTCCAGGATGGCGACGGCGTGCTCCCGGGGCTCGTTAAAGACCGAGTCCACGAATTCGAAGGTGTGGGGGCGGTGGCGCCGGTGCGCCTCGGCCAGTTCATCCGCCACCTCGCCGGGGTCCCGCAGGCGCAGGCAGGAGCCCTCCAGGAGCTGATTGTAGGAGCAGTAGATGCAGCGGTGGGGGCAGCCCCGTTTGGTCTGGACGGTGTACGCGCTGCCCATTTTCTGGTAGGGCCTGAGGTCGAGCCAGCGGCCCAGGTGCGCCTGGCCGAAGGAGCCGTCTTGCCTCTCGGTGGGGGTGAAGCGGAAGACGCCGTCCCGCATCAGACCCACGCCCGACACGTCCTCAGGGTCCTCGCCCTTTTCCAGGTAAGTCAACAGCCTGCCGAAGCTGCGCTCCCCGTGGGAGACGACGATGTAATCCGCGCCGGTGGCGGTCAGCACCTCCCCGGGCATGAGGCTGGC
>VGSQ01000181.1 GCA_016874975.1 Deltaproteobacteria bacterium
CGGCCCAGGAGTTCTCCAACAACTGGCGGCGCTTAGGACCTAAATCCCCCCAGGGATCAATTAATGAGGCTTGTCGGGGATTGCGTGTACGAATCATCTTTTTGCCATTAACCCGTTGATTTTTCACCGAATTATGCCATAAAAAGCGACGCCCGACAAGAAAAAAATACCATAATCTTAAATTATTTCAGATAATTAACAATAAGCGACTTTTTACGAATCCATCAACCTTGAACTTTGAACTTTTGAGGACAGAGGCTCAAAGAACGCAGAGATGGATTATGTTCAATTAATTAAGTCGTTGAGTATAAATGCCTCAAGTTCTTGTAATCTATAACTAATAAATCAAATGCCACCGCCGGGAAAAATCTTTGTGTACGAAATCCAAGGCAAGGTCAACCCGCCCTCGGCCCTGGCCGGCGACGACTTCCTGGGCTGCTGGCGGGAAGGGGAATTTTCCTACCTGTTCTTCAGCCGTCCCCGGGAAGTACAAGTGAAGGCTTGGCTGGACCGGGAAGGCGCTGCGCGTTATTCTTCGGAAACCGTGCTCAATTACGCCGACTGGGAAGCGGGCCAGGCCCTCAAGCCCACCAGCGTGGTGGGTTTCCACCTCTGCCCCGTCTGGGAGGACCCCCGGCCCGGCCCCGGCGAGATTGTGCTCAACCTGGAACCGGGCCTGGCCTTCGGCTCCGGCTATCACCCCACTTCCCGGCTATGTTTGCAGCTTTTAAGGGAAATTTATGAGCAAGAGACCCCCTCCCAGGTGCTGGACCTGGGCACCGGAACCGGCATCCTGGCCCTGGCGGCCCTGGCCCTGGGAGCTAAGCGGGTGGTGGCGGTGGAATACAACGAGCTGGCGGTGCGGGTGGCAGCCCGCAACGTCCGCCATAACCGCCGGGAAGGTGGAGTCCTGCTCATCCAGGGGGATGCCCGGGACTTCGCCCAGATCCCCGGGGAGCTAGCTCTGGCCAATATCCACCTGGACGTGCTGCTGGACCTTTTGGATATCCCGGAATTTTTCCACCGCAAATGGTTTATCTTCTCCGGCCTGCAGGGGACCCAGCTGGACCAGTTTTTGGCGAAAATGCAAAACTCGCCCCTTAAACTCATCAAGACCCTGGATGAAAACATGTGGTTTGCGGTTTTGGCGCGCCACCGGGACTAACAGGCGTAAGATGCACTGCCCTTTTTTGTCATCCTGAGCGAAGCGAAGGATCTCAGCTACCTGAAAGGACGAGATTCTTCGCTACGCTCAGAATGACAGCAAATGCAATTCCCGCAAAGGGAGAGAGAAATTATGACTAAAGAACCTGAAATCTGGATAGTCCGGCTCAACGACACCCCGTTGGGTCATCTTGACCTTTATTTTACTTCCGAAGGTCTGGCAAGGCTGGAGATGGTGGACTCCGGGGAGGACTTCCCTCTTTTAATCCCCGGCTTGATCCACAGTAATAGTGATCAAGAACCTCCGGATCGGGTCGTATCCTTTGTCAATGAAACCCTGGGCGAACTGATTGGATTTATTGAAGGCGATCTCACTAACTTTACCCAAGTCCCTATAGACCTTAAGGGCACACCCTTTCAGATTCGGGTCTGGCAGGAACTCCAGAAGATTCCTCGAGGAACAACCATTTCTTACCAAGAACTGGCAAAGCGCGTGGGCAATCCCAAGGCGGCCCGGGCTGTGGGCCAGGCCGTGGGCGCCAACCCTATCCCCATCATCATCCCCTGCCACCGGGTCATCGCGGCCAACGGCTCCCTGGGCGGCTACAGCTCCGGCCTGGACCGCAAGCGCTGGCTGCTGGAGCATGAGCAGACCGCGGGTTAGCGGGTCAGCGGGTTAGATTTTATGCTAAACCGCTAAACCGCTTCCCCCTGACCCCTGAAACCTGCCCCTCACCCCCCCGGCTTGCAGCTCCGGCAGGGGCTGAAGCCTTGCAGGTAGGCGGCTTTCAGGGAATCCAGGCGCATCCGGTTGGCCGGGGCCATCTTGCCCGCCAGGGGGCACTTGGGCCGGTGGAGAATCAGAGAATTGCGATTGGCCAGGTAATAAGGTTCATCCTGCTTCAGCGCCTTCTGCCAGATGCCCCGCCGGGCCTCCAGGGCTTCCCGCTGGGCGGCCAGCAGCGCGTCCCGGAACCGGGTGTTGGGAGGGATGGAATAAACATGGGCCAGCCCCTGGCGCACCATTTCGGCGTTGACCAAGGCGCCATTGGGAAGGAAGAGGTAGGCCAGGAGGCGGTCATAGTGGTCATAGCGCAGTTGGTCGTACTCCAGACGGAGTTTTTGCCCCTGGGTTAATTTTTCCAGTCCCGCCCGGGCCTGGTGGGCCAGGAATTGGGCGGGGCGGCCGTCCTTTTCCATCTCCGGGGCGTCGATGCCCAGGAGCCTGACCCGTTTGTCGATTCCCACCAGGAGCACAGTGTCCCCGTCCAGCACCTGGGCCACCGCGGCTTCCCGGGGCGGCCCTTTGGGAGCGACCTCGCAGCCGGGCAGGAGGGTGAGGCACCACAGCGTCAGGGCCCAGGCCAGGCAGATTTTCCGGGCACGATGGGCCCCGGGCCGCTTGTTGTTATGTCCCCGGTATCTGCAAATTTGCATGGGTTGGGTAATTAACCGGACTGCTTAGCTTTTCTCTTTGCCTGCTTCACCCCGCCCTGGGAAAGGGGCCGCGCCGCCGCTTCGTTTTTTTCCCGCAGTTTTGCGGCAAAATAGGGAATGGTTTCTTTCAAACCGGTTTCCAGGGGAATCTGGGGCTGCCAACCCAGGCGGTCCCGGGCCCGGGTGATGTCCGGCCGGCGGCGGCCCGGGTCGTCCGGGGGCAGGGGGAGGTAAATGAGTTTGGAGGGGCTGCCGGTAAGGGCCAGGATCTTTTGGGCGATCTCCATGATGGCGTATTCCTCGGGATTCCCCAGATTCACCGGCTCATGCAAGCCATCGGCATTCATTAACCGGACCAGACCCTCCACCAGGTCGGAGACAAAACAAAAGGACCGGGTCTGCCGACCTTGGCCATAAATGGTGATTTCCTGGCCAGTTAAAGACTGGACGATGAAGTTGCTGATCACCCGTCCGTCATTGAGGGCCATCCGGGGTCCATAAGTGTTGAAGATACGGGCGATGCGGATGTCCACCCGGTTCTGCCGGTGGTAGTCCATCATCAGGGTTTCAGCCACCCGTTTGCCTTCGTCATAGCAGCTCCGGGGGCCCAGGCAGTTGACGTTGCCCCAGTAGTTCTCCTGCTGAGGGTGCATCTGGGGGTCGCCGTAGATTTCGGAAGTGGAAGCCAGTAAAATGCGGGCCTTCACCCGTTTGGCCAGCCCCAGCATGTTCAAGGTGCCCAGGACGTTGGTCTTGATGGTTTTCACCGGGTTGTATTGATAATGCACCGGGGAGGCGGGGCAGGCCAGGTGGTAGATCTGGTCCACTTCCAGCATGATGGGGTTCACCACGTCATGGCGGATTAGCTCCAATTGGGGATGATCCCGGAGGTGGGCGAGGTTGGCTTTGCTGCCAGTGAAGTAGTTGTCCAGGCACAGAATCTCATGTCCCTGCCGGAGCAGATAATCCACCAGGTGGGAGCCGATGAATCCGGCCCCCCCGGTGATGAGGATGCGGGCC
>VGSQ01000182.1 GCA_016874975.1 Deltaproteobacteria bacterium
CCATACCATGGTGGTCTCCACCGACCCCGTGGCCGCGGACGCAGTGGGCGTGGAATTGTTGGGGCGAACCCTGGCCGACGTGCCTTACATCCTCATGGCGGAGAAAGCCGGGGCGGGCCTCGCCGACTATCACCGGCTCAATCCGGTGATCATCAACACGCTGATTTGAGGTGAGATTATTTCTCTGAGTTTTGGGAGGGGGGGGCCAGGGGCCCTTCGGTCCCCCGGTCCTCCCCTCAACAACCATCACTTAAAGCATCGGAACACCTTAATGCGCATCGTCACCGTCCGCCGCCTCAGCCAAATCTTCTTCCTGGCGGTATTCCTGTGGTTCTGCATCACCGCCACCCTGGGGGCGAATTGGTGGCAGTTGCGCGGCTGGCCCATCAACTGGATCCTGGAACTGGACCCCCTCACCGCCCTGGCTACGATCCTGGCCACCGGCGCGCTCTATTCCAACCTCACCTGGGCATTGGTCACCATCTTGCTCACCCTGTTCGTGGGCCGGTTCTTTTGCGGCTTTGCCTGCCCCCTGGGAACGATCAACCAGGCCACCGGCTGGCTTTATCGGCGGCGTCTGAAGGCGGCCGGGAAGGTGGAGGCCAATCGACCCCGCCGGCTTCAGTCCTTCAAATACTACCTCCTGGGGTTCCTGCTGGCCCTGGCCCTCATGGGTTCGGTGCAGACCGGCATCTTTGACCCCTTGCCCCTGGTGCACCGCAGCGTGAACCTGGTGCTGATTCCCTTAGCCGATGCCGGCCCATCCGCGCTCAGCGACGGGCCGCGCTTTTACGCCTCGGCCTGGCTGTTCGGGGCCGTGTTCCTATCGGTGGTGGGCTTGAATCTGGTCCTGCCCCGGTTCTTCTGCCGCTTCCTCTGCCCGCTGGGGGCGCTGGTCGGCCTGTTGACCCGGGTCACCCCCTGGCGCATCGGCAAGACCTCGGAGGCCTGCGGTGATTGCTGTATCTGCGAGGAATACTGCGAAGGGGGCTGCCGCCCCTCGGGACAGCTCATCGCCGCTGAGTGCGTGATGTGCTTGAACTGCCTGGACCTTTGCCCCGCCAGCCGGGTCACCTTTGCCGGGAAGCCCTCCGCGGCCGGGGAGGTCTGGCTGCCGGACCTTACCCGGCGCGGCATGATCGCGGCCGGGGCCGGCCTGCTCCTGACCTCCATGTGGGACCTGGGCGGGCTGGGCGGGGCGAACCGCGACCCCAGCCTCATCCGTCCGCCGGGCGCCCTGGACGAGGACCGCTTCCTGACCCGCTGCATCCGGTGCGGCCAGTGTATGCGCATCTGCCCCGCCAACATCATCCAGCCCGCCCTGTTGGAGGCCGGGTTGCAGGGCCTGTGGACTCCGGCCATCAACTACCGCATCAGCCGCAGCGGGTGCCTGCCCAACTGCATCGCCTGCGGCCAGATCTGCCCCACCGCGGCCATCCGCCCCTTGAGCCTCGAGGAGAAGCAAGGCCTGGGCGAGTTCGCCGCCCAGGGGCCCATCCGCATGGGCACGGCCTTCGTGGACCGGGGCCGGTGTCTGCCCTGGGCCATGGACCGGCCCTGCCTGGTTTGTCATGAATTATGCCCGGTGAGCCCCAAGGCCATTTTCACCCGCACCGTGTTCGAGACCATCCGGGACGGCCAGGCCCTCCCGGCCCGGGTCCAGGGACCGGCGGTGGACTTGAACGCCGCCATCTCTCCGGGGGTGAATCTGGCCTGCGGCGACTACTACCTGCGTCCCGCCGGGGCGCCGGAGGCCGCGCTCCGGCGCATTACCGGCGCGGCCGGAACCAGGCTGGCCCTGGATGGCCCATTGGCGGAGCTCCCGCCGGAGGGGGCCCGGGTGGATATCGTGGTGCGGCTGCCGCGTCCTTTCGTGGACGCCGCCAGGTGTATCGGCTGCGGCATGTGCGAGCATGAATGCCCGGTGGCGGGCCTCCGCGCCATCCGGGTGTATAACGAGAACGAATCCCGGTCAATCTCGGGGCGCCTGCTTATTTAGGGCTATTGAACTTTGAACCTTGAACTTTGAACTTTTAGGAGGAGGCTATCATGAGCCGGAAGAGTAAAGATACAGGCCTTACCCGCCGTGAATTCGTGAAGACCGTGGGACTCGCCGGGGCCGCCGCCATGGGGGCCGGGGTGACCGGGGCCGCGGCCGCCACCGAGCAGCCCGCCGCGGTCAAGGCCGCCACCGTGCCCCAACGCAAGCTGGGAAACACCGGGGCGGAGGTGTCCGTCCTGAACCTCGGTTGCATGATCGACACCCTCAACAACCAACTGCTCCTCAAGCAGGCCCTGAAATGGGGCGTCACCATGTGGGACACGGCCGAGGCCTACGGCAACGGCCTGAGCGAGGAGGGCATCGGCCGTTTCCTCTCCCGCAACCCCGGGGCCCGCAAGGAGCTGTTCCTGGTCACCAAGCTCCAGCCCAAGGGCGGCAACTACACCGAGCGGTTGAATAAATCTCTGAAAAGGCTGCAAACGGATTATGTGGACCTGTTCTTCGTCCACAACATCTCCGGCATCAGCGAAATGACGCCCTTCAAAGAGTGGGCCGCGGAGATGAAGAAGGCCGGCAAGTTCAAGTTCTTCGGCTTCAGCACCCACACCAACATGGAGGACTGCCTGCTGGGGGCGGCCAAGCTGGACTGGATCGACGCGGTGATGACGACCTACAATTTCCGGGTCATGAACACCCCGGAGATGCAGGCCGCCGTGAACGCCTGCGCCCAGGCCGGGACCGGGTTGATCGCCATGAAGACCATGGCCGCCCGGCCGGGGGCGGAAAAGATCGCCAGCGAGGCCAAGCTGGAAATAGCCCAACGCTTCCTGGAACGGGGCTTCACGGACAAGCAGGCCAAGCTCAAGGTGGTGTGGGAAAACCCCAACATCGCCAGCATCTGCTCCCAGATGCCCAACCTGACCATCCTCTCGGCCAACGTGGCCGCGGCCCGGGACCTGACCAAACTGGGGCTCGAAGAGTTCGATTCCTTCCGCCAATATGCCCTGGAGACCAAGGCGGACTACTGCGCCGGCTGCGGCAAAATCTGCCAGGAGGCGGTGGGCGGGGCCGTGCCCGTAAGCGAAGTCATGCGCTGCCTCATGTACCACCGGGAATACGGCGAGCCGGAGATCGCCCGGATGACCTTCGCCGGACTCCCCCCGGAGATTCGGCGGCGCCTCACTGAGGTGGATTACTCCCCGGCGGAACGGGCCTGCCCCCAGGGGTTGGCCATCGCCGCGCTCATGCGCCAGGCCTCGGAGACGCTGGCTTAAACGGTTCTTGGGTGATCCCCTGCGCCGCCGGGCTACGGCCCCCAGGACGGCGGCCCTTGATGGAAGAATGTGGGACAGCCGCCCCCGGCTGTCCCGCCCAGGCTGGAAAGCCTGGGCTACCAATATTTCCCTTCTGGTTCCCAAGCTGCGCTTGGGAACCTCGATCTATGGATAAATGGTGTCTGTCCCCAATTACCTACCTTGCTCTTGAACTTGAGCCAGACCAGGAGCAAGTAAGCGATCAAAGCGGTCCAGATCTGGATCATCACGGCATTCTTGGAGGTGCCGTAAAAG
>VGSQ01000183.1 GCA_016874975.1 Deltaproteobacteria bacterium
GCGAACCTCCTTTAAGCCTTTTTCGGTTATACATACCATATTTTTTATAAATGTCAAGTTATTTACGGATAAGCTCTAAGTCTGGTATCACCGTCAGCAAATCTTCCCGGCTCACCACCCCTTCCCGTACCAACCGGGCCGGACGGCGCGAGACGTCCACAATGGTGGAGGGGAGCCCCCCCGGACAGGGACCGGCGTCGATGATGAGACTGAGCTCATCGCCGAATTCCCGGTCCACCTGGGCCGCGCTCACCAGGGGCGGGCGGCCGGCCCGATTGGCGCTGGTGCCCGTGATGGGCGCCCCCAGGCGCGCCGCCAGCCGGCGGGTCACCTCCTGCCGGGGCTGGCGCACCCCCACGGCGCCCGTGCCGCCGGTGAGGGGGTGCGGCAAGTTCGGCCGGGCCGGCAGCAGCAGGGTCAGGGGCCCGGGCCAGAAGCGCGCCGCCAGCAAGGCCGCCGCCTCCGGGATGTCAGCCGCCACCAGCTCCAACATTTCGGGCCCGGCGATGAGCACCAGAACCGGCTTGGCGGGCGGCCGGCCTTTGGCCCGGAAAAGGCGGGCCAGGGCCTGTTCATCCAGGGCGTGGGCCGCCAGGGCGTAAAACGTCTCGGTGGGCACCGCGGCCAGCAGGGAGGCCTGGAGGCAGCGCTCCACCTCCGCCTCGATGAGCAAGGCCGCCTCCTCCCGCCACGCCACGATCCGCCCCATGCTCCATCATACCCTCCCCCGCCCCCACTGACAAGGCTTGACGAACGCCCTTCCCTCCCCAATAATGATTTCTTATGCGACCCATGCGCATGTTGCCCGAATGCGCCGCCTGTCTGGAAAAGCTCATCCGGCAGACGGTGGAGCTGGCCCACCCGGATCCCGCGGTCCGGCGCCGGGCCGAAGCCGCGGCCCGGGACCAGGTGCGCCGGGAGTGGCGTCCGGAGGCCATTCCCGCGCTGTTGGCCAGCCGCTTCCACCTGACCATCAACGACATCACCGGCAACCACGACCCCTTCGCCCCCCGCAAGGCGGCGGAGACGGCCCTGCTGGCCCGGTTGGCCCGGGAGACGGCTCCCCGCTTCGGCGATGATTTGGCCTCCCTCTGCAAACTGGCGGTCCTGGGCAACGCGGTGGACTTCTTCCGGGACGAGGCCGAAGTCAGCCGCCAGATGCGGGAACCGGTGCACTTCGCGGTGGACCACCTGGACCGCTTCCGGGAGCGCCTGGCCGCCGGCCCCGGCCTGCTCATCTTTTTGGCGGACAACGCCGGCGAGCAGCACTTCGACCGATACCTGGCGGCGGGGCTGCGGCGCCGGGGCTGGGAGGTGCTCTACGTCCTCAAGGGCGGCCCCATCCAGAACGACCTCACCCGGGCCGACCTGGAGGCCTCCGGGCTGACGGCTCACCTCGCACCCCTGACCGACACCGGCGCCCGCACCGTGGGCCTGGCCCTGGAGCGGTGCAGTCCCGCCTTTCAGGATCTGTATCGCCGGGCGGACCTCATCCTGGCCAAGGGCATGGGGCATTTCGAAACCATGAGCCATCTGGGTGACCCCCGCCTCTTCTTCCTGCTCCAGGCCAAGTGCGAGCCCGTGGCCCGGGCCCTGGGCGTCCCCCGCCTGGCCTACGTCTTGGCCCACGCCGGAGAAATAGCCCTTGACAATTCGGCCGATTGAGTTTATTATATTATTACACAGGTCCCGAAAGGGCCATGAGGGAAGACGGTGCGAAGCCGTCGCGGACCCGCCGCTGTATCTGGGGACGAAACCGGCACAAGGCCACTGGGAGGAGCAAACCCGGGAAGGCGCCGGCGGTAGGATGATCCAGGAGCCAGAAGACCTGCCTGTGTAAAGGGACCCCCCGCCCCTGCGTGGTTTCAGAGAGGCGGGGCCTGATTTTGAGGATGAAGAAGACGGGTGCAATCCTCAATTCCCTGGAGGGAATTGGGGTTTTTTTTGGGCCGGGAAGGTACACTCACGGCCCCCCCTGTCCCTCCCATACCGGGGGTCCTTGTTCCCCCACTCACATCCATGGTTCCCTGGCGGACCTGAGGCCGCCGCCCCGCTGTTCCCGGCAGCCGGAACGGTGGGCTTCAGGACCGCCAGGTTTTTTTTTGCCGGGCGATGGTGATCTGGGAGAGAGCTGTCAGCTCTGGGCGCCGGTCCCTAAAAACGCCGGGGGCCGTGGTCCCCCCGATGTCCACGGCCCCTTTAATGTTTTCACCTTGACGCCATCGGTGGTTTATCTCCAGCCTCTGAGCCAGGGAGAACACCCGCGACGGCGGATTGGCAATTATCGTTGCCCTTCCCGATAATGCGGAGAAGTCCTATTCGTTGAAGCCGCACCCCACAATGAGGCCGCTCTCGGTTCTCCGGGAATAGGTGCATTTCTTGGCGTTGGCCCATTCATACCGCACATAATCGCCTGCCGCCGTCCCCTTGGCCACTTCGTCAAAGACAGGTCCGGCTTTTTCCTTCAGGCTCTCTCCCACCAGGGTCGGGTGCACCAGGAGTTTGCCGCCGGCTTCCATGATGAACACATAGGGGTCTTCATGGGCGGCGCTGGCAAAATCTTCCGGCTTTTTGCCGCCGTCGATCGCGGCGACGATGTCATCAACCTTCTTTTTGACCACGTCCTTCATAAAACCTCCTATCTGTAGGGTTCAGGCAACAGCCTTGGCTACGGGTGGCGGAACCTTCCGTCCGGGGGGGCGCACTCGACAAAGTTCCTCTTTGGGTAACCAATCCGACCTGCTGAAAACATGATAGACGATATTTTCACGAGAATCCACTCTTTTCGGTCAGGTTTCGGAAATCCCCCCGACGCTTTCGGATTCCGGCCCGAGGGTCGGCTCCAGCCTGGTTTATCGGCACAGGCTGACGCAAAACCCCGGCCTGCCCCGGACGGTGGAGGGAGCCCTGCCTTGGTCCCAGCGGGAGACGGCCTCGTTCAGGATAGGGGGCGGGGGGGATATGGGGGCCGCGCACCCCGGCCCTCTTGGGGAACTCCGACCCGGCCGGGCCGGTCAAACAGGCAGGTAAATTTTGATCGCCTCCCAGAGGCTGCGGAAATATTCCACCGCCACGGGGTCCCGATGGCGGGTGCTCCACAGGTGCGTGGCGTGGCCGGTCTGGGCCAGGCCGTAGTAGGCCAGCACCACCTGGCCGATGGCGGTGTAGCCGGCGGCGAATTGTCCCACCCCGAAGGCCGGCGCCCCGGCGAACTGGGCCACTGCGGTGAGGCCGAAGATGAACTGACCCAGGCCGAAGAGCAGGCCCACGCCGAATTGGGCCACGGTGATGAGGCCCACCGCGAACTGGCCGACGGCGATGACCCCTTTGGCCACCCGCAGCTTCCCCCGGGCGTCCCGGCCCACGGCCACATGGATGAGGGGCCAGCCCAGGAGGGTCCCTGGGGACTTCCATTCGAACCCGGAGCCCCCCCAGGACGCCCGGCCCGGCCATTCCTCCCCGCAATGGGGGCAGTTTATGGCCTCCGGGCTCACCTCCCGGCCGCATGCACGACAGGTCGTCAACGCCATATGGTCCATTATGAAATGCTCAT
>VGSQ01000184.1 GCA_016874975.1 Deltaproteobacteria bacterium
GCGGGCCAGGGTGGTCTTGCCCGACCCCGGCGGGCCCCAAAAAATCATGGAGGCAAAGAGGCGGCCGGCCCGGAGCGCCCGCCGGAGGATGCGCCCCTCACCCACCAGGTGCTCCTGGCCCACGAACTCGGCCAGGGTCCGGGGCCGCAGCCGCGCCGCCAGAGGCTGGGGCGGGGCGAACAGGAGGGGGGAGCTTTTTTTGGGCAACGACGGTTTCCTGTGAGGGCTTGTGCACCCCTGCGCTTGGGTCTTCCCGGCTGCGGCGCCGGGGCACTCCCAGATTATAAGGCAATGCAAGGATTTTGTCATCCAGGGGCGGCGTCCGCGCCCGGCCCTGAATGAGTCCGGCAAAATCCCGACAGACCAGGAGGGGGTGGAACAGCCCGGGGCGGGGCGGTGTCGCGCCGTGGATTTCGGCGCCATCTGGCGGGCTTGTCTGATTTTTCCGGCTGAACTGCACACCATCGGCGTCAGCCCGCATGCTTTCACTTGCGCCGGCACTGCGGACGTGCTTATAAGTTGCGTAGCCGCAGGCCGCCGCCTCCGGCAGTCGTCAATCCAGGCCCCGCAATTTCCCTGACCCGCAGGAAGAAGACATGGAAAACCGAGAGCTTACTCTGGTGTGGAGCCAGGACCGGCGCATCCGTGCGGTCCTGGGCGTGCCCCGCACCGCCACCATGGATGCGATTATCATCCTGGGCCACGGCGCCAACAACACCATGGAACACCCCCTGATCGTGGCGCTGCATGAGGGTCTGGCCCGGGAGGGCCTGGTGACGGTGCGCTTCAATTTCCCCTATGCCGAGGAGGGCCGCAGCTCCCCGGACCGGGACGAGGTGCTGGAAGGCGTCTACCGCCTGGTGGTGGAGTATCTGGGCGACCACCAGGAGTTCCGGGGGCTGGAAATGTACCTGGGGGGCAAGTCCATGGGCGCCCGGCTGGCGGCGCAAATCGTCGCCCAGGACGTGGGCGCCAGCGGTCTGGTCTTTCTGGGCTATCCCCTCCACCCGCCGGGCAAGCCGGAGCGTCTCCGGGATCGGCCCCTCTATCATCTCCCCTGCCCGGCCCTCTTCATTGCCGGGAGTCGGGACCCCTTCTGCCGTCTGGACCTGTTGGGCGCGGTCCTGGGCCGCATGCCGGTGCGCACCGACCTGCACCTCATCCCCGGCGTGGGCCACTCCTTCGAAGAGCCGGGCGGCGTCATGACGCCGGAGATTCCCGTCCAAATCACCCGGGTTATCCTGGGATGGATGGAGAGTTTGTGATATGATGAGCAAACGGGTTATACACGCATGAGCGTCATCCTCGTGGTCGATGACGACGCCCCCACCCGGGAGGCGTTGGAGGCCGGACTCAGAAAAATGGGTCACGAGATCATTGCCGCGGGCACCGGCGGCGCGGCCCTGGAAGAGGTGCGCCGCCACCCCGTGGACCTGGCCATCATCGACCTGAAACTGCCGGACATGGAGGGCACCGACCTCTTCGAGGCCCTGCGCATCCTGCGGCCCGACGCCCTGGCCGTCATGATCTCCGGCCACGCCACCGTGGACGAAGCGGTGAGCGCGCTCAAAAAGGGCATCTACGACTTCATCACCAAGGACTTCCGCATGCACGAACTGCGGAAGGTGGTGAACAAGGCCCTGGAGACGCAGCGGCTGGTGGTGGAGAACCAGCGCCTGCGGGAGGCCCTTCAGGATCGGGGCCCCACCGGCCGCCTCATCGGCCGCGGTCCGGCGCTGCTCAAGGTCATCCACCTGGTCAATCAGATCGCCCCCCTCAAAAGCACGGTGCTGCTCACCGGCGAAAGCGGCGTGGGCAAGGAACTGGTGGCCGAGGCCATCCACCACCAAAGCCCCCGCAAAGGCAAGCCCTTCGTCAAGCTCAACTGCGGCGCCCTGCCGGAAGGCCTCATCGAATCGGAGCTCTTCGGGCACGAAAAGGGGGCCTTCACCGGGGCCATCCAGCTGCGCAAGGGCCGCTTCGAGCTGGCCGACGGCGGCGCCATCTTCCTGGATGAAATCAGCGAGATGCCCCCGGCCACCCAGGTGAAGCTGCTGCGCGTCCTCCAGGAAGGGGAGTTCGAACGGGTGGGGGGCGTCCAGACCCTGAAGTCCGACGTGCGGGTCATCGCCGCCACCAACGTGGACCTGGAGGCCGCAGTGGCCCAGGGGAAATTCCGCAAGGACCTCTTTTACCGGCTGCACGTCATCCACGTGGAAATCCCCCCGCTCAGGGAGCGGGTGGAGGACATCCCCCTGCTGGCCCTGCACTTCCTGGACAAGTTTTGCCTGGAAAACAACCGCCCCGCCATGGGCTTCGCCCCCGAGGCCATGACCGCGCTCAAGCGCTACGACTGGCCCGGCAACGTGCGGGAGTTGCAGAACGTGGTGGAGCGGGCCGTGGCCCTGTGCCGGGAGAGCATGGTGCAGCTTGACGATCTGCCTGACGAGATCCGCCAACATTCCCCGGCCAACGACAAGATCACCGTTCCCGTGGGGGCCTCCATGGAGGAGATCGAGCGCCTGGCCATCGTCCAGACCCTGCGCAAGACCGGGGGCGACAAGGAGTTGACGGCGCGCCTCTTGGGCATCGGCCTGGCCACCCTCTACCGGCGCCTCAAGGAGATGGGACACCGGGACGCCCACGCCGAGGACCACTGACATGGCCTATTCCACCTTCCTGGACCTGAAGTTCCTGCCCGTCAAAGAGGCGGAAGCCATCATTCTGCCCATTCCCTATGAAGCCACGGTCACCTACGGCGGCAACACCCGGGAGGGCCCGGAAGCCATCATCCTGGCCTCCCGCCAGGTGGAGCTCTGGGACGAAGAGGACAACTGGGACCCCAGCGCGCATATCAGTCTGGCCACGGCCAACCCCATCACCCCGGAAGCCGCCGGGCCCCAGGCCATGCTGGAGAAGATCCGGCGCACGGTGCAGCCCTGGGCGGGGCAGGGGAAGCTGGTCATCGCCCTGGGGGGCGAGCACACCATAACGGTGGCTCTGGTGCAGTCGGTCCAGACCAAATACCCGGACCTGCACGTGGTGGCCCTGGACGCGCACGCGGACCTGCGGGAGAGCTACGACGGCAGCAAGCTGTCCCACGCCTGCGCCCTGCGCCGCCTCTATGAGCTGGGCCGCCCCCTCACCATCCTGGGCGTGCGCAGCTACTCGGAGGAGGAATACCAACTGTTGCGGGTGGCGCCCCGGCTCACCGTCTTCATGGCCCGGGACCTGGCCACGCCCGAGGGCTGGGAGAAGGCGGTGCAGCATCTCCAGGACATCCGGGGCCCGGTTTATCTCACCATCGACTTGGACGCCCTGGACCCGGCCGTCCTGCCCGCGGTGGGCACGCCCGAGCCGGGCGGGCTCACCTACCGCCAGGTGCTGACCGTCATCCGCACCCTGGCCGGCCGGGGCCCCATCATCGGCGCGGACCTGGTGGAACTGGCCCCCATCCCCGGCCACCGGGTGAGCGAGTTCACCGCGGCCCGGCTGCTGTATAAGATGCTGGGCGCGATCTACCGGCAGCG
>VGSQ01000185.1 GCA_016874975.1 Deltaproteobacteria bacterium
CCACCCGTAACCCATGAAAAGGGCGGTGGGGCGGGCGTCTCTGCCCGCCGCCTTTGGGCACAGGCTTTCAGCCTGTGCGCCGCACCGGCAAGATGCCGGCGCCACCAAGAACTTTTCAAGACAGTTACTCATGGGCCTGAGGCTCACCCATAAATTATGAAAAGTTAAGCATCCTTACGGTGCGCAGTGCGCACCCTACAAAAAACTTTTCGAAGCAGGAGCTTCGGGGGCAAGTGCGTTCCCAAACAGGAGTTTGGGAACGAGTTTTTTTACCCTCTCTCATCCCTTCCCCGAAACTTTTGGGTAACGATAGGCCCCCTGGCGGGGGGAGAGGTCTTGGTGAGGGAGGAGAAAGTTCTTCGCCGTTCTTCTCAAGGAAAACGCCTCCGAACTCACCAAACGAGGTCCCAGGCCCCGCGGCCGCCGGTCCTGAAAAGGGATTGACATCTCGGGGGGAAAAAGTCAGTATTATGCAAACTCCCACACCACGCGCAGGAGGAGAAAATGGCGGGGACTGAACCTTTGCATGTGACCGACGGTGATTTCGAGCAGGAGATTTTACAGTCCGACCTCCCGGCCCTGGTGGATTTTTGGGCGGCCTGGTGCGGTCCCTGCCGGGCCATTGCCCCGCTGGTGGAAGAACTGGCCCGGGACTATGCCGGCAAGGTGAAAGTGGCCAAGATGAATGTGGATGAGAACGCCAAGACGCCTGCCAAATACGGCATCCGGTCCATTCCCACCCTGATTGTCTTCAGGGGCGGCCAGGTGGTGGACCAGATCATCGGGGCGCAACCACGCACCGTTATTGAAGGCGCTCTGAAGAAAGTCATCTAGGTCCGGCCTGCAAGTCGAGCCGCAATCAACAGCTCCACGTGTTCGAGGGCGGTCCGGCGGAGGGAGTTCTTGTCTGCTGCCGGACTTCCCCGACGGTGTCTGAGGCCGACAAGATGATGCCCCTGCGGGCGCTGCCCGGCGAACGCATGATCAGAGGGAATTATGGCTATTCCCAATGAAATACGCAGGTATCTGGCAGAAATTAAAGAAAAACCAGGCCAGGCGCGCAAGGCCTCGGTCAAGGAGCTGTCAAAAGTAAGAGGCGAGGACATAATAAAGACGGTAGTGAAGCAATTGATAACGAACTTCGGGGAAGTGTGGGATTCAAAGGATTACACCGACGATGAGAAAAAAGAAATCTGCAAGGATGTTGCCGAAATTATTCAATCAATCGGACCAGACGCCGTTCATGAGGTCATTCGCAACCTGAACCCCACCATAATGACCGGGAAGGTCACGGAAATCGGCTTCTGGAGTGAATACGCCGCCAGAGTATTAGCCGCTCTGGGCGAGATGGTCATTCCCTATCTCACCTTGTCGTTGGAAAGAAGCAGCTACGTCCACCAGGCGCTGGGTCTTTTGGGGAGCGAGGCAGCCCTGCAGGTCCTTTTTGATGAACTGCGCTCCTCCGACTGGCGTCGGGTGGCGGCCGCGGCCCAGGGTCTGGGGATAGCCAGGAACCCCCGCGCCAATGAGCACTTGTACGCCGCCGGCCGGGCCGCCACCGTGGGAGAAGCGGCCATCGCCATTGATGCGGCCATCAGACGATGCGGCGGACAGTTTCCCTACCCGTTGACGTCCGCGGCCGGCGGGTCAACGGGGTCGGTGTGTGACGTGAATGACGCGAGCTTCGACGCCGAGATACTCAATTCCACCCTCCCGGCCCTGGTGGATTTTTGGGCGCCCTGGTGCGGCCCCTGCCGGGCCATTGCCCCGGTGGTGGAGGAGCTGGCCCGGGACTATGCCGGCAGGGTGAAAGTGGCCAAGATGAACGTGGATGAAAACACCGGGACCACTTCCCGGTACGGCCTGCGGGCCATTCCCACTATTATCATCTTCAAAGGCGGCCAGGTGGTGGAGCAGATCACCGGGGCGGTGCCCAAGACCACCATTGAAGGCGCCTTGAAGAAGTTCATTTAAGACCGCTAGCATGTCAACCTGGGATTACGACCTCATCATAATCGGCGGCGGCCCGGCGGGTCTCACCGCAGGCATCTATGCGGGGCGGGCCCGGCTGTGCGCCCTGCTCATCGAAAAGCTGATGCACGGCGGGCAGATGATGACCACCGACCTGGTGGAGAACTACCCCGGGTTTCCCGAAGGGATTTCCGGACCGGAACTGAGCGACCGCATGCGCCGGCAGGCGGAGCGTTTCGGGTTAAAAATCGTCTCCGGAGAGGTGCTGCGGCTGGAGCCCGGGGAGGGGGCCGCGGGCCACCGGGTGGTCCTGGAGGACCGGAGCGTCACCACCGGCGCGGTGATCATCGCCACCGGGGCCCGCTACCGGCGCCTGGGGGTGAAGGGCGAAGACGAATTCACCGGGCGGGGGGTGAGCTTCTGCGCCACCTGCGACGGCGCCTTCTACCGGGATCAGGAAATCGCCCTGGTGGGCGGCGGCGACACGGCCCTCACGGAAGCCGTCTTCCTGCACCGCTTCGCCAGCAAAATCCACCTCATCCACCGCCGGGACGAATTCCGGGGGGCCCGCTATCTCCAGGAACAGGTCCTGGCCCTGCCCGGAGTGGAAGTCCATTGGAACGCCGTGGTGGAGGAGATCCGGGGCAGCCAGGTGGTGGAGGGGGTCGTCCTCAAGGACGTCAAGACAGGGGCGACCACCGACCTGCCGGTGGCCGGCATCTTCGTGGCCATCGGCATCACCCCCAACACCGCCTGGCTGGACGGCCTGATCCCCACCGACCGGTGGGGTTTTCTCCACACCGATGCCGAAATGGCCACCCCGATCCCCGGCATCTTCGCGGCCGGGGACGTGCGGGCCAAGAGTCTGTGGCAGATTGCCACCGCGGTGGGCGACGGGGCCGTCGCCGCCTTTGCCGCGGAAAACTACCTGAACACCGTGCGAGGAGGCTGAAACCATGCGAGCCCGGATCGTCTGGGGGATTCTGGCGATGATGCTGGCCGCCTCATTGACAAGCGGCTGCGCCACGGGAAGCGGGACCGAAAGCGGCCCCGGCGTCCTGAGAAGATTAACAGGCTGGTTCAAAAAAGAAAAACCGGACAAACCCCCCGAGGTGATGGCGGAGCAGGGCATCAGGGAGCTCAAGAGGAAAAAATATGACGACGCCATCGACACCTTCGGCAAGCTGAAAGACCGCTATCCTTACAGCGAACAGGCTTTGCTGGCCCAAATCAAGGTGGCGGACGCTTATTTCTACAAGAAAAAATACGACGAAGCATTGCAGGCCTATAAAGAGTTTGAGAAGCTCCATCCCACCAACAAGGCCGTGCCCTATGCCGTATTCCGCCAGGGGATGTGCTACTACCGCCAGCGCTCCACCATTGACCGGGACCAGACCTTCACCCACAAGGCCATGGCCGAGTTCCGGCGCCTGATCAAGAAGTACCCGGAATCGGAATACGTCGCCCGGGCGGAAAAGTATGTGGCCCAGTGCCGG
>VGSQ01000186.1 GCA_016874975.1 Deltaproteobacteria bacterium
CTTCCATCATCAGGCCGACTACATAGCAGCGCGCCAATTCCCGGCCTTCCAAGCGGCGGAAATAGGGAGCATAGGGAGCCAAGTAATCGGCGATATCCGGAAAGATAACCTTCTTGGACATGGAGATAACATAATACAGAATCCCTTAAAAATATAAGATAATCTGTCGGAGTAGTAATAATTCAAGTAGTTTGTCATCCACGGGGGTGACCAAGCCCGTGGTCATAAATATTTCATAGCAGACCGTCTCATGGGGACTGATACAAAAGACTTATTCGTCTACCCTACTCAAACTTCTCGTCGAAGACCTTCATGGCGCAGAAGCGGCCGCACATGGTGCACTGGTCGGCGGTGGCCTGGGAGAGTTCCCGGAAGCGCCGGGCCTTTCTGGGGTTGACGCTAAGCTTGATCTGGGTCTCCCAGTCCAGAGCGCGGCGGGCCTGGGACATCTTCAGGTCCCAGTCTGCGGCCCCCGGGAATCCCAGGGCGATATCCGCGGCGTGGGCGGCGATCTTGGAGGCGATGACGCCGTCCACCACGTCCTCCACTTCGGGAAGCTTGAGGTGCTCCGCGGGGGTGACGTAGCACAGGAAGGAGGCCCCGTGCACTGCGGCCAAAGCCCCGCCGATGGCCCCGGCGATGTGGTCGTAGCCCGAAGCCACGTCGGTGACCAGGGGACCCAGGACATAGAAGGGGGCGTTCCGGCAATATTTCTGCTGGAGGAGCATGTTCCGGCGGATGTGGGTGAGGGGCAGGTGTCCCGGCCCTTCCACCATGACCTGGACGCCCGCGGCCCAGGCCCGGTGGGTCAGCTCCCCCAGGATTTTCAGTTCGTGGCGCTGGGCCCGGTCGGTGGCGTCGGCCAGACAGCCGGGTCTGAGGCCGTCCCCCAGGGACAAGGTAAGGTCGAACTCCCGGGCGATGTCCAGCAGACGGTCGTAGTACTCGAAGAGGGGGTTCTCCTTGCGGTGGCGGCGCATCCAGGCGATGGTGAAGGCGCCCCCCCGGGAGACCACGCCGGTGACCCGTTTTTTCAGCAGCGGCAGTGCGGCCCGGGTGACCCCGCAGTGCACCGTGACGAAATCCACGCCCTGTTCGCCCTGGTGGCGGACGATGTCCAGGAAGGCGTCGGCTTTCACCGCCTCCAGGCTCCGGGCTTCGGTCATCACCTGGTAAATGGGCACGGTACCGAAGGGAGCCGGGCAGTCGCCCAGGAGGTTGGTGCGGATCAGATCCAGGGGCCCGCCGGTGGACAGGTCCATGATGGTGTCGGCCCCGGCCTCCAGGGCGGCGGCCTGTTTGGCCAGTTCCTTTTCCAGGCTGATGTCGTGGGGGGAGGTGCCGATGTTGGCGTTGACCTTGACCTTCACCCCCCGGCCGATGGCGATGGGCTTGAGATGGCGGTGAAGTTTGTTGGCCGGCACCACCAGGGTGCCCTGGCCCACGCCCGCCCGGATGATTTCCGGCTTCAGCCCTTCGGCCCGGGCCGCCTGCTGCATGGCCCGGGTGACTTTGCCCGCCAGCGCCGCCTGCCTCTGCGTCATGGTTTTTCTTCCTTAAAGGAGCATGGAAAAGCTGGATGTCTGTGAGGAGGCCAGGGAGCCTGGCCCCCTGCTCCCTCCTCCGCATCCCCTCCCTCCACCCCAGAGTGTTGTATTGTAGGGCGATTCGGGCACCGCCCTTACGAAGGCCAGGGGATCTGCTTTCGTTATGTGCGGGGGAGCCGAAGACTCATAAACAACCGCCATTTTTATAATACTACTGGAATCGGCAGGGAAAAGGAATAGGGGAGCCGGCGGCGGGGGAATGTCGAATCTTTGACGCGGACGGGATTTTTTTGCAGGCAAAGCGGAAATTAAGGTAAGATGAAGGGGTGATGACATCCATGTGGGACAAGGGGGCCGGGGATAAGACGCCTGAGCCGCGCCGGACGGGAGGACGGACGTGAAGCGGCTGGCCATCCTGGGGGCCACAGGCTCCATCGGGGCCAGCACCCTGGCGGTGGTGGCGGACCACCCCGAAGACTTCGCCGTAGCCGCCCTGGCCGCCGGGCGGAACGTCCACACCCTGGCGGAGCAGGCCCGCCGCTTCCGGCCGCGTCTGGTGTCGGTGCAGGACGAAGAGTCGGCCCGGAAATTGCATGAGTTGCTCCAGGGCGAGGCGGCCCCGGAAATCCTCTGGGGGCCGGCGGGCGCCCGGGCCGTAGCCACCTGCGCCGAGGCCGACCTGGTGGTGTCCGCCATGGTGGGGGCGGTGGGGCTCGGTCCCACCCTGGCCGCCATTGAAGCGGGCAAGCCCGTGGCCCTGGCCAACAAGGAGACCCTGGTGGCCGCCGGCAGCCTGGTGATGGACGCGGCCCGCCGGCGGGAAGTGCCCCTCATCCCGGTGGACAGCGAGCACAGCGCCATTTTCCAGGCGGTGCAGGGCCAGCGCCGGGAGGACGTGAAAAAACTGTGGCTCACGGCTTCGGGAGGGCCTTTCCGCACCTGGCCCCGGGAGCGCCTGGAACGGGCCACCCCGGCGGAGGCCCTGAAGCATCCCAATTGGAACATGGGGAAGAAAATCACCATCGACTCCGCCACCCTCATGAACAAGGCCCTGGAGGTGATCGAGGCAACGGTGCTCTTCGGCCTGCCCGTCTCCCAGGTGGAGGTCTACATCCACCCCCAGAGCATCATCCACTCTTTGGTGGAATTCGTGGACGGCTCGGTCCTGGCCCAATTGGGGGTGCCCGACATGCGGCTCCCCATTGCCTACGCCCTGTCCTATCCCCGGCGCCTGCCTTTGACGGACGCCTCCCTGGACCTGGGGCAGGTGGCCAGCCTCTCCTTTGAACGCCCGGACCTGGACCGCTTTCCCTGTCTGCGGCTGGGGTACGAAGCCGCCCGCCGGGGCGGCACCCTGCCGGCGGTGCTGAACGCCGCCAACGAAGTGGCGGTGGCCGCTTTCCTGGAGGGTCGTCTGCCCTTTTACGGCATCCCCCGGCTGGTGGAGGAGACCATGGCGGCCCACCGGTGCGCCCCCCTCGCCTCCCTGGAGCAGGTGCTGGAAATCCACCGTTGGGCCCAGGAATTCGCCGGAATCCGGATCAACACCGGGGGATGACGCCGACCCGGGCTGCATGCCCCGGAAAAATGTGATATTCTAAAACGATAGACCAGATCGAAGATATTCAGATTAATCCTCCCGCCATCCCTGAGCTCCGGGGATGATAGTATTTTAATAACGTAATATCCATAAGAGCTTCTTGCAAAACTTACGGACAGTATTACGATTTCCGAAAAATCATGGTGCGCGGTGCGCACCCTACAGAATCCTCCGATGTTCTGGTCCCCGCGTAGGGTGCGCACCGCGCACCATGAAAGAG
>VGSQ01000187.1 GCA_016874975.1 Deltaproteobacteria bacterium
TATCTTTTCGGCACCGCATTTTTCCATTTGCCATATGCCGATGTAATAATATCAACCACTTACGCTGGAAAATCGGCGTTTACTGTAGAACTTGGGTCTAAACTATTCTCTTGACAAGTATACTAATGATTAGTATATAGAGGTCATGAAGCCCCTTACCGAACGACAGCGACTGGTTCTGACCTTTGTGGAGGACTTCTGCCGGCGGCAGGGCTACCCCCCCACGGTGCGGGAGGTGGCGGCCCACTTCGGCATCCAGCCCCGGGCCGCGGCGGACCACCTGGCCGCGCTCAAGCGCAAGGGCCACCTGCACCGGGAGCCGGGCCGCTCCCGGGGCCTCACCCTCACCTCCCGGCTGCCCGAAGCGGTGGTGGAGGTCCCCGTGCTGGGCCGCATCGCCGCGGGGCAGCCGCTCCTGGCCACGGAAAACGTGGAGGACACCCTGCCCGTGCCCCGCACCTGGGCCCAGGGGGAGGAGGTCTTTCTCCTCCGAGTCACGGGCCGCAGCATGGTCCCCCTCATCCACCCCGGCGACTTGGTCATGGTGCGGGTGCAGCCCCGGGTGGCCCGGGGCGAGATCGCCGTGGTCCTGGTGGACGACGAGGCCACCCTGAAGCGGGTCTATGAGGAGGCGGGCGGTCTGGTGCTCAAGGGCGACAACCCCGAGTTCACGCCGCTGCGCTTCTCGCCGGCTGAGGCCGAGGACGTGCAGATCGTGGGCAAGGTGGTGGGCATCTACCGCTCCCTGGAGCGCTGAATGGACCATCTCATCGCCCTCAACCGCTGGCTCAGGCCCCTTGCCCCCGGACGGGCGGCGCTCCTCTGGGGCGGGTCGCTCAGGCCTCTGGCCGCGGCGGCCGCGGCCTGGGGCGCGGTGCGCAGCGCCGGGGTGCTGGTGCTGGACGCGGCCAATGTCTTTGACCCGTACCAATTGTTGCGGGAGGCCCGGCTCCGGGGGCTGAGCCGCCACGAAGCGCTGCACCGGGTGCGCGTGGCCCGGGCCTTCACCTGCCACCAACTGGTGCGCCTGGCCGCGGAGGAACTGGCCCCGGCCCTGGCCCCCGGCCACCTGGTCCTGGTCCTGGGGCCCGCCACCCTGTTCTATGACGAGCAGATTCCTCTGCCCGAACGGCGGCGCCTCTGCCGCCTGCTCACCGCCACCCTGGCCGCGGTGAAGACCACCAATCCCCTGCTGCTGCTCCAGCCCCACCGGCCCCAGGGCGCGGCCAACCGCGGCTTCGGCCGCATCCTGGCCCCATTGGTGGACGTGTTCGGGGAAGTTCAGGGGATTGAGAGAGGGGGCCAGGGGTCGCGGACCCCTGCCCCCTCCCTCAAACTCCCTCCCCCAACCCCTTAGAGGGAAGGGGATGGGGCTGAGAGGCATGTTATGTGGGACACCCGCCCCTGGTGTCCGAGGTGGGGAGAGGTGTAGAACAGCCGCCCCCGGCTGTTCTTGAGGGCAGGCAGGCGAGGGCGCCTGCTCTACATCTCTCCCCTGCAAACCACTGCCAGAGGTACGCCATGGGACGCACGGTTTTACCCTATAGTTTTGTCTGGGAGGAGGAGCGGGAGCGCTGGCGCAAATTCCGCCGGGCGCTCAGGCGGGAGGACCAGGCGCACTTCGACCGCCTCTTCGAATATGCCCGGCTGCACCTCCAGGCCGGGGTCTACGCCGCCAACCCCTGGCCCCTGGAATCCATGCTTCTGGCCATGCTGCTGGAGCATGAGAAGGCCCTGGCCGCGCTCCAGGAGCGGGTGCGCCGCCTGGAGGACGAGGAAGGGGCGACCGGAGAGCCCGAAAAACTGTAGCCGCGGGCGTAAGTCTGAGCAGGGACACCCGAGGGCGGGTGTCCTAAAGACAAACCTGTCACGGTGATAATGAGAGCCCCTGCTTTTCCCGAATACCTGCCATGCCCACCACCGCCTGGCTCTTCGATCTCTATCCCCTGGGGGACCGGATGGTGCTCTGGTTCCTGGGCGCGGACGGCCGGCCTCTGCGGTTGGAGGACGATTTTGCCTATCGCCTCTTTCTCTCCGGCCCCCGGCAGCGCCTGCGCGGCCTGGCGCAAAATCTCGGCCGGCGGGGGTGGTTGCGTCGCGCCTTTTTCACCACGGGCCGGGAGTTGGTCAGCGGCGAGGACCTCCCGGTCCTGGCCCTGGAGCTCACGGCCTACGCCTTCCTGTCGCCGCTGCGGGGCCTCCTGGGCAAGCTGGAGGACCGGTTCCAGATTTATAACGCCGACCTGGACCTGGCCGCGTATTACCTCTATGCCAGGGGCCTCCACCCCTGCCTCTGGTATGAGCTGGACCAAGCGGACGGCCGGCTCCGGGCCGCCTCCCCCCTGGAGGACCCCTTTGCTCCGGAAATTTCCCTGCCCCCTCTCACCACCCTGCACCTGGGCCTGGCCCGGGACCCCCTCATCCCCCTGAGCCGGGGCAATGCCCTCACCCTGTCCTGGGAGGGCCGCACCCTGGAGGTGGAGGCCGCCGGCCCCGAAGACCTGGTGCGCCAGGTGGCCCGCGTCCTCCGGGACCTGGACCCGGACCTCATTTTGAGCGACTGGGGCGACGAAGAGATTCTGCCCGTGCTCTGGGATCTCAGCCGCCGCCGACGCCTGGCCCTGCCCCTGGACCGGGAGCCCGGCCCCGTCCCCCGGAAGCCCGTCCACGGCCGCAGCTATTTCTCCTACGGCCGCATCGTCTACCAGGGGCCTTCCCTGCCGCTCTTCGGCCGCTGGCACGTGGACCGGCGCAATTCGTTTTTCTACCGGGAGGCCGGGCTCATGGGCCTGGCCCAGATCGCCCGCCTGGGACAGATGCCCCTGCAGCAGGCGGCCCGCACCAGCCCCGGCACCCTCATCACCTCCATGCAACTGGCCCGGGCCGTGGCCGACGGCGTCCTCATCCCCTGGCGCAAGGCCGACCCGGAACGTTTTAAAAGCGCGGGCGAACTGCTCACCATCGACAAGGGCGGCCTCTCCTTCATGCCCCCCATCGGCGTCTTTGCTGACGTGGCGGAACTGGACTTCGCCTCCATGTACCCCACCATCATGACCATCCACAACATCTCCCCGGAAACGGTGAATTGTGCGTGTTGTGCGGGGAAGGTGGGGGAGGGGGCTAAGGGGCGCGGCCCCTTACCCCCTCCCCCACACCCCATAAGCGCTAACTTAAGGATCAGTGTTCAACTGACAATTTCTTTAAAATATCTATTTGTAACAGCCTCTTGCGTGGAGGCTCCCTTAAATCCAGAGAGATTTGATGCCAATTTTTCCAACACGCAT
>VGSQ01000188.1 GCA_016874975.1 Deltaproteobacteria bacterium
GACTTTTGGACTACTGAACGCAGTAGCACTAATTGTTGTTCTTTCTCGGTTAAAGGGCGCTCGCCACATTCTTCCAGGCGAGGGAAGAGATACCGTTGCAAAGTCCCCAGAATCCATGATACACTTTCGCCAAGCTTCATCGGCTCCCCCAAGCTATTGTTTTACTATCAAAAATACTTTAGCACAGGCGCGCCGATGAGGCTTAATTTTTTCAGAAAATCAGCCTAAAAAATGACTTTTGCAAGAGGCTCAACTAGTTATGCTAATAAGTTACCAGGGACGTGGTTCTGAGCCAACCAAGATAGCTGTGGCCTTGGCATTTTTTTCGCCTACATCTTTTTTGGGCCAGGGAACCGGCGGGAAGCTACTCAGATCAATCCTTAAGTCAACGGCATTGAGACTAAACGCTCAGGGACCGCAGCAGGGCCACCCCGAAGATGAAAGACTCTTGGCAGAAGCGAGGCTTTAGCGCAGGCTGAAGCCTGCGGCGACACCTTATAACGTTTTCACATTGATCTGCAACTAATCTCACAATCGGATTCTAACGTAGGGGTGGTTCGCGAACCGCCCCTACATAAACGTTTGTTGCACATGTAACGGAAAATGGTATTAAAGGTTTTTGGTCACCGTGGGACTTTCAAGGTAAAACAGCCTACTATTATTAAATTGAATTCATGGTGCGATCTTCTTTGGTGTCATTTTTCTTGACGATCCAGCAAATGGAAGGATAAATCTCGTTCCTGCCCGAAGAGGAGGAAAACCATGAAGATGACCAAGGTGAAGGTAATGCTGCTGGCGTTGCTTTGCATCGCGGCCCCGGCAGTTCCTGGGTTTGCCCAGACGACCGTTCCCAAAGACAGGATTCCCGCCGATCTGGCGCCGGATATGAAGGGTTTGCTGGAAGGATTGTATGATCAGGACCCGGCCGAACGGGTGAACGCCGCCATCAAGCTGGGGGAGATGGGGGACCAGGCCAAGGCCGCCATTCCTTTCCTGGTGGGTCTGCTGGGTGACATCGCGGGGGTGGAGGTCAAGCCGACGCCGGACGCAGAGATCAAGAATTACACCTCCCCCGGCCTTGAAGCGGGGGTGGCCCTGGGAAAAATCGGCAAGGCCGCCTTAGACCCGCTCATCGCCGCGCTGAAGGACAAGAATAAGAAGGTGCGGGTGCTGGCCGCGGCGGCGCTGGAGGAAATGGCAGACCCCAAGGCGGTGGAGCCGCTGATGGCCCTGCTCCAGGATGAGGACACGGACGTGCAGGCCACGGCGGGGCGGGCCTTGGGAGAGATCGGCGATCCCCGGGCAGTGGAGGCGCTCATCGCCGCGTTGAAGGACAAGAAGCCGGAGGTGCGGGCCAGTGCGGCGGTGTCCCTGGGTGAGATCAGGGACAAGAAGGCCGTGAAGCCGCTGCTGGAGGCCATGAAAGACAGGGAGGCCCTGGTCCGTCGGTTGGCCACCCTGTCCGCAGCCCGCATCGGCGACCGGACGGTGGTGAAGGCCCTGATGGAGGCCCTGAAGGACGGCGAGGAAGGCGTGGTGGCGGCGGCGGCCGGCGGCCTGGGCCTCCTGGTGGAGCCCCCATCGGCCAAGGCTTTGACCCCCCTGCTGAAGCATCAGAGCGCCCTGGTGCGGGCCAGCGCCATCGAGACCCTGGGGCGGCTCAGGGTTGCCAAGATGGAGGACCAATTCCTGGCCGCCCTCAAGGACCAGTCCGACATGGTGCGTTTAAACGCGGCCATTGCCCTGGGTAATTCCCTGTCGCCCAAGGCGGTGGAGCCTCTGGCGGCCTTGCTCAAGGACCGATCCCCCCGGGTGCGGGCCGGGGCCGCCTCGGCCTTGGGCGCCTTGGGGCAACTTTCCGCGGCACCGGCCCTGATGGGCGCCCTCAAGGACGAGAGGCCCGAAGTGCGGTCCGAAGCGGGTTTGGCTTTGGGCAATTTGCGTTGTTCCGCGGCGGTGAAGTCACTGGTGGCGCTGCTCAGAGACCCTGAGCCCAGCGTGCGCAGCAGCGCGGCGGCGGCCATGGGCATGATTGCCTCTTTCCGGGCCGTCAAGCCCCTGATCTTTGCCCTCACCGACCAGGCCCCCGCGGTGCGCCTTCAGGCCGCCAAGTCCCTGACCGGCATCACCGGCCAAGACTTCGGCGACAACCAGAAGGAATGGGACAGATTCTGGGAAACCAACAAGGAGAAATTTGTCAGCTCCTGCGCCAAGGGACTGTGCCGGTACTAAAGGCGGCCCGACTCCCTGACAACACCAATCTCCCGCCCGCCGCCAGGCTGGCGGGGGTTTTTTTTATGAAAGAATTAAGGCGCCTAAGACGCCCCCTGCGTCTGATTCATTTTGGGACCAGAGCAACCATTATCCCTTTGGTCGCAAGCGGGGGGAAGGGAGGGCGAAGCGGAAGAGCAGCGTGATATCGGGTTGAGTCCCGGCCGACACGTCGGCGGACCTCCTCCGTGAGATTGCCGAGCGGGCGAAGGCGCGCGGCGCGATGAGACGGCGCAGGTCACCGTAGCGCCGCTCCTGCTCCAGGGGCAACTGCTGGTCCACCAGTCCGTTCAGGAAGCTGGTTTCCATTTCCTGCGGCTCTTGCTCCGGGCGGTTCTCCAGGATCAACCGGATGACCAGACGACCCGGTTTCCGGCGCACGTCCGTATCCAAAGTGTCGTCCTTTGCAGGCGGCTGGATCGCAGTGTTCGACTGGGGACATTTGCCATATTTTATCCCAAGAACCGAGCGCCCTGAATGCGGCCCGTGGCGTTACGGGAGGCGGGGAAGATTGTGTGGAACAGACGCTTCCGGCCCCTCCGGGCGCAGGCAGGCGAATCTCCTGCCTCGGTCTGCCTGACTGGGGGCGGTTTCGAGAATGGGCCGCAGTTCCTCAGCGTTTCAATTTCACCACCAGTACGGGGCAGCCGGCGTGGCCGATGACCCTTTCGGTGACGCTGCCCATGAGGAGGCGTTTCAGCCCGGTGCGGCCGTGGGAACCCAGGACGATGAAGCCGGCCTGCTCCATGCGGGCCAGTTCGACGATGGAACGGTAGACCGAACCTTCCCAGACCCAGGTGCGGCACTCCACGCCCTGGGAGGCGGCCTTGCGGGCTGCATCCTGCACCAGTTTCCGGAGGCCGCCCAGTATTTCCGTCGCCACCTGGGGGGCCTCCTGCCCGAACCCCGGAGGAGCGTCCATCACCGACAGGACCAGCAGTTCGCTCTGAAAGTCCCGGGCCAGGGCCAGGGCGCGTTCCAGCGCGGCCTTGCTGTACCGGGA
>VGSQ01000189.1 GCA_016874975.1 Deltaproteobacteria bacterium
TTCCAAGGCGTTTTCCTTTCTGCTGGTAAGTTGTTTGGGTTGCGTGAACCTGAAACTTACAACAAGAGGAAAACGCCGGCAATTTTTTCATTTGGTTGCGGCCTAAAGGCCGCGATGTGCCACCTTTTGACGGTAATCCAGTCCTAAACCCGCCTCCGCAAGGGGCGCCTGTCGGCTGATGCTCTGTGCCAGGGGCCGGAACGTCGTCAGCCGGTCCGGTGTTCCGCCCCCTGGCGCGTTGTGGTGCAAAGACGCGGGTAACAGATGAATCAGAGAACAACCCCTTGCAGATCACCTATAAGTTGTTATTTTAAAATCAATGAGCGTTTTTTCATGAATTATTCCTTGATAACAATAGCTGCAAGCTTGATATCATAAGCTTCAAGGATCAGAGATGATTCAATGGAAGAAATTGTTCACACCGGTGGCTTCCCTGGGGGCCGAGGAGGCGAAGCAGTATATCGACGGACATGCCGAGGGCGCCTACACCCTGCTGGACGTGCGCCAGCCCTGGGAATATGAGGAGGACCACCTGCCCGGCGCCAGGCTCATTCCCCTGGCGGAGCTCAACGCCCGGGCGGGGGAATTGGACAAAACCAAACCGACCCTGGTGTACTGCGCCATCGGCGGCCGCAGCCGGGTGGCGGCCCAGCTGCTGAACGGCCTGGGGTTTGCAGACCTTTACAATCTGGCCGGGGGCATTAAGGCCTATCGGGGATTCAAAGTCTCCGGGCCCCAGGAACTCAACCTGGACCTGGTGCGGGGGGACGAATCCCCCGGAGAGATTCTGGTGCTGGCCTACGGCATGGAAAAGGCCCTGAAGATCTTTTACGACACGGTCCAGGCCCGCACCCAGGACTGGGACTTGGCCGGGCTGTGCGCCATGCTGGGCCACATCGAGGAAAAACACCAGGAGCGGCTGTGGGCGCAATACCAGGCGGTCGCCGGGGAACAGCCGGACCGCCGGAAGTTTGACCTGGAGACGGTGGCCCTTCTTCTGGAAGGGGGCTTTAAGCTGGAAGAGTTTCTGGACCGGAACCAACCCTGGACCAAGGGCGTCCGGGACATCCTGGAGCTGGCCATGATGCTGGAAACCCAGGCGCTGGACCTGTATCTCCGGCTGGCCCGGAAGCTGACGGCCCCGGCAAGCAAGGATATCCTCTACGGCATCGCGGAAGAGGAAAAAGGCCACCTGGCGGCCCTGGCCCGCCTCCTGGACGAACGGCGTCCGGCCCCGACGGGGCAGGGTTAGCGGGTGTGGGGGGGGGGTTATGATTCCTTGGCCCCCTCTCCCCGCCACCATATTTCAAGACATAGAGCAGGAGCGAAATTAGGCGCGGGCTGAAGCCCGGTGCTGCCCTTCCCGGCAGCTCAGGAAACTTTCCCGCTCGCTCATGACTGCCGAGCAACAGGCGCTCGCCATCACGGGGGCGCCGAACTGGAGTCAGAGGTAAACGATGGCAGATACTGCCTTAAGGAAACTGCTTCTCGAACTGTTCGACCGCCAACGCTCCGCGGCGCTGGCCACCACCGAGGAGGGACAGCCCTTCCTGAGCCTCATGGCCTTTGCCGCCGCGCCGGAGTTATCATATATCGTTTTGGCCACCCGGCGGGGCAGCCGCAAATTTCAAAACCTGCTCAAGGACCGGCGGGTGGCTCTGCTCATCGACAACCGCACCAATGAGCGGGCCGACGACGTTCGGGCCATAGCCGTCACCATCCTGGGGCAGGCGGCGGAGGCCGACGCCGGGGAACGGGAGGCCCTGAGAGCCCTGTTCCTTTCCAAGCATCCCCATCTCAAGGGATTTGTGGACTCCCCCGACTGTGCCCTGGTGAAGGTATGGGTGCACCGTTACCTGGTGGTGAGCCGCTTCGAAGAGGTGCAGGAACTGGAAATCACCTGAGCAGGGCGCCCCTGCCGCCTGCGGCTGCCGAAATCGGCCGATCAGTGCGGCTTGGCGTCAGGCGTGGTTCCGCAATTGCAGTTCCAGGGGATGGGGGTTCAGGTAGTACTGGCTCTGCAGGTAGGGCTGCCGGTACTTGCGCACAAAGTGGTTGATGAGGGTCACCGGCACGATCAGGGGATAGTGGCCCTGCCGATAATGGTCAATAATCTCCAAAACTTCCTGCTTCTCGTCTCCGGTCAGGTCCTTCTTGAAATATCCCAGTAAGTGATAGAGCACGTCGGCGTTCTTCTTTAAGGTGGTCTTAAAGCGCAGCGCCGTGAGCAGCAGTTCTTGGTAGCGGGCGAAGAGGTCCTGGGGGGCCAGTTCGCGCTGCCGGGCCGCCAGTTTGCCCATTTCCCGGAGAAGTTTGGAGCTGTGGGACAGGAGAAGGAGCTTGTGCCGGCTGTGGAAGTCCACCAGGTTCCGGGCGGTGCGGCCCCGGGACAGGGTGTCCCGCCAGCGCTGCAAAGTAAAAATGGCTTCGATGAAGTTTTCCCGCAGCTTGGGATCGTGAAGCCGCCCCTCTTCCTCCACGGGGAGCAGGGGGAAATGCTCCATGAAAGCCCGGGCAAAGAGCCCCACCCCGGTTTTGGCCGGCATGCCCTGGTCGTTGTACACCCTCACCCGTTCCATGCCGCTGCTGGGTGAGTCGCTCTTGAAGATGAAGCCGCACAGGTTTTCGGCCTCCAGTTCCACCACCCGGCGGCGGGCCCAGGTGAGCAGGCGCTCGGTATGATCGACGCCGGTGCGGCCGGTGACCAGGCGGGGGGCGGCGGGGTCGCCCGCCAGGCGCATGGCCTCCCGGGGTACGGTAAGCCCGCACTCCACCTCAGGGCAGACCGGCGCGAACTCCACGAACTTTCCCAGGGTGTCGGTGAGGAACCGGTCGTGCTTGTGGCCGCCGTCATACCGCACCTGCCGCCCCAGGAGACAGGCGCTGACGCCCAGGCGGATTTTGACGATTTCGGCTTGAGGTTGCATGGCTGTGGTCTTGATAAAGTTGTTGGTGGGGGAAGGGGGCTAATACCAGGTTGAGACCTCTGCGAAAATCATGTAGAACAGCCGCCCCCGGCTTTATATTGCAGGAGAGGGCGCCTGCTCTACATGATTTTGTGTTTCCTGAGACCCCATTGCCGATAAAGAGGGATTTTCACAGAGGTCTCAGGTTGCCGTCAAGAGGTGGCACATCGCGGCCTTTAGGCCGCAACCAAATGAAAAAATTGCCGGCGTTTTCCTCTTGTTGTAAGTTTCAGGTTCACGCAACCCAAACAACTTACCAGCAGAAAGGAAAACGCCTTG
>VGSQ01000190.1 GCA_016874975.1 Deltaproteobacteria bacterium
AGGTTTCCAAGGCGTTTTCCTTTCTGCTGGTAAGTTGTTTGGGTTGCGTGAACCTGAAACTTACAACAAGAGGAAAACGCCGGCAATTTTTTCATTTGGTTGCGGCCTAAAGGCCGCGATGTGCCACCAAAGACAAAGGGGTTGGGGGGAGTCTGGAAGGATCGGGCAGGGGCCGGTGGCACACGCTTTCCAGCCTGTGCACACCCCTGGCCCCCTCCTTTAAAATATCTTATCGAGCTTGCCAAACGAGGCCTGACTGTGGCTTTGCAGGTGGAATATCTGAAAGACCTGGACCCGGCCCGCCGGGATCATCTGCTCAAACGCTCCCGCGTTGATGTGGGCGCGGTGTTGGAGGAGGTGCGGGCCATCCTGGCGGCCCTGCGCCGTGACGGAGACGCCGAAAATGTGCGCTGGCATAAGAAGGACAAGGCGGACCTGATTGCGGACGAACTGGAGGCTACGCCCGCGGAAATCGAGGCCGCTTACGGGCAGGTGGACCCCAAGGTTTTGGATGCCCTAAAGCTGGCCGCGGCCAATATCGAAGCTTTCCATAAGCTCCAGCGGGAGCGAGAGATGTGGGCCCAGGAGGTGCGCCCCGGCATCCTGGCGGGGCGGTTGGTGCGGCCCATCCCCCGGGTGGGCTGCTACATTCCCGGGGGCCTGGCCAGCTACCCGTCCAGCGCGCTCATGAACATCATCCCCGGCCGGGTGGCCGGCGTGGAGGAGATCATCGCCTGCACCCCGCCGGGCCCGGACCTGGCCGTCAACCCGGCGACGCTGGCGGCCGCGCACCTGGCCGGGGCGCACCGCTTCTTCAAAATCGGCGGCCCCTGGGCCATCGGCTCCCTGGCCTACGGGACGGAGCGGGTGCCCAGAGTGGACAAGATCGTGGGGCCGGGCAACAAGTGGGTCACCGCGGCCAAGCTCCTGGTCTTCGGCGAGGTGGACATCGACTCGCCAGCCGGCCCCAGCGAGGCCCTGATCCTGGCCGACGAGACCGCCGAGGCCCGGTTCCTCGCCGCGGATTTTTTGTCGCAGGTGGAGCACGACCCGGACGCCGCGGCGGTCCTGGTAACGCCGGACGCAGACCTGGCCCAACGGGTGGTGGACCTCATCACCGCGGAACTCCCGGCCCTGCCCCGCCGGGAAATCCTCATGGCCGCCATCGCCGCCAACTCCGCGGTGCTGGTGGTGCGGGACCTGGCCGAAGGCCTGGACTTCGCCAACCTGTACGCCGCGGAGCATCTGCAGATCATGACGAGAGATCCCTTTGCGGTGCTCCCGGAGATCAAGCACGCGGGCTCCATCTTCCTGGGACCCTACTCCCCGGTGCCCGTGGGGGACTACGCCTCGGGCACCAACCACGTGCTCCCCACGGGCGGCTGCGCCCGCATGTTCTCTGGGCTTTCCGTGGACGATTTTATTAAAAAACCCACCTTCCAGCACCTCACCCGGGAGGGCTTGCAGGGTCTCAAGGATGCGGTTATTTTACTGGCAGAAACGGAAGGCCTGCCGCTCCACGCCCGGGCGGTGGCGGAGCGGTTTAGGTATGTCTAAGGACCCAGATCTTTCCTGGTGCGCAGTGCGCACCCTGCTTTTTCCTTCTGGTTCCCAAGCTCCTGCTTGGGAACCCAATTGGCAGCAAAGCTCTGCTTTGCACCGGCATTGATTCGTTTATTGCATTGAGCTGACAATTTCAAGCGGTCCCAAGCAGAGCTTGGAGGGCAAAGGCGTTCCCAAGCGGGAGCTTGGGAACGAGGAATAAGGCATTCCCCGATTAAAGGCGCCCGCCATGACGTCCAGCAAATTGCCCGGCGTTTCCCCTGCGGTCCTGGACATCGCCGACGTCCAGAAGCAGCCCAGCATCCGCACCATCGACATCGACAAGGTGGGGGTGAAAAACATCTCCTACCCCATTGTGGTCCTGGACAAGTTCAACGGCACCCAGCACACCGTAGCCAAGATCAACATGTACGTGAACCTGCCCCACCGGCACAAGGGCACGCACATGAGCCGCTTCATTGAGATCCTCTCCGAGTGCCGCCGGGACATCAGCATCAAAAACATCGCCGCCATCCTGGAAGAGACCCGGAAGCGCCTGCACGCCCAGAGCGCCCACATCGAAATGAGCTTCCCCTATTTCATCGACAAGCCGGCGCCGGTGAGCAAAGCCCGGGGGCTCATGGAGTACATCTGCTCCTTCACCGGGTCCCTGGACGGCGACGGCCACATTGATCTCATCGTGGGCATCGTGGTGCCCATCACCACGCTGTGCCCCTGCTCCAAGGAGATCAGTCAGGTGGGGGCCCACAACCAGCGCGGCGAGGTGCGGGTGCAGGTGCGCTTCAAGAAATTCTTCTGGATCGAGGATTTAATCCGGCTGGTGGAGGAGTCGGCCTCCTGCGAGGTCTATGCGCTGCTGAAACGGCAGGATGAAAAATTCGTCACCGAACGGGCCTATGCCAACCCCATGTTCGTGGAGGACGTGGTGCGGGAGATCGCCCACAAACTGAGCAAAGACGCCAATTTCACCTGGTTTTCGGTGGAATCGGAAAACTTCGAGTCCATCCACAACCATTCCGCCTACGCCTACATCGAATCCCGCCCGGCGGCCGCCGGCGGCAAGCCGGTCAAGAGCTAAAGCAATGAGGGAGGGGGCGAGGGGGGGTTGTTGGGGCAATACTGGCGGAACCGGCGCTACCTATGGCTGGTCCGCCTCACCCTGCGGGAGACGGGCGCCTGGATCAAACTGCTCGCCCGCCGGACTTTGGGACGAAGGCCCTGGGGGCTTTCCTGAGATTCTATGGGAATGAAGCCTGACGCCAATCTCCGGCGAATTCATCGCCAAGCCCCTTGGCTTCAGCCTCGGTTGCATATGTTTTTGCAAGGGAATAATCTGTAAATCTCAAAAAAAACTTTTACTACCTTTTTGGAGCAGTCGCGCATGGGCATTCGGCCCACCCGTAACCCATGAGCCTCTTGCAAAAGTCATTTTTTAGGCTGATTTTCTGAAAAAAATTAAGCCTCATCGGCGCGCCTGTGCTAAAGTAATTTTGACAGTAAAACAATACTTGGGGGAGCCGATGAAGCTTGGCGAA
>VGSQ01000191.1 GCA_016874975.1 Deltaproteobacteria bacterium
CGGGGTTGGGCAAGGTCAAGGGAAGGGTATGTCCTGACAGCGCCCCAAAGGGCCCAATTTCCGGTTAATGGTTGAGAAAAGCAAGGTTTCATGGGTTCCGGACCCCTAAACTTCGCCATTGCCTCATACTGACAGCCATTTCTAGGGCATTTTGCAAGAGGCTCAGCCTAAAAAATGACTTTTGCAAGAGGCTCATTTTTATCCAAAATGCCGGCATGGTGCCGGCTTTATTTTTTGCCCGAAGGAGGCAAGTCATGGCGAAACAGGCCAAAAAGGCGGCAAAGGCTTCCTCTGTTCACTTCGAGGAAATGGTGGCTATCCAGTTGGCCGTGCGCTCATGGCCCGGTCAGGCCAAGCTGAGCGCCGAGGATCTGGGGCTCACATACGGCCAAGTCCGGGAAATCTTCTACCTGGGTAACAAAAAGCTCTACCCCCAGGAGTGGCGGCGATGCTTCAACCAGCTTTCCGGCAAGGCCCGAACCTACCTGAACGACCACAGCTATCCGTTTGTGGTGGAGTATGTGCGAGCCATCCCCAAAAGGAATCTGGCGAAGGTGGTGGAGCGGCTGGAAGAGCTGAGGGCCGAGTACCTGGCCAAGGCCGACGAGTTCGTGGACCATTACGACACCATCCGGGCGGAATGGAAGGAGAAGTATCAGGACATCTGGGACCGGCTGGCTCCGCATTATCCGCCCCGGGACCGGCTCCGCCGGCGGTTCGACTTCTTCTGGAGCGTCTTTGAGTTGAAGGGCGCCGAGGTCAAGGAGGGCAGCGCCCCCGAGATCATCGCCGCCTACGAGCAGGCCAAGGCTGACCTCCAGGAGCGTTACCAGGAGATGGTGGAAGAATCGGTGATGTACCTCCGCAAGAAGGTCCTGGAAGTGGTGACCAATCTCTCCAGCCGCCTGAAGGACGGCCGCATCCAATCTGGCCATCATCAGGAATCCAAAGCTCCTGGACCAATCTCTCCAGCCGCCTGAAGGATGGCCGGATTGTCCGCAACGACACCCTGGAAAGCGTGCGGCGGGTGGATGGCTGGTTCAAGGACCTGAACATCTTCGGCGACGTGCAGGTGGAGGAAGCCCTGACGCAACTTCGGGCTGCGGTCAACGGCGCCGACTACGAGGCCCTGAAGGACAACGAGGCCCTGAAGCAGCAGTTGGCGGGCCTGGCCGACCAGGTGGCCGCGGCGGCCGGCAAACTGGATGACGTGAGTGCCATCTCCGGGAACTACCGCCGCATGATCGACCTCAGCGACTGATGGGGGAAGCCGGGCCCCCCCGGCCTCCCTTACTACTCACAAGGAGGGAAGCATGATCGAGTGCAGAGGCAGGAACGGCTGGTTCAGGTATTCCCGACACCGCGTCAGGGTGGAGCCGGACGCTTACACCGGGAGCATCGTGGCCCGGGTGGCCATCTTCTCGAAAAGGGAGGCAACAAACGTGGCCCCCATTTTTCTTGAAGGTCCCAAGGATGAGGTCAGGGACCTTCTTAAGCAACTGCTGGCGGAGGTGAAGGAGCCGTGGAAAGCTGAGGAAAAGCCACCACCTGCTGAAACTCTTTTCGGGGTTACTATCCCGGCCCAATCCAAGAGTGGGCATACACCAGGACCTTGGGTAGCCGAACCGGAAGAGGCCAGCGAACATCGGGGCATCGCCATTTGCGCCCCTGCCAACGGTTGGATCGTGGCTACCATCACTCCTGAGGATGACCGCCAAGCCGATGAAATCGACTGGGCCAACGCCCGCCTCATCGCCGCGGCCCCGGACCTGTTGGCGGCTCTGAGAGAATACCAAAAGGCGAACCGCTTACACCATGATGAAGAGGCAAGGCTATATGAACTCGCGGAGGTGGCCATCGCCAAAGCCGAAGGAGAGGATGCATGATGCACACCGGCAGCTTCTGGACCTTTCACATGGTGCGGGACGAGAGATTGGTCTCCATCGCCTTGAGAGCCCCGGGGTGGTTCCAGGGCCGGCGCTACCCGGCCTTGGCCCCCAGGGCAGACATGCTGCACCTGGACGAAGAAGACTACCGGCGGGAATACCAGGCCATCCTGGACAAACTGGACCCCCGGCAAGTTTATGAAGACCTGGGGCCGGACGCGGTGCTCTTGTGCTGGGAGCAGCGCTCCTTCTGCCACCGGCGCCTGGTGGCGGAGTGGCTGGAGAAGCGCCTGGGGGTGGAGGTCCCGGAGATGTCCACCAACTATCACCCGGACCAGGCCGATCTGTTTTAAGGAGGCGAAAAGCATGGACAGCAAAGAGGCAAACGCGGTGACGGCCAGAGCGATGGTAAAGGCCGTGGACGAACTCAAGACCGTTCCCACCGTCCTGGTATCCATTTACAACGGCATCATCGAAGAGGTGGCCGCAGACCGGCCCTACCGGGTCCTGATCCTGGAGTATGACCAGAGCCTGAACCTCCGGGACTATGACGGCGACGACATTGTTCTTTGGGACGACCGTCCCGCTCTTTTGCAGGAGTGGTGCGTTCCCCGGGAAGGCGTTGATCCCGGCTTGTCGGCGAAAATCCAACAGGCCAAGGATTGCCCCAGGTGCGAAAACTGCGGCCATCCCGTTCCTGGAGGAGATTACTGCTATAAGGAAAACTCTTTCGCCAAACTCTGCGAGGAGTGCGCGGGAGACGATAACGTGCTGGTAAACGACTGAACCGAAGGAGGCGCCGTATGGCGAAGAAAAAGCCCAAAGCGACCGGCGACTGCGCCACCTGCCCCTTCTGGAAAATGAGGGGCAGCAAGATCAAGGGGAAACTGGTTCCGGGCGGAACCGGAAAATGCACCCGGCCCGAGGGCCTGTGCGACGACCCCAAACCCAAGGACCCGCATCCGGGCTGGGAAGGAAACCCGCAAGAAAAAGGGGACGTGACCCACACGCCCCCGGAAACCCCTTCCCAGCCCCCGACTAACGGGAGTCATGAAGTAAACCTGTCCTTAGAGCTTATCCGTAAATAACTCCAATTTTTCGCCAGCAGATTATTGCTGCTGCCAAATGATGCAGGGCAACATAACTGGAATGGGTTTTCTCATAGCGAACCAG
>VGSQ01000192.1 GCA_016874975.1 Deltaproteobacteria bacterium
TCACCGCCAGGCGGGCTGCCAGGCCGATGAGGCCCTCCACCAGGTATTTGGCGGCGTAGATGAGAATCAGGACGCCAATGACCAGAAAACCGATGTTTACATAAAGATTTTCCATGCTTGCCTCCTGGGGAGGATGTCGCCCCACGGTTTTTTGAAATATAAGATACATTTTTGATTATAGTTTGTCAATTAATTTTTGTAATATATATTTCATTTTTTATTTGGATATCTAATTGGTTTTCTTATTATATTTGTCTGACAATAAAAGAGATAATTAATTGTCAATTAAACAATTTTCTTGAATTTATTTTTTCCCCTATCCATAATTTCTTCCAATTGACAATGGATCCTCCAGATGACCGTCACCGGCCTGCTCCCCCGGGCCCTGACGAGGGGCCATCTCTTAAAGAAGCTTCAGGAAAACGTGGTGGACCTGGTGGACAAGCAATGCGGCCGCCTGCGCTGGGACTTTCACCAGACTCTCCAGGAAATCGGCCGGGACTTCCGCCGGACCTGGCTGGCAAAAATTGACGATACCACGCAGAGCATCCGTCAGGCCCTGGAGCGGGCCCGCGCCCAGAAACAGACCAGCGTCCAGAGCACTGCGGCCCGGCTGGGAGAGTTGGACCAGCATCTGGAAGCCGTCCTCAAGGCCGAAGCGGCTCTCTTTAACCTCAGAGAGCGCCTTCAGTCGCCTTTACATTGAGGGTCGGGAGCATTATTTTTCTGTAAGAAAAAAGGTGATGGCAGGGACGGAAACAGGGAGACGATCGGATTTGGCTGCATGCCGCATTGATTCCCGTTCATTCTTCCCAATGAGGAGACATTCATTATAGGAGGTGCTATGACCGACATCATCCTGGTGCGCCACGGTCAGACGCCCTGGAACAGAGACAAAATTTTCCGGGGCTCCAAGGACATCCCCCTAAACGACCAGGGGCGGGAGGAGGCCCGCCTGGCCGGAGAGTGGCTCAGAGGGGAGACCATCCACGCGGCCTACACCTCGCCTTTGTCACGCTCCCGGGACACGGCCCAGGCCATCGCGGTGCACCACGGTCTCGCGGTCCAGGACCTGCCGGGCCTGACCGATCTGTGCTACGGCGACTGGGAGGGCCTGCCGCTCACCGAGGTGAAGGTGAAGTACGCCGACCTCTACCGGCAGTGGGAGCGCTCCCCCCACCTGGTGCGGTTTCCGGGCGGCGAGACCCTGGCGGAGGTGCGGGCCCGGGCCTGGGACGCGGTGATGCAGGCGTGCGCCCGCCACCCCGGCCGGACGGTGCTGCTGTCGGCCCACCGGGCGGTGAACAAGGTGCTCATCTGCACCTTCATCGGCCTGGACGACTCCCATTTCTGGCGCATCGGCCAGGACACCACGGCCGTCAACCGCTTCCGTCTGGTGGACGGCGTCTGGCGCCTCATGAGCCTTAACGACGCCTGCCACCTCCGGGAGCTGGCCCGGGAAGCCTACGTGGATTTTTGAAGCCGGGGGATACAACCTCCCCCGGCGGGCCCGGCACGCCCTGTGAGCATGGACGACGCCCGCCTCACGTCCGCCGGGGCAGGTCCTGGAGGATCTGCTGCAGGTCCGGCGGGGCCGAGGTGAAGCGCAGCCGGGCCTCGGTCCGCCCCGGCGGGGCCTCCTTGGCTACGGTGATCTTGGCGTAGATTCTGCCGGGCAGATCGTTGTTCTCCGCATCCAGCAGCATGACGATGATGTCCTCCCAGGCCAGCAGGGGCTCCGGGCTGACCAGGGCGCCGCCGATATCGCTCAGGTGGGTGAGGACGGCTGGAACTTCCTCCCCCACCGCCACCTTGTCCTTCAGTTTGCGGAAGCGCACCGGCAGTTCGGCCAGGAGGGGATGCAGCACTTCGTCCCGGTCCCGCAGGGCGCGGTGGTAGGGGCCCCAGATGCCCTTGATGTTGTAAAGGCTGACCGTGTCCGGCACCCCCTTGAACTGGCCCTGCACCACCTCCCGCACCTCCGCCAGGTCCTTCACCCGTTCGTAGGTGGCTTCGCTGATGAGCACCTGGCCTCCGGTGGCCATGGCTTCGATGCGGCTGGTGAAGTTGACGTGGGAGCCCACCACGCTGTACTTGGTGCGGCGCTCGCTGCCGATGTTGCCCACCACCACGGCGCCGGTGTTGACGGCCACGCCCATCTCCAGGAAGGGGATGCCGTCTTGGGCGTTGGCGGCGTTGACCTCGTCCATGGCCAACTGCAGGGCCAGGGCGCAGGCCACGGCCCGGGCGGGGTGGTCCTCCATGGGTTCGGGGGCCCCGAAGAAGGCCAGGATGCCGTCCCCCATGATTTCGTCGATGACGGCCCGGTGTTCCAGGAGGACCTCGATCATCTTGCCCAGATAGCGGTTGAGGAAGGTGATGACCTGCTGGGGCGGCATGGACGCGGTGAGGGCGGTGAAGCCCCGGAGATCGTTCATGAGGATGGAGACCTCCCGGATTTCGCCGCCCAGTTCCAGAGCGTCCCGGTCCTCCAACAGCTTTTTGACCACCTCCCGGGTGACATAGCGGCCGAAGGTGTCCCGGATGAAGTCCCGCTTTTCGATGTATTCGGTGAGCTGCCGCCCCAGGCGGTTGAATTCCTGGGCCAGCCCCACCACTTCCTTGACCCCCGTTTCCGGGACGGCCACCGCGAAGTTGCCCTCCCCCACCTGGCGCACGCCTTCGGCCAGGGCGGCCACCGGCCGGGACAGGCCCCGGGCGAAGACGAGACCCACCCCCACGCCGGCCAGGGCCATGACGGCGCCCATCCCCAGGCCCACCAGGGTGAGGCGGCGCCGGGTCCCTTCATGATTGCGCCGGATATTTTCCTGGGAACGGGCCAAAACTTCCCGGCAGGCGGCCCGGATCCGCTCCTGGGCCGGCTCGAAGAAATCGTCCAGGTTCACCGCCGCCGAAGCGATGAAGGGTGTGCCCGGCACGTGGGCCCGGGCGGAAAAGCGCTTGCGCAGGCGGCCCTGGCCGTCCTTGAATTCAAAATAGCCCGAGACCCGCTCCTCCTTGAAGGAGCGCTGGAT
>VGSQ01000193.1 GCA_016874975.1 Deltaproteobacteria bacterium
CAAGATGCCGGCGCCACCAAGAACTTTTCAAGACAGTTACTCATGAGCCTGGGGCTCACCCGCAAAGCATGAAAAGTTTTCCCCCTCACCCCAGCCCTCTCCCCCGCCGGGGGAGAGGGGGGATAAGGATCTTTTCATAAGTTTCAGATCTCCCGCCCATACCTCAGGGGCAGCCGCGCCGGCGGTCCAGATAGCCCTGCAGGATGAGCGCCGCGGCCACCTGGTCCACCACCTGGCGGCGGCGGCGGCGGCTCAGGTCGGCGGCCAGCAGCACCCGCTCCGCCTCCTGGGTGGAGAGGCGCTCGTCCCAGGGGATGACGGGCACCCCCAGGGCCTCCCCCAGGGCCTGGGCCAACTCCCAGATGCCCGGGGCCAACTGACCGGGGCGGCCGTCCAGATGGCGGGGCAGGCCCACCACGATTTCCTGCACCCGGTACTGCCGGCCCACCGCCACCAGGCGGGCCAGGTCTTCCGCGGGGCTGTGGCGCCGGAGCACGCCGAGACCCTGGGCCGTGAATCCCAGGGGATCGCTCACCGCCAGGCCGATGCGCCTTTCGCCCACGTCCAGGCCCAGGATGCGGATCTCCTGACTCGGCGGGGATGGGGGGGCGCCATTCCAGGCACTGCCGACGGGTGTCATGAGGGCCCCTTATTACCGCTGACTATCCGGTGTGTCATAAATAATGGGGCGCGATCGACGGTTGTTGTCGTGCGACCGGGTTCATTTCGCCACCCTTCCAGCGACCGGGCCGGTTCCCTGACCGGGCCATGCCGCCGCATCGGGCCTCCCGCCTTTTGGCCTCACAGCGCCGGGCGCAGATAGGCGGGGGTGAGGCTCTCCGGGGAGGATGTGTCCCCCCGGCCCAGGCGGGCGGCGCCCAGGCGCGCCAGCACCGCGGCCCGGGGCAGGCGCAGCTCCAGCGGGGCGAAGCTCACCGCCGAAGGCAGCGTCTGCCGCAGATTCTCCTCGTGGAGGGTGAGCCCGGGGCCGGTGAGGATGAGGGGGGGCTGGAGCCGGCCGGGGAGCTCCCGGAGGGGAAGACGCACGGGCTCACCTACTAACCGGGGCGCCTCACCGCCGCAGTCGTAGAGGCCGAAATAGACCTCCTGACGCTTGGCGTCCACCAACGCCCCCACCGGCGTCTCCAGGCGGGCGAAGGCGGCGGCCAGCACCTCCAGGGTGGATACGGCAGCCAGGGGAATCTCCAAAGCCCAGGCCAGGGTCTTGGCCGTGGCCAAGCCGATGCGCAGGCCCGTAAAATTGCCCGGCCCCCGGCTCACGGCCAGGCCGCCCAGGTCCTCCGGGCGCCGACCGGCGCCGGCCAGGAGGGTTTGCACCGCGGGCAGCAGCGTCTGGAGATAGGCGCCGGCGCCGGGCAGCGTCACTTCCCCCCGCACCACGCCCTCCTCCACCAGGGCCAGACCGCCCTGTTCCGTGGCGGTGTCCAGGGCCAGGATGAGCACGGCTTCAGGGTGTCGGCGCCAAGAGGCGCATGATGTCCTGGTAAAAGACCAGCACCATGAGGGCCAGGATGATCATCAGGCCCATGGCCTGGGCCATCTCCCGGTGTTTCAAGGGCAGGGGTTTGCCCCGGAGAGCCTCGAAGCAGATGAAAATCAGGTGGCCGCCGTCCAGGATGGGGATGGGCAAGAGGTTCAGGAGGGCCAGGTTGACGCTCAGAATGGCCATGAAGTGAACCAGGTAAGTGACCCCCGCCTGGGCCTGCTTCCCCGCCATCTGGGCGATGAGGATGGGGCCCCCCAGAGTGTCCACCGGGATGTCCCGGACGATGAGCTTATAGATGCTCTGCACCGTCAGGCCGATGATGCGGTAGGTGTAAACGATTCCTTCCTTCAGAGCCCTGAAGATGGACACCTGCTCCACCTGCGGGCGGTCCGAGGAACTGACCCCGATGATGACCACCGACACCTTCTCCCCGAAGAGGTTGGTGGTCTCCATGCGCTTGGGGGTGAGGCTCACGGGGAAGACCTGCCCGTCCCGCTTCACCGTCAGCGTCAGGGGTTTCTCACCCCGGTTCTGGATGGCCCGGGACAGCTCCTCCCAGCGGGAAACCGGTCGGCCCTCCACCGTCAGGATGACGTCTCCCTTGCGGATGCCGGCCAGCTCTCCCGGGGAGCCCCCTTTCACCCCCCCCACTTCGGTGGTGAGGTAGGGGATGCCCGTAAAGGAAAAAATCAGAAACAGGGCGAGCACTGCAAAGAGCAGATTGAAGGCGGGCCCGGCCAGCACGATGAGGGCCCGGTGCCACAAGGGATGGTGCATGAAAGAGTAAGCCTCCATCCCCGGGGGCACTTCTTCGTTGGGGTTTTCTCCCAGCAGCTTGACGTAGCCTCCCAGGGGCAACACGGAAAGTCGATATTCCGTCTCCCCCCACTTCTTGCCCACCAGCTTGGGGGGAAACCCCAGGGAGAAGACCTGCACCCGCACCTTTAACAATTTGGCCAGGAGAAAGTGACCGAATTCATGGGCGAATACCAGGATCCCCAGCACAATAACGGTGGCCGCAATCGTGGTGAACAAAGGCGCTTGCTCCTTGGCGCAGAAATGGGCGGGGGGGCGGACGCCGGTCCCCGCCTGGTGGTTCAACCTGAAAATATCGCCGGGTTTAAATGAAAAAATCCCCCCGGCAAACCCGGTTACCCGGCCCCTGCCCTGACGGTTCCCCCCAAAGCCCCGGAGACCCTGCTGACGCAGGAAGGGTGCTTTAAATGGTCTATCTTATGAGGCTCTTGCAAAATTCTCTCTTTGTCCTGGGAAAGGGCGGCGGTTTTGAAAACGCTCTGCAAGATGGCAACCTCTTTCATGGTGCGCGGTGCGCACCCTACGCGGGGACCAGAACATCGGAG
>VGSQ01000194.1 GCA_016874975.1 Deltaproteobacteria bacterium
CGCTCTCCTGGTCGGACCATGTTAAGCATCAGAGCCAGGGTGATCTCCAAGCTGAGGCGTCGAACTCTGGAAAAGAAGCGGATATCCAGTAATGATTGCAGAGATTTTCTGTCTGGAAGAAAGCGTTAGATGAATTCGGGGAGGAAAAAATCGGCAGAAGCATCATTTTCTGCGGGAGTTGGCACGATATTTTCACGGCGTGATCATGTGAATATCTCCTATCTTCAATTAGTTATGCCTGATGATAGCCTGTGCCGATCCTTAAGTCAACGGCATTGGGTCGAGCATATTCTTCATTCAATTCAATGCCGATAAATTTTCTGTGAAGCTTCAGACAAACTTCCCCTAACGTGCCCGATCCGAAGAAAGGGTCCAGGATGAGATCGTCCCGGCGAGAGCCCGCCAAGACGCAAATCTCTACCAATCTGGGGGGGAACCGCAAAGTGCGCGCCAGGAAAAGGTTCCGCATTGATGGTCCAGACGGTGCGTTGATTCCGGCGAGGTCCATGGGAGTTTGCCTGTTCTCTAATGGCTCCGTGGTCAAAAAATATTTTTCCGACTTGGAAAACAGAAAGACGTATTCATGCGACCGCGTGGGCCGATCCTTGACGGACTCCGGCTGGCCATTGGGTTTGTGCCGGATGATATCGGACCGCAAAAACCAGCCGTCGGCCTGCAAAGCAAAGGCTCTGCCAAGGGAATGCGGCATCACTCCCGCAGGTCCACCAGTTGCGCCTCCGCCCGCCGCAGGGCATAGCTCTGCCTCAGCCGGCTCCCCTCCCCCAGGGTGCGGAGCCGCTCCTGCAGGGCCTCCCGCCAGGCCCGGCAAAAGGCCAGCAGCCGCTCCTCCAGGCTCCGCAATTCCTCCAGTTGCTCCCCCAGTTCCCCCGCCTCCGCCTCCCATGCCAGCCGCTCCAGAGCCAGCCGCCGTTGGGCCAGCAGGGCCTCCGCCCGGGGGAAGTCCCCCTTGAGCACGGCCGCCGCCAGGGCCTGGGTCAGGTCCAGCAGGAGGGCCAGGCGGCCGGCGGTCAGCGGCACGCCAGGCGCATGAGGATCTGCTGCCATTCCTGCACCATGGGAAGGAGTTCGTACTCCATCAGATCGGCCAGCATGATGTAGTCTTCTTCTTCGGCGATCTCCAGCATCTCCGCCAGCAGTTTTTCCAGGCCGGCCAGGTAGCGGGACACCGACCCCGCGTCCCGGCTTTCCGCCTCTTCCAGCGAGATCTTGAGCACCCGGCAGGCGTCCCCCCCCACCTGCAACAGCCACCGCAGGGCCTCCAACACCTGGGCAAAGTACTGGTTGGCCTCATCCTCCGCCGCCAGCCGGAAGAGGGCCGCACTCTGCTCCAGGGCCTGGCACAACACCTCCGCCTGCCTCCCCGACTCCTGCAACAGAAAACGGGCCATCTCCTCATCCGGGACGGTTTTCAGATTCAGGGTGGCGATCTCCCCCACGTCCACGTAGCGGGATTCCCGGGGATAACGCTCGCTGAAAAACTCGCCGTTCACCAGCACCTGGAAAAGCTGGTGGCCGCCCGGAAGGTATTTGTCGTGCAGCTCCACGATCACCTCCTCCAGGTTGCGCAGATGGGAAAAATTTGCCGGAACACTCTGGTCGTTGATGCTCACCCGCATGGCGTCACCTCAATCGGTCTGTGGGGTTCTTCTTTTTCCTGCTCCTGGTGATGCAAAGTTCTTGCCATCTTTCGCGGCACGCCATGAGACGCGACGGGGCGTCCCGTTCCCCCGGTCAACTGTCGGACCCCCGTCAAAGACCGCTTTCCCGCCCCCATCAGGAATCGATACGCCCGGGCCAGCGCCCGGCTCAGGGGCCCCACCTCCCGCTCTTGGCCGGCCCGCTGCTCCTGGAAGAAAAATTCCACGAAGGCCGCCGCTTCGGGCAGTTCCAGGGCCAGCCGGTGCAGGGCGGGGTCCAGGGACCGCAGGGATTGGGCGGCCTGCCACAGACGCACCGGCTGTGCCCCCGCCTGCCGGGCCAGCCGCAGGATCTGCCGGGCCGTAGCCTCGCCCCGGCCGGCCAGGTCCACCATTTCCCGGAGCACCGGCAGGCCCGCCTCCAGACCCAGGTCGTCCTGGGGCGGCAGGAAATCTTCGTCCAGACGTTTTGTGAGCCATTCCGCCAGCCTCTCTCCCTCCTCCAGGGGGCGGCGGTCCAGCAATTCCCCCCAGACCAGGCGGTGCAGCATTATCCAGAAGTGGCGGCGGTCCAACGGGCGACGCACCATCGGCCTGGGCAGGTGGAAACCCAGCGGGTCGACGGCCGTTTCATAGAGGCGCACCCCGGAGAGGGTCGGTCCCGCCGGCGCCGGGGCGCCTTTTACCCCCAGGAGCCGGGCCGCGGCCAGATCCGCCACCGTTTCGGGGGGGATTAATCCCCGGCAGCGGGGATGACCGCACGGCGTCAGACAGGGATGGCAGTCCAGGCGCGGCTCCAAGATCAGGTGGCCCCGTCCCACCGGCCCCGTATCCCAGACCCGGGCGCTGGCCAGAAAAAGCGCCAGCACCGGCGTCTGCACCGCGGCCGCCAGGTGCATGGGCCCGGTGTCGTTGGTGATCAGCAGGTCCAGTTGCTCCAGGTGCCCCGCCAGCAGGGGCGCCGTGAGCCCCCCCATCAACAGGGTGGCCGCCCCGGCGGGCAACTCCCGGAGGACGGCCTCCCCCAGGGGGCGTTCGTTTTCGGTCCCCAGGATGAAAAAATGGCAGGGACGTCTCTGCAGCAACAATCCCGCCGCTTGCGCCAGCGACTCCGCAGGCCATTGGCGCTCCGGGCGGCTGGCGCCGGGGACAAGCCCCACCAGGGCCGTGTTCTCAGAAAGGCCCAGCTCCCCCGTGCCCTTTCCAC
>VGSQ01000195.1 GCA_016874975.1 Deltaproteobacteria bacterium
GCTTTCGTGGTGTGACGGGCGGTGTGTACAAGGCCCGGGAACGTATTCACCGCGGCATGCTGATCCGCGATTACTAGCGATTCCACCTTCATGGAGTCGAGTTGCAGACTCCAATCCGAACTGAGGATGGCTTTGTGGGATTGGCTCCCCCTCGCGGGTTTGCAGCCCTCTGTACCACCCATTGTAGCACGTGTGTAGCCCTGGGCATAAAGGCCATGAGGACTTGACGTCGTCCCCACCTTCCTCCGGTTTATCACCGGCAGTTTCTCTAGAGTAGCCCAACTGAATGCTGGCAACTAGAGACAAGGGTTGCGCTCGTTGCGGGACTTAACCCAACATCTCACGACACGAGCTGACGACAGCCATGCAGCACCTGTCTTGGGGCTCCGGTTGCCCGGCACCCCTCTCTTTCGATCGGGTTCCCCAGATGTCAAGCCCAGGTAAGGTTCTGCGCGTTGCGTCGAATTAAACCACATGCTCCACCGCTTGTGCGGGCCCCCGTCAATTCCTTTGAGTTTTAGCCTTGCGGCCGTAGTCCCCAGGCGGGGCGCTTAATGCGTTAGCTGCGGCACGGAGGGATTAAAAACCCCCCACACCTAGCGCCCATCGTTTACAGCGTGGACTACCAGGGTATCTAATCCTGTTTGCTCCCCACGCTTTCGCGTCTCAGCGTCAGTCTCGGTCCAGGAAGCCGCCTTCGCCACCGGTGTTCCTCCGGATATCTACGAATTTCACCTCTACACCCGGAATTCCGCTTCCCTCTCCCGGACTCAAGCCAACCAGTATCAGAGGCACTTCCGGAGTTGAGCCCCGGGCTTTCACCTCTGACTTGATCGGCCGCCTGCACGCCCTTTACGCCCAATGATTCCGAATAACGCTTGCACCCTCCGTCTTACCGCGGCTGCTGGCACGGAGTTAGCCGGTGCTTCCTTCGGTGGTACCGTCACACCTGGGAGGTATTCGCTCCCAGGCTCTTCTTCCCACCTGACAGGGCTTTACGACCCGAAGGCCTTCGTCACCCACGCGGCATCGCTGCGTCAGGGTTGCCCCCATTGCGCAATATTCCTCACTGCTGCCTCCCGTAGGAGTCTGGACCGTGTTCCAGTTCCAGTGTGGCTGGCCGTCCTCTCAGACCAGCTACCCATCGTCGCCTTGGTAGGCCGTTACCCTACCAACAAGCTAATGGGACGCGGGCTCATCGCCATCCGACAGCTTCCAGGGAGAGGCCACCTTTGCCGACCTGACCGGGGCCAGGCCGGGTTATGCGGTATTAGCACACCTTTCGGTGTGTTATCCCCCGGACAGCGGTAGATTACCCACGCGTTACTCACCCGTGCGCCGCTTTACTCCCCCGGCGAACCGGGGTTTCTCGCACGACTTGCATGTGTTACGCATGCCGCCAGCGTTAATTCTGAGCCAGGATCAAACTCTCCAGTTGAACTGGGAATCCTTCCCGCACTCGGGCTCGCTATTTAGTTTTCAAAGAGCAAGTTTCGATATTTTAAATTTAAAGCATCCGGCCGGCGTTGTCAAGCAGGTTTTTTTTCACAATCTCCCCGCCCTCCCCCACCGGCGAATTAAATATATAACCGACCTCTCCCCCCCTGTCAAGCACCCCGGCAAAAAAAAATTCGTCCGCCGCCAATCTTTCCTGACACCACGCCGGGCTCGGCCCTGCCCCAAACCTGGTTCCCAAACTCCTGCCCGGGCCCCCCCCTTGCCCGCCAGGCTCTGCTTGCCCAAAACTTTCGGCGATCACCCTCTGGGGCCTATGACGTGGGAAAGTCCCCCGGCAGTCGCCCCCGGGCCTTGGGCGCCACCCTGCACCATGAAACGGGTTTCTTTCTTCAGGCCCCCCAGTCGGCGCCCAACACCCGCACCGGCCGTTGGTTCTGGAGACGGTAGACCTGGGTGCCGCCCCCCTCGTAATAGCGGGAGTTGACCAGGATTTCCAACACCCCGTCCCCGTCCAGGTCCAGGAGCGCCCCCACCCGGAATTCGGTGGCCAGGGGCGCGGCCTTTTTGGCGAAGATGTCCCCCGCCACCAGGTGGGTCTCCACCCGGCCCTCCACCAACTTGCGCAAAAAGACGATGGAATAGTCCCCCGGCCGCACCCTGGTCCCCACCTGCAGCCCCTGGGCGTAGTGGGTGGCGGCCACCAGCACTTCGTCCACGCCGTCGCCCTCCAGGTCGATTCTGATGACCTGGGTGAGACGCACCTTGGGTTTGGCGATGCCCGCCTGCTTGAGGAGGGCCGCGGCGAAGCCCTGGTAGGTTTCATGGTCGGTGCTCAGAAATTCGGGCAGCCGGGGCTGGGCGTTGAACTCCCCGCCCACTGCAAAGATGTTGGCCCCCGATTTCCGAAAGAAGGGAGGCTCCGTCGACATCTGCACCATGTGCTCGGGATAGGGGTTCTCCAGAACCTGGGCCTTGGAGCCGGTGGCCGTCCCCACCTCCCCGGTCATGGTGTAGAGGCGGTACTTTTCCCCGCCGGTGAGAAGGGGCGCCAGCTCCTTGGCCTCCAGGAAACGCCCGCCGGAGAAGCCGCCCAACAGCGCGCCCATGTTCGGCTCCGGGGAATAGATCCATTTGCCCACCTCCACCACCGGGCAGACCGCCTGGCCCGCCGCCGGGTGGCAAAAGAGGGCCAGCAACACCGCGGCGGCCGCACCCACCAAACCCGATAAACGGCATATGGACATGATAAGCTCCTGTATTGAAAAGTTCTTGGTGGCGCCGGCATCTTGCCGGTGCAGCGCACAGGCTGGAAGCCTGTGCTACTGAATCCGAGTTTTTATTTTTTTGAGAAAGATTTTTCTTTCATGCTGCTAAT
>VGSQ01000196.1 GCA_016874975.1 Deltaproteobacteria bacterium
CAAGCCCTCCTGATCCGGCTGAGCGGCTTCTGCCCCTGGTGCCATGCAAGTTTCCCAGCGATCAATGATTCATCCTAATAACTTAACCTAGTATTATTATATGGTTAAAAGACGGGGCCGCAGACACCTGCGCCCGGTCCGGAGGTTCGGGGCCGCCCGGACGCCCCGGCACTCTCAGGTGCGGGCCTCACCCGAAAAGAATCGGGGTGCGCCTATCTCCACCCCGACCCATGCACCGCCCGCGTCACCCCCTGGTCCAATCCCCTGACCAGAGGGCCGCAACTTTCTGGTGAAGCTGTTATCTATTTTCTCTATTTAGTAATCGTTCCTCTCGTTTCTGTCAAGGTGATGATTCACCTATTTTAACAAACCCCACCCCTGATTTTTGCCTCAAGGATTACCTGAGAAAAGTGCCGCCCCCGGCCTCTTCCGCCCGCCTGTGCCTTACGCCCCCGAAGGCAGGCAGCTCCGGGATGTCCTTACCACAAAAATCAGGGAATCCCCCCTTGCGCCGAAATTCACGCGTGCTTATTTTTTACCATACGCACATCATTACTCTTAGCCATCAAACGAAGAGTGACCTGGCGATGTCCGTGGCGGCCATCTTCTGGGGAGGGCTGTTTCTGACCCTGGCCTCCCTTTCCCTGTTCCTTTTGGGGGGCCTGTGGCAAAGGCTGCGGCCTCCGCCGGGCGGGGCCGGGCGTCCCTCCCCCCGCCTCAGCCTGCTCATCGCCGCCGCGGCCACTCTCGGCGCCACTGCCTTCCTCCATCCCCCCCCGGTCCCCCTGAGAGGCGCTCCGCCCGGGCCGGGGGAGCGCCCGGTGGGATTTACCGTCCCCCCCGAGGGCCTGCAGCCCCTGACCCCGTGGTCGGAGACGCGGCGGCCCGAACCCGGCCGCCAACATGCCTTGAGCGGCCCCCTCACCGGCGTCGCCTCCTGGTACGGGCCCGGCTTCGAGGGCCGCAAGACGGCCTCGGGGGAGAGGTTCCGCAGCCGCGGCCTCACCCTGGCCTCCCGCCTCCTCCCCCTGGGGTCCACGGTGGAGATCACCAACCTGGCCAACGGCAAGCGCCTCACCGCCCGGGTGAATGACCGGGGGCCTTACGTGGAAGGCAGAAAATTCGATGTCTCCCGGGGCGTCGCCCGCAAGCTGGGCTTCCAGCGCCAGGGCCTGGCCCGGGTGAAGGTGCGCCTCGTGGAGCCGGGCCGCCCGTCGCCCCGGTGATCCCGGCACTCCCGCCCGTTTTTCCCGGCCGCCCCCTCCCCCGGCCGTTGACAAGCGCCCAGGGGGTTGATATAGTTCCTTTTGTCGGGACGTGGCGCAGACTGGGAGCGCACCTGAATGGGGTTCAGGGGGTCGGAGGTTCAAATCCTCTCGTCCCGACCAGGAATTGCATCAGAAATAAGGCAAGTTAGCTCAGACGAGTCTGACTTGCCTTTAATAGTTTATGGGGTGGTGTGCACATAGTGTGCACGGCTTCAGGGTGAAGGGGGAAATTTGGGGAGGTTGTGCGCTTGTGGTGGGGGAGCCTTTGCGAGGCCGTTACCTGCACGCCAAGCCGGGGTATGGCGATATCCGATCTCACCAATCCCATTATTCCCACTACTCAAGTCGTTAATTTTCCCCTGCGCATCTTTAACCTTCTGGTGCCACCCCAGGGTGGCGTTTGTTTAACGTGGTCTATGCCAGAGCATGGAGAACCGCCCAAGCCCCCACCCACCATCGCCTCTCCCGTTCCCCAGGGGCAAGCGCCCGAAAAAGCAAAACCGGAGATGGGACTCCCGCCCCCCGGATGAGATATATCGCCCCCGTATAGAATCTCACGCGAACCCCTCTGGTAGACCCCCGGTCTTTTACTATGCCCGGAGGAGGAGCGTTTACAGAAGGAGAGGTGCGCCTCAAATCTGAAAAAAGGCATTTTTCAACAAAAATTATGCTACTATGGCGTCAAGATGAGGAATAGGCTGCAAAATATGAAATCTTTGGGGACCTTCACCGGATATAGAGGTCGGAAACACCATTTGGGGGCCTGCGGCGGCAAGGCTGCGGCACAATATCAGGGAAAAGAAGGGCTTTTACCAAAGAAGAAGGGGACCGGTCATGGCCCGGAGGAAAAAAAGGCAAGCGGGTGACCCGAACGGTGTCAAGGATTTCCGTTTTGAGGAGGCCAAGCGCAAGAACAATCCCCCGGCGGGCCTGGCCCCCACCTATGAGACGGCCAGGGAGCGGGAAACCAAGCACTACGCCTATGACCCCCACCTGGACCCGGCCCTCCAGTTCGACCCCCAGAGGGCTAAGATAGAGGCCCTCATCGACCGGGGCCTCACGGCGGGGAGCCTGGAGGAGGCGAGAGCGGCCCTCCAGGAGTTGAAGAAGCGCCAGGACGCCTACCTGGCCTGGGCCGGGAAGGCGGAGCACACCTCCTTTGAGGTGGATGTGGTGTCCCTGCACATCCACGAGCGCCTCTCCACCAGGGCTATCCTGGAGGCCGCCAGGAAGCCCGAGCCGCAACTTCCCCTCTTCGGTGAAACCGAACTCAAGCCCCACGAGCAGATTGAATTTTACCGCCATGACGTCAACTGGGCCAACCGCCTGGTCCTGGGGGACTCCCTCCTGGTGATGAACTCCCTCCTGGTGAAGGAGGGCCTGGCTGGCAAGGTGCAGATGATATATATCGACCCGCCTTACGGTATTAAGAGCTTATCCGTAAATAACTCCAATTTTTCGCCAGCAGATTATTGCTGCTGCCAAATGATGCAGGGCAACATAACTGGAATGGGTTTTCTCATAG
>VGSQ01000197.1 GCA_016874975.1 Deltaproteobacteria bacterium
GCTCCCCCGGCCCTCCCCCCAGAAGCTTCTTGTTCTTACGGCCCCAGCGCCCCCACCGCGGCCAGGTACAGGGCCACCTCTTCCTGGCCGTCGACGCCCACCAGGCGCTCCACCTCGTCGTCGAAGAAGGCGCCCACCGGGCAGCAGCCCAGGCCCAGGGCCGTGGCGGCCAGCATCAGGTTCTGGCAGACGTGGCCCGCGTCCAGGAAGATATAGCGGATGGCCCGCTCCCGGTACTTCCACATGGCCCGGTTGAGGATGCCGGTCCAGATAAAGACCACGCCGGCGCTGCCCAGGAAGGACTGGGTGAGCCCCGCCTCCACCAGGGGGCGGGCCGTGTCGCCGGGGTTGATGAGGTCCAGGGCGGAATCCAGGACGTTCAGGTGCCAGACGCCTGGGCTGAGCCCTTCGGCCCGGTGCACCGCCAGATAGGTTTCCACCGGGTAGAGGGCGCCCGCGGAGGGGGAGGCCCGGTAGGGGAAGCTCCGCTCCACCAGGGTGATCCCCTGGGTGGCCCAGCACAGGGCTCCCACTTCGGCCAGGGTCAGGGGCCGGTCCACATAGTGGCGCAGGGAGCGCCGCCGGGCCAGGGTGTCCCACAGGTCCGCAGGGGCGACTTGGGGCCGGGGGGGCAATTCCACCCGGGCCTGGGCCTCGGGGTAGCTCTTGAAGGGGTGGGCCCGGGGATAGGTCCGCTCCTTGGGGCCCCAGGCTCTCCGGCTGTAGCGGGTTTCCTGCAAATAGCGGCGGCCGCCGCCCAAGGTCTGCTCATCCATCTTCATCCCCGTTCCCGCTCTTCCCGGCGCAGACGGTTGCGCTCGTAAATAATTTTCAAGCCCTTGAGGGTCAGATAATCGTCCACCCAGTCTATGCTCTGGGTTTCCGAGGCGATGAGGCAGGCCAGGCCGCCGGTGGCGATGACTTTGGGGTTGTCGCCCAGGGCCGCCTTCATGCGGCTGACGATGCCGTCCACCAGGCCCACGTAGCCATAAATGATGCCGGCGTTCATGCTGCTGATGGTGTCCTTGGCGATGATGCTCCTGGGTTTGGCGAAGATTTCCACCCGGGGGAGCTTGGAGGCCTTCATGAACAGGGCCTCGCAGGAGATCATCACACCCGGCGCGATGGCCCCGCCCAGGTACTCGCCCTGCCGGGAAATGACGTCGAAGGTGGTGGCGGTGCCGAAGTCCACCACGATGACGCTGCCCTGCACCCGGTCGTAGGCGGCCACCGCGTTGACGATGCGATCCGCGCCCACCTCCTTGGGATTGTCGTAGTGGATGGGCATGCCGGTTTTAATGCCCGGCCCCACCACCAGGGGGCGCACCTTGAGGTAGCGCAGGGCGAATCCCTCCAGGGTGTTGAGCATGGGCGGCACCACACAGGAGATGATGAGGTCGGCCCCTTCGGCCAAGGTCAGCCCCTGGGACTGAAAGAGGTTGTTCAGGAGGATGCCCAGCTCGTCAATGGTCACCTCTTTTTCCGTGCGGATGCGCCAGTGGCTGAGGAGGTGATCCCCCTGGTACACCCCGATGACCGTGTTGGTGTTGCCCACGTCCATGACCACCAGCATACCGCCTGCCTCCGGAAAATGCGTCACGGTGGGGGAGGTTCTTCCAAGCGTGACGCCTGCGCCACAGTAGCCGCCGCTCCCCCCAGAAGCCGTCTTCAGGTTTTCAGAGCGCCCCCCGGCTTCATGCAAGACAGCCCTCGACTTAACTCAAAATCCGCTCCAGGGTTCGGGCCAGCTCCTGGGCCGCGGTGGCGACCTTCTCTCCGTCCTCCCCTTCAGCCATGACCCGGAGCACCGGTTCGGTGCCGGAGTAGCGCACCAGCAGGCGGCCTTTGGGGCCCAGCCGCTTTTCCATGGCGCTGATGGCCTGGCGGGCGGCAGGGACGCTTCTGAGGTCCCGCTTTTCCTTGACCCGCACATTGAGGAGCACCTGGGGAAAGGTCTCCATGAAAGAGGCCAGCTCGGCCAGGGTCTTTTCCCGGCGCAGCATCACCGCCAGGAGGCGCAGGGCCGTCATGATGCCGTCGCCGGTGGTGGTGTGGTCCAGAAAGACCAGGTGGCCGGACTGCTCGCCCCCTAAATTATATCCGCCTTTGAGCATGGCTTCCACCACGTAGCGGTCCCCCACCGGGGTGCGCAGAAGCTTGAGCCCCCGGCTTTTCAGGGCCACCTCCAGCCCCAGGTTGGACATGACGGTGCCCACCACGGTCTTGCGGTTGAGCTTTTGCCGCCGGTCCAGGTAGAGGGCGCAGATCCCCAGGATATGGTCCCCGTCCACGATGCGGCCCCGGTGGTCCACCATGATCACCCGGTCGCCGTCGCCGTCGAAAGCGATGCCCAGGTCGGCCTGGTGGCGTTGCACCAGGGTGGCCATGACTTCCGGGTGGGTGGAGCCGCACTGGTTGTTGATGTTCTTGCCGTTGGGGCGCACGCCGATGGTGATGAGGTCGGCCCCCAATTCCCCGAAAACCGCCGGCGCCACCCGGTAGGTGGCCCCGTGGGCGCAATCGAGGACGATCTTGAACCCGTCCAGACTGAGGTCTTTCGGGAAGGTGGCCTTGAGAAAAGAGATGTAGCGGCCCCGGGCGTCGTCGATGCGAAAAGCCTGGCCGATGTCCGTGGCCGTGGGCCGGGCCTGCTCCACTTCAGGCACCGTCATGAGGTGCTCGATGCGGGCCTCCAGCTCGTCGGGCAGCTTGAAGCCGTTGCCGGAAAAAAACTTGATGCCG
>VGSQ01000198.1 GCA_016874975.1 Deltaproteobacteria bacterium
TCATATTTCTGTATAAAGGTTTCCAAGGCGTTTTCCTTTCTGCTGGTAAGTTGTTTGGGTTGCGTGAACCTGAAACTTACAACAAGAGGAAAACGCCGGCAATTTTATCATTTGGTTGCGGCCTAAAGGCCGCGATGTGCCACCAAAGCCAAAGGCGGCGGGCAGAGACGCCCGCCCCACCGGATTTTTCATATGTTACGGGTGTGCCGACGGCCCATGCGCGACTGCACGGAAAAATGGCGGGTCTTCTGCCGGGCCGTCTTTACATCCGGCCGGTGCGCGGTTATGATTGATAAAGAGCTGTGGAAGAGAGAGCAGCGGCAGGGACGTCTCGCACGGGGACAACCATCACTTCCGTCCTGCAATGCCTTGCCTTTCTCAACATCCCGGCGAGTCATCTCAGCCCTGGAGGAAAAGCATGAGTGATTTGAAACCCCTGGTGGAGCAGGCCCTGGCGAAAATCCGCCCCTTTCTGCAGCGGGACGGCGGGGACATAGAACTGGTGGAACTGACGGACGGCATCGCCAAGGTGCGACTCACCGGCGCCTGCAAAGGCTGCCCCATGTCCCAGGTGACCCTGAAACAAGGCGTGGAAAGGGTCCTGCTCAAGGAAGTGCCCGGCCTCAAGGAGGTGCAGGCGGTGATGTAAAGAAGACGGAGGAGGGCAGGGAACCGGGTTCCCGCAGCCACCTCGGCATTTCCCAAGGTCTTCGCAAAGAAAAAATGATCCGGGGCAGGAGGAGCGACGGCGCTTCTCCTGCTCCGGTCTGGTTTGGGGGAGGCGGGAAGAGTTCTCTGAGGTGCGCACCGCCAACCATTACCAAGGGTTGACGCCGGGCAGAGCCTGCCCTACCGCGCTTTTCATGTCTTACGGGTGCGCCAGGGGCCCATGAGGAACTGTTTCGGAGGGCGAACGGCGGGATGCGCTTCGCTTTCCCCCCTACGGCAATCGTAGTGCCGTTTTTACATTGACCTGCAACGAATCTCGTGATCGGTTCCTAACATAGAGGCGGTTCGCGAACCGCCCCTACATAAACGTTGGTTGCAAGTGAAACGGCAAATGGTATAAGTTGGAACCTTCCTCAACAGACTAGAAGACCAGATTCAGGGCCACGGGCTTTCCAGCCTGCGCAGGCGTCCGCTTTGACCCCCACCCCGCATCACACATGATACGGGTGTCCGCTCCGGATGGCGCCGGCCCGGTAGAGCTGCTCCAGGAGAACCAGGCGGGTCAACTCATGGGTCAGGGTGAGGCGGGAGAGGGCCAGGCGTTCGTCGGCCCGCGCCAGCGTCGCCCGGTCCAGCCCCAGGTGGCCGCCGATGAGGAAGGCCAGGGGTTGTGCCGCTTCCTCCCGGGTGGTGAGCCAGGCGGCGAACTCCTCTGAGGTCATCTGCCGACCGCCGGGGTCCAGGGCCGCGACCCAGGCCCGGGGCGGGAGGGCCGCCCGCAGGCGCTCCCCTTCCCGTTGTTTCACCACCTCCGCCGACAGGTTTTTCCCTTCCCGTTCCTCCCGCACCGTCTTCAGGGTGAGTTTGGCGTAAGGGGCCAGGCGTTTCTGATAAAAGGCCAGGCCGTCCCGGATGAAGGCCTCCCGGGTTTTTCCCACCATAATGATCAGGACCTGGAGCATGGCGACCCCTCATCCCAAGGCGCGGTCACAAGGCGGCGCAAGATGTCGGCTTTTTTCCGGTTCCCAGGCAGGAGCCGGGGAATCAGGGGGCAGGGGTCTCAAGCCCCTTTGGCCCCCTCCCCCACCACAGTCTTTTCAGGCCGGCCCAGGACGGAGGTTTTGCCCTGGTCCGTCCATCTCCCTGAGACTTGCCGCCGCCGCCGATGATTGCCCTTTGACGGCCCCCCGGTTTCAGCAGAAGGTGGTGGCGGAGGGTGGGCCCTGGGGCCCCCCGCCCGTTCCCTCAACTCCTTCGTTCACCAGCAAAAATTTACTCTTTCCGGAGGCGATGCGTTGGTTGTCCCGGGTGCGCCGGATTTCCGCCTGGGCGGTGCGGCGGGAGCCGTCGGGGCTGGTGAGGAGGCCCCGGACGCTGATTTCCTCCCCCGGTTTCAGGGGGTGGTGGAAGCGCACCTCCAGGCTCAGAGTGATGCAGGGCCCGGCGAATTTCCACACCGCCTGGGCCATCATTTCATCGAGGAGGGTGGCCAGGATGCCGCCGTGGATGACGTCGGCCCAGCCCTGGTATTCCCGGGGCAGGGTCAGGTTGGCGGCCGCAGCCCGGGCCTCGGGCATATAGCGCACCTGGAGATGGAGGCCCAGGGGATTGTCCCGGCCGCAGACGAAGCAGTAGTCGTCCGCCAACGGGACGACCAGGGGCACTTTGTCGTAGGTGTCTTCCCGGTTCGGAGCCATGGTGATTTCCCGGTGAGAAGGCTGGGAAGGATGGCTCATTATAAACCATGAGCCGGATGGGTCAGGAAGGTTTTTCCACGGCCGGCCCCCTTGGCCGCCAGGAGGGGCCCGGCCGGAACGGCGAAACAGGGGGTCATCCTCCGGCGGCCAGGCGGGCGGCGGTCTTGGTGGCGAAGGGAGCGGTCCTTTCCCCCTTCAGGAGAGCCAATACGTCCTGGACCAGGTCCCGGTTGCCGGGGTCGGCGTCCGGGCTGTCAGTCAGC
>VGSQ01000199.1 GCA_016874975.1 Deltaproteobacteria bacterium
TCAAAGGAATAACCATCAAGTCCAACCGCTTCGGGGTGGAGCCGGAGCTGACGGCCAAGGTGGCCAAAGCCGGCTGGCGGGTCTATGAGGTGCCCATCAGCTACCACGGCCGGGATTATGCCCACGGCAAAAAGATCACCTGGCGGGACGGCATCGCCGCCATTTATCATATCATCCGCTTCCGTTTCCGGGATTGAAGCAGGCAGGTCGGGGGGTAAAGGCCCAGAGGGAGGGACTGACTTGGCGGACGGCAGGCCCACACATCCCGACGGCGCAGCAGGGAGCCCCCGGCCGCCGTCCCCCTGGCGCCGCCGGCTCGCCTGGGCGCTGGCGGGGCTGTGGGCGGCCCAACTCCTCCTGGTGGCCTGGAATTTCGCCCCGGAGGTGGACGACCTGGCCCGCAGGTTGCTGGGCGGCCGGGTTGGCCAGGCCGTGCGCGATGAAGACCCCTTCCACCGCTGGCTGGCAAGCCTGACCCGCCTGATCCCCCCCCAGGCCACCTATCTGTTCCTGGACACCTATGAAACAGGCAAGGAAATGGAGGCCCGCTACCACCTCTTCCCCCGCCGGCACGTGCTCCTGCCCCCCCCTTGTCCCCCCGGCTATCTTTTCCATGCCATCCTCCGGGAAAAGCCCGCCTACCTCATCCTGAGGGACCAGGGGAAGCCTCTGGGGCCAGGCCTGGAGGCGGCCCTGGCCGCAGGTCTGGTCCGGATCGTGCCTCTCCCCGGCCCGGGGCGGGTGTTTCGGGTCCAGGCCGAAATTCCCCAAGCCGGTTTTTATGATTGAGTCGCTGGAGTCAGGCGCCCGCCTCCTCCTGGGGATAGGGGCGGTTTTTTTCACAGGCTTGGGCCCCCTGGCCCTGGTGAGCCCGAGCCGCGGGGCCAGGCCCCGGGGGGAGCTCCTGGCGTTGAGCTTCGGCCTGGGGGCATTGTTCATAACCCTGTGGATGCTGGCCCTCACCGCCCTGGAGCGGCCCTTCACCCTGGTCGGCGCCACGCTGCCGCCGGTGCTGGGGAGCGCCGCCGCTCTGGGGGTGTCTCTGTGGGGTCGCCGGGGGCCCGCCAGCGCCCCCCCGCGCCAGGCAGAGGCGCTTGCGGGCTTGGATTGGCTCGGGCTGGGCCTCCTGGGGCTCATCCTCCTCTTTGCCTGCCTCCGGGCCGTCATCTACCCCGTCTGGGCCTGGGACGCCCTGGCCACCTGGGGGTTCAAGGCCAAGGTCTTCTTTCATCGGCAAAGCATTGATCTTGCGGGCTTCGAAGCTCACAACTATTACCCCAACCTGGTGCCCCTGCTCCTCACCTACCTCTATCTCTGGCTGGGGCAGGTCAACGACCACCTGGTGAAGGCCGTCTTCCCCCTGTGGGGGGCTCTGCTCCTGCTCCTCCTCCACCATCTGGGGCTGCGGATGGGGCTGAGCCGCCGCCAGGCCCTTTTTCTCACCGCCTTTTTCGCCGCCAACGGCACGGTCTTCATCGAGCACCTGTTCATCGCCTATGCCGACCTGCCCCTGGCCTACTACACCCTGGGGGGCGCGGGTTTGGTCTTCCTGTGGCTGGCGGGCGCCGCCCCCCCTGGGAGCATGCCCCTGGCCGCGCTCATGCTGGCGGGCATGTCCTGGTGCAAATATGAGGGCCCGCCCCTGGCGGGCACCATTCTGCTGGCGGGGTTCCTCACCCTGTTGCGGCTCCGGCCTCCAGGACTGTTGCGGCGCCTGGGCGCGCTGGCGGGACTGGCGGGCGGCATCGCCCTGGGCCTCTGGCCCTGGCGCCTCTTTCTGGCCGGCCGGGGCATCCAGGTGGGCATCGACCACGTCTTCGCCTTTTATCCGAGCCAGCTCTGGCAGGCCCTGCCCATGGTGCTGGCCACTCTCCTGAACCCCAAAGACTTCGGCATCCTCTGGCCCGTCTGGGTTATCGCCCTGGCGGTGGGGGGCAGATCTCTCTGGCATTCCCCCCGCCTCTTTCTGATCCTGTTCGTCGGCGGCAACCTGGCGGCCATTCTGCTGGCCTATGCCCTGGCGCCCACCTCCGCCGCAGAGTTTCCCCTGTACGTCCGGGCCACCATCGACCGCCTGCTCCTCCACCTGACCCCGGTGGCGGCGCTGCTGGCCGCACAGGTCCTCAACCCCCTAAACAGCCCCCCGGACCCCGCCGGGTGACGGTTTCCCCCGCCAGAAATGCGGCATAAAAAAAACAGCCGCATGCGGTTGTCCTGAAAAGTTCCTTATCCCCCTCTCCCCCACACTTGTGGGTAATGCTCAGCCCCTGGTGGGAAGGGGTCGGGAGGAGGGGGGTCAATAGGGCAACTGGTCTGTATTACTGACTTATTTCACCTACACCCCAGCCCTCCCCCATCAAGGGCATTGGCGCTAACTTAAGCAAGCAGTGGGTATGCCAAGGGTAACCTGTTGAACAGTCAAGATAAATTCAACCCTTACCCCCCTTTGCCAAAGGGGGGAATGAGCAGTCGGTGACCCGAAGTCCCCCTTTGGAAAAGGGGGATTTAGGGGGATTTTAAGTAAAATCGGTATGTTATGATGTAAACTGGTTTTTTCTTAAGTTAGCGCCAATGCCC
>VGSQ01000200.1 GCA_016874975.1 Deltaproteobacteria bacterium
TCCTTGAGGTGGCCCATGATCTTTTCGGCCACCTGGGTGTTGCCCAGGGCGGCGTGCTGCGCGTATTGCCGGAGGAAGGGGGTCCAACGGGTCGCCAATTGCTGGCACTGCTTGCGCAGGTCCACCCGCAGGGGTTTCAGGGCGTCGTCGAAGAAGTCGCCGATGTCATCAAACTTTCCTTTGATTTGGGAAAAAGTCATCTTGCGCATCTGCCGGTACTTGTCCGCGGTGTCGCCCCGGAGCTGGTCGAAGGAGAGGGTCACCATGCCGATATGGGGGGCGCCGGCGGTAACGGAAGGGATATAGGCCACCTTGACGCTCAGTTCCGGAAACTGGCTGTTGGTGAGGATGAGGCCCCGGCTGTAGCGCTGGCCCGGCCGGTCGTACTCCTGGTCTTCGCTCACGGACCAGCCGCCGCTCTCCAGAAAATTCCACAGGGATTGGGCCCTGGGAATGAGGCGCCGCACTTCCGCCAGGCGGCCGGACCCTGCTTCTGCGCCTCCCCCCCACTGGTATTCCGGGCGGGTCTGGGCATATTGGTCCTGGGGCTCGGCCTGGGGCTGGGGCGGGGGGCTCTCCCCCAGGGCCCCAGGCGGCAACACCTGGGCTTGGGCAGGGGCCGCAGCCTCGGCCTTCAGGCCCACCAGGAAGGCGGTCTGACCCCCCGCCAAGGGGCTGGTGCGCTTCCAAAAAGTGTAGGGACGGTTCGGGGCGATTTCCAGAGTGATGCGCACCCCTTTGCCCCCGGCCAGGGTCTCCGTCTTCACCTGGCGCACCAGGAGGTCATCCCCGGCCAGGCGGGACGGAAGGCGCTGCCCCAGGGCCTGGGGGAATTCCACCACCAACAGCGAGCTGCCGCCGACGCTTTGAGGGGTGACGCGCGCCTCCGCCCCCTTGCTGAGCACCACCGTCAGGAGAGTGGTGTCGCCCACCCGGCTCACCCCCAGGCGGCGCACCTGGGTTTGCCCGGTGCGGGCCCAGGCCGACCCTGCAGCCGCCAGGAGAACCAGCAACGCCAAAGCCGCCGCCGCCCATCCCAGGCCGCCGGGGGATTTGGGAAACGACCTGCTTACTTCCCTGTTCATCCGCCTTCCTTCACCCGTTTGAAGGTGATGCACTTGTCCGGGGGACAACCGGGGTTCCACTCCCCGGACATATCCAAAGAAATTACTTTGCCCCCCTCGCTGGGGATGGCCAGGATGATGGCGCCTTCCTTGGTGTACAGCCAGAGACGCTGACCATCCACTTTCCACTTGAACTTGATGGTCTTCTCTTCTTCAGCCAGCTTCCAGGTGGCTTCGCCGTTCTCTTTCAGCACCAGTTCAATGTGACCCTTGCCGGCAAAAGGTTCCACCGAATGGTATGTCCCCGCGTAAAGCTCCCGAGATTCGGCGCACCCCATCAGGAAAAGGCCTCCGAGGACCATTGCCAAGGCCGCAGACCGGATCAGGTAATGCTTTTTCATATTGTTCTTTCCCGCCAGATGAAGCCTCCCCGATCCAGTACGAAGAGGCGGTCATAGAGGAATATTTGCACGGTCATAAGCAGCATGCCCGTGTTCTTGAGAACCTTCCACCAGTTCACCGGCTCCCCCACCTCCCCCACGCAACCGCAGTTGATGGGGAGATTCAGGAAGATGGCGTTGACCAGACCCACGATAAAGATAATGTTCATGCCGCCGATGATGGTCGCCGCAGCCCGGGTGCGAATGCCCAGGATGAGAAAGAGACCCACCACCAATTCGGCCCAGGGCAGAACAAGGGCCCACAGATTCACCCCCCAGGCCGGCATCAGGGCGTAATCCACCACATTCAGGGCAAACACCGCGGGCCGCATGATCTTGCTCAGGGCGAATTGTATGAAAATCACCCCCAGCAGCACCCGGCAGAAGGCCGAGAGATAGGGGCTCCGGCGCACCGGCGGGATCAGAATGAGCAGGAAAATGCCCACCGGTATCCATTCCAGATAACCGGGGATGCCGAGAGGCATGGCCGCCGGGGTTTTCCCCGGTTGTTCTGCCACCGGGAATTTTTTCTGCCAGGCCTCGGGGTTTCCGGCCAGCACCATCACCCGGGAATATTCTTTCTCCTTCAACAGATGGGCCAATTCGTAGTCGAAACGCCGGCTGAAGGAGCCCCCATAGACGATGATGGGCTTGTCCTTGCCCACCTGCCTCTCCGTCAGCATGAACTGGAACAGGGGAAACTGCAAATCGAAGAACAACAGGGGTAAATTATCGGCCCCTTTGATGTGGCGCTGTTCATAGAAAGCGCTCTTGCGGGAGTCGATGAAGACCGCTTCCTTCTTCTGGTAGATCTCCAGAGCGCGCTCCAGGGAAATCGCCGGCACATCGCTTTTGACGCCCCAACCGTGCACCAGGGGGATCTGGTTGTCGTTGTATAAATTGAA
>VGSQ01000201.1 GCA_016874975.1 Deltaproteobacteria bacterium
GGGTAAATTGGGGAATAGCAAACACTTCTCCGTCCAGCCGTCCTTTTGGAACCATACCCTGCCCCCCTTATCCTTGATGAGGTTCATTCAGGGCAGGTTAGCATAGATCAGGATTCAAAGCAATCAATTTGTCGTTGTAGGGCTAGTCCTCATCCGGAAACTCCCCCTCCCTTGGTGGGAGGGGGTTGGGGGGAGGGGGATCAATAGGGCAACTGGTCTGTATTGCTAATTTATTTCACCCCCACCCTAACCCTCCCCCATCAAGGGGGAGGGAACAAAACGACTTTCCGGATGAACACTAACTATTGGTCACCTCTCATGATTTGCCGGCAAGCCCAAGGCGGCTCACTTCACCCACAGACGCATCTCCGGGGTGAGGGCGCCGTCCAGCCCCACTTCATTGCCCCAGTCGTCGTAGGCCTTCCGGCCGGCGGCCACCCGGTCCAGGTGACCGGCGGCCAACAGGGCGTGGCGCACAGTCATGCCCGGGGCCAACTCCACCGGCGCACCGTTGACATAAACCCGCACGTGCTTCCCGCGTCTCCGCACCGCCGTCACTTGACGGCCTTGATGCGGCCCTCCAGTTCTGCGCCCACCTGCTTCCGGGCCGAGATATAGTCGATGACCACGTCCCGGATCCAGGTGCCGGCGTCGCTGAAAACCAGCCGGGCGCTCTTCAGCATGCCCCCGGCGACTTCAAAGGTCCTGTCCGCCCGGATGGCCTCCCCGAAGGCGGTGAAGCCGTCCCCCCCGGCGGCCAGGAAATCGTTGGTGGCCACGGTGTATTCCCGCTCCGGCTCCAGAGGCTGCCCCCCCACGGTGACCTCACGGACCCTGGAGCCCGGGGGCGCGGTGGGATCGTAGGTGAAGGTCAGGCCCGACACCTGGGGAAAACGCCCGGCCAGCTCCTCCAGGCCCGAGACGCCGTGTTCCAGGGTGTCTCTGATTTGACGGCCGGTGAGCCGGATGGCGACAATGTAGTTGTCGAAGGGAAGAGCCGCATAGACCTGCTTGCGGATGATATCCCCCTGGTTGATGCTGGTGCGGATGCCGCCCCCGTTGATGATGGCGGCCTGGGCTCCGGCCCGCTGGCGGATGATGTCCGCCACCAGGTTGCCCAGCCGGGTCTCCCGGACCCGGACCTGGTCGGCGTCCAGGTCCACCAGGGCCACGCCGATCTTGACGTTGAGGATGGCGTCCACCCGGCTTTGGTATTTTTTAACGATGTGCAGGGTCTTGGGGTCTTCCTGGCCGGCCACGGGCTTGATTTCCTCGAGGCGCCCCTCCGCCTTCACCACCTTGCCGTCCTTCAGTTCCAGGTCCAGGACCCCCAGGGCCTTGGCGTGCTCCCAGGCCTGGACGATGACCGTCCGGCCGATGACCGTGGGTTTGACTAGTTTGGTGTGCGTGTGCCCGCCCACGATGACGTCCGCACCCGGCGCTTTTTCGGCCAGGGCCCGGTCCACGGGGTACCCCAGGTGGGTCAGGAGGATGACGAGGTCGGCCCGCCGCTTCAGGGACGGCAGATATTTCTTAACCGTGTCTTCAGGTGACAGGAACTTGAGGCCCGCCACGTTCCGGGGATGGGTGGACACCGCGGTGTCCGGAGTGGCGATGCCGACAATGGCCACCCGCACCCCCTGCACCTTTTTGATGACATACGGTTTGATGCCCTTCAGGCCCTGCACGTTGGCCCCCAGCACCGGAAACCGGGCTTCCCGGAGGCGCCGCCGCAAGACCGCCTGGCCGAAGTCGAATTCGTGGTTGCCCAACACCATGGCGTCCAGACGCATGACATTCAACAATTCGATGACGGAGCGGCCCTGAAAGAGGTTGGCCCAGTTGTCGCCCTGGATCATGTCCCCGGCGGCCAAAAAAACCGAAGGCTTTTCGCGTCGCAACTTGTTGAGTTTCGCGGCGAAATAGGTGATGCCGCCCACCTTCTCCTCCGACCCTAACGGCTTGTAGGGTTCGGCGAAGCCGTGAAAATCATTGAAATACAAAATGCGAAGGGATATCTCCCTGGCGTCGCAAACCGAAATGAGCAGAGACAATGAAACAGCGAAGAAGAAGCAGACAATTCTCGTAGTCATTTTTTATTCTTTCAAAAAAGATTTGGGCAAAATTCTTTTTATTGCTTCATCCTGAATGAAGCGAGGGATTCGCCATCGGAGAAGCATCACGATAGAGATGCATGCAGGGATGGGGCTGAGACCGGCTTGACTGATTAAAAATACTCGTCTGCGGCGGGGCTGTCAATGGGAATCGGGGCGCAGGGCAATCGCGTGTAGCTTTGGTATGGAAAATGCTTTCATGGTCGTTTGCAGCGCTTAATATACTCGGGTCCAACCAACCGGGATGACCAGGAATTATTCCCATAAGAATAACTTATTGAAAT
>VGSQ01000202.1 GCA_016874975.1 Deltaproteobacteria bacterium
TTGAAACAGGAAAAGAGTCAAATCCCCCTAGTGGAACAGGTCCGGGCCGCGGGGTGAGCTTCCAAGATACCTCCGGGGGTCCTGGAGGACGTCTTGAAAAGCCTGCCCTTTCATAGCCACCCCGATCTGCTGGTGGGGCTGGAGCAGGCCGACGACGCCGGGGTGTACCGCCTCAGCCCGGAGTTGGCCCTCATCCAGACGGTGGATTTTTTCACCCCCATCGTCAACGACCCCTACCAGTTCGGGCAGATAGCCGCGGCCAACGCCCTGAGCGACGTCTACGCCATGGGGGGGCGCCCCTTGACGGCCCTGAATATCGCCTGTTTCCCGTTGAAGACCACGCCGCCGGAAGTCCTCAAAGACATCTTAAGGGGCGGCATGGACAAGGTCCACGAGGCCGGGGCGCTCCTGGTGGGCGGCCACAGCGTGGAAGACCCGGAGCTGAAATACGGCCTGGCGGTGACGGGGGTGGTGCACCCGGACAAAATCCTCACCAAGGCCGGGGCCATGGTGGGCGACGTTCTCATCCTCACCAAGCCCTTGGGGACCGGAATCATCGCCACGGCCCTGAAAGGCCGTCTGGCCTCCAAGGAGGCGGAGGCCGCGGCCATTGAGGTGATGAGCCGGTTAAACAAGGACGCGGCGGAAGCCCTGGAAGGGCTGGAAGTCCACGCGGTCACCGACATCACCGGCTTCGGCCTCCTGGGCCACGGCATGGAATTGGCCGCGGCCAGTAAAGTGGAATTGACCATATACGCCTCCCGGGTCCCCATGCTCTCCTGGGCTCGGGAATACGCGGCCATGGGGCTGGTGCCCGCGGGCAGCCACGCCAACCGCCGCTTCTGCGAACAGCACCTCACCGTTGACCCTCGGGTGGCCCAGGTGAACCTGGACCTCCTCAGCGACGCCCAGACCTCGGGGGGGCTGTTCATCGCCGTGGCTCCTCCCCATGATGCTATCCTGCTGACTCGTCTCAAGGATCGGGGAGTGGCGGACGCCGCCCCCATCGGCGAAGTGACGGACACCGGCCAGGGGCGGATCTGCGTACTTTTGTGATCAAGCTGTAAGGACGGTTCGGTAATGCCCCAAAGTTGTGCAATAAAGACTCGGGAGATTATTTCCTCGTGAAGCCTATAGACGAACAACTGGCCCTCATCAAGCAGGGCTGTCAGGAGATTATTCGGGAAGAGGAACTGGAAGCGCGGCTTAAGAAAGCCGCGGCCACTAATACGCCCCTCCGGGTCAAAGCCGGGTTCGACCCCACCGCGCCGGATCTGCACCTGGGGCACACGGTGCTCATCCAGAAGCTCAAGCACTTTCAGGACCTGGGCCACCAGGTGATTTTTCTCATCGGCGATTTTACCGGCTTGATCGGCGACCCTTCGGGGAAGAGCGAAACCCGGCCGCCCCTGACCGAAGAGCAGGTGCAGGCCAACGCCGCCACTTATGAGCGCCAGATTTTCAAAATCCTGGACCCGGCCAAGACCGTCATCGACTTCAACAGCCGCTGGATGAAGCCCATGGCGGCCCAGGACCTCATCCGCCTGGCGGCCCGGCACACCGTGGCCCGGATGCTGGAGCGGGACGATTTTTCCAAGCGCTACGAAGCCCACACCCCCATCGCCATTCACGAGTTCCTCTACCCCCTGATCCAGGCATACGATTCCGTGGCCCTCAGGGCCGACGTGGAACTGGGGGGCACGGACCAGAAGTTCAACCTGCTGGTGGGCCGGGAAATCCAGCGGGAATACGGCCAGGAGCCCCAGATCGTTATCACCCTGCCGCTGTTGGAGGGCCTGGACGGGGTGCAGAAGATGGGCAAATCCCTGGGGAATTACGTAGGGATTGACGAACCGCCCCAGGAGATTTTCGGCAAGGTCATGTCCATTTCCGATGACCTGATGCTGCGCTACTATGAACTGCTCACGGACATCACCCCCCCGGAGTTGGCCCGGCTGAAGGACGACCTGGCCCAGGGGCGCCAACACCCCCGCCAGGTGAAGGAAGACCTGGCCATGACCCTGGCGGCCCGTTACCATGGCCAGGCCGCGGCCCGCCAGGCCGCAGAGGAATTCGCCCGCATCTTCCGGGACCACGCCTTGCCAGAGGAAATTGAGGAGGTGACTATCTACAAAGAACCTACTAGTTTTGTAGATGCCGGGGTCAAACTCGCTCTTAAGGTAGATTCATTTTGGCTACCGCATATTATGGTAGCAGCAAGTACAGCAGCAACTACCTCTGAAGCTATTCGCCTGATTAAACAAGGCGCTGTCGAGATTGACGGGGAAAAGGTGACCGAACGAGATAAGGAATTAAAGCCTGGAGGGCCTTATACGCT
>VGSQ01000203.1 GCA_016874975.1 Deltaproteobacteria bacterium
CTCCGAGCCGGAGATCCCACCAAAGGAAGAGGCCTCGTCGGAGCAGGCCAAAAAGCCTACTCAAGCTGAAATACTGATTGCCTTGGCATCCCATGGCGAGTTTTTTCATGATTGCCAAAAATCGGGGTTTGTAACTCTCCCGGACGGAAACATCCAGGTTACTTACCCCATCCGTTCTACCGATTTTCGCCTGTGGCTGCGCCGGGCATATTTCCGGCAGACCGGCAAGGCCCCCAGCGCCCAAGCTCTCAACGATGCCCTGGGCGTTATAGAGGCACAAGCTATCTTCGACGGCCCCACCCTGCCTGTTTTCGTGAGGGTGGGGGAACATGGCGGGAGAGTCTATCTGGACCAGGGAGACCCCACTTGGCGGGCGGTGGAGGTGGACACCCAGGGGTGGCGGGTAGTAGCAACTCCTCCGGTGAAATTTGTGAGGAGGCCTGGAATGCTGCCGCTACCACTCCCCCATCCGGAAGGAACAGTCGATGAATTGCGACCATTTCTTAATCTGCCCGCAGACCTCGTAGGCGAGAAAACCTGGAAGCTCATCGTGTCCTGGCTGGTGGAGGCTTTTCGGCCCACCGGCCCGTATCCCATCCTGGCCATCCATGGCCCCCAGGGAAGCGCCAAGAGCACAGCGGCCAGGATGTTGAGGAGCCTCATAGACCCAAATTCCTCTCCATTGCGGGCTGAACCCAAGGAACTGCGAGACTTGGTGATCTCCGCCAAGAACGGCTGGTGTTGTGCATTCGACAACCTGACTTCGCTCCCCCAATGGCTTTCTGACGGCCTGTGCCGGCTGGCCACCGGCGGCGGCTTTGCCACCCGGGCCCTTTACACGGATGATGAGGAGGCCCTGTTTGAGGCCATGCGGCCCGTCATTCTGACGGGGATCAACCCGGTGGCCGCCAGCCAGGACCTCGTCGACCGGCAGGTGCTGGTGGAGTTGCAGGACTTCGGCACCGATGACGAACGCCAAGAGGAGGCCATTATCTGGCAGCAATTCGAGAAAGCTCGCCCCTGCCTCTTGGGGGCACTGCTAAATGGGGTGAGCGTGGCCCTGCGCCGCATGGAGGCCATGAAAATATCCCGGTTGCCCCGGATGGCTGACTTCGCCAAGTGGGCTACGGCCGCAGAAGCGGCATGGGGGTGGCCCGATGCGGCTTTTTTGGAGGCATACGCCGAGAACCGAGCGGGACAGGCGGCGGCGTCGGTGGAAGCGGACCTGGTAGCGTCCACCTTGGTGGATTTCATGCGGGAGCGTGAATTTTGGGAAGGCACCCCCACGAAACTCCATGAGACCCTGACCACTTTGGTGCCGGATGAGAAGCGCAAACTGAAGGTGGGGAAATCTTTTGCCTGGCCCCAGGCCCCCAATGTCCTGACCCGGCGACTCCGCAAGGCCCAGGTATTCTTGAAGCAGTTCGGCATCAGGATAACCGGGGCGCACAGTGGGGAACGAACCATCCGTGTAGATAGAAAAAGCAGGGTAAATACCGTCCACACCGTTAATACCGCCCAAACCCAAGATTCAGGCGGGTCTCCGGCGGACGATATTTCCAGCGCCACCGTCCATGAGCCAAGAAATACCGTCCATGAAGGGCCGGAATACTCAGGGTTGGACGATATTACCGACATTCTGGACGATGCCGTCGGGAATACCGTCCACGGGAAAGCTGCACCAGCTGCGGGCCTGGATCATATGGACGGCATGGACGATATTTCTGCCATCTTTTCTGGAGAGGAATTTTCTCTGTGAGCACTGGTCATGTCGTGATGAAACTGGCCAAGCTGGGCTTCCGCTTCCGCCTTGACGGGGAAGAAATTAAGGTGCGCTTTGAGGGGGGCCAGATTACTGACTCGGTGCAAGTGCGGGCCTTGTTTGAAGTGGTAAAGACCTACAAAGACGAGGTGCGGGAGTTCCTGCGTTGCTTCTGTTTCAAATGCGGTGGGATAGTTTTTGTGGGGGATGAATGCTTCATCTGCGAATGGCAACCCAGGGGCGCCCGTGTCCAGGTTTCCACTCCAGATGACGGGAAAACCTGCGGCGGCTGCGCCCAATTCAAAACCTCCCGGGTGAACCCGACCCAAGGCTTTGGGCAATGTGTTCTGGCCCACCTAAGCAAAAGGCCGGGAGCATACCCCGGAAAAACGGCATGTCCCCACTTCGAGGCCGCGGTGGGAGATGGCACCCTCCGCTTGGCGCAGTAAAAGGAGATGGTATGAATGAAAATCTTCGGCGGTGATACTCTATCGGCCAAAAACTGATGGGGTAGACAGGTTGCAGGCTGCATGACGTCGTGAGGCACAAGACCTCGAAAAGGAGATTGGTCAGAC
>VGSQ01000204.1 GCA_016874975.1 Deltaproteobacteria bacterium
AACCAAATCTTTCTGGCCCACTTTGAGGAGACCTTCGTCGGCAAAGACGCCATCAAGGTGCGACTGGACCGCAACCCCAAGATCGTTTTCCGGGGCATTAAAGAGATGAACGAACGGATCCTGGCCGGCCAGGAGGGCACCACCGAATACACTTCCGGCTGGCACCGAGAGATCCTGGGAGAGACCCGCAAACTGGCGGCCTACACCCCCATCCGCTTTGACAAGGGCATCATGCGGGGGGTCACCTCCCTTGAAGACCCCGCCCATAATCTCTGGGGCGTGGCCGTGGTGGCCCCGGTGGCCGAGGTTTCAGGGCCGGTGGAGGAGGTGCTGCACCAGGAACTCTTCCTGGTGGTGATCTTCTTTCTGGCCATGGTCCTGGGGAGCGGCGGGCTCATCACCGTGGCCCTGCGCTGGAACAAAATCCTGAGCCGGGAAGTGACCCACAAGACCGAAGAACTCCTGGAATCCCAACGGCAACTGGTGCGCTCGGAGCGCTTCGCCGCCATCGGCGAGGCCGCCGCCTACGTCAGCCACGAAATCAAAAACCCCCTCATGGTTATCGGCGGCCTGGCCCACCAGGTGGAGCGGAAAGTGCAGGATAACCAGGCCGTCCGGGAAAAGCTGACGATTATTCAGAGCGAGGTCAAGCGCCTGGAGAATTTCCTGGGCGAATTGCGGGACTTCACCCGGCCGGCGCCCCCCAAAAAGCAGGCGATCGACCTGAACCAGGTGATCCAGGACGTAGTGCACCTCATGCAGGGGGAGGCCGGCAACCGGGGCATCAACCTGGTGGAACGACTGGAAGGGCGGTTGCCGCCGGTGGAGGCCGATCCCAATCAGATGAAACAGGTCATCCTGAATCTGGTCAAAAACGCCTTCGAAGCCATGGACGGGGACGGGGAGATTTGCCTGACCAGCGGCTCCGAAAACCGCCAGGTATGGTTTTCGGTGCAGGACACCGGCATGGGCATCCCCCAGGAATCGATGGAGAAAATCTTTAACCCCTTCTTCACCACCAAGGAGAAGGGCTCGGGACTGGGGCTGGCGGTGATCCACAAAATCATCTCCGATCACCACGGCAGCGTCTCGGTGGAGAGCACCCCCGGCCAAGGGACCAGCTTCCTGGTGAAGCTGCCCCTCAGCGGTTGAGCCGTTGAAGTCCGCCCCTTCCATCCGCCGCTCTCCGGAAGAACTCAAGCGCCGCCGGGAACGCGTTCTCATCTGCTTCATCCTCTTTCTGGTCCTGGCGCTCACCGCCGTGGAGATTCTCCTGGTCCGTCGGGGAGGCTACCCCCTGACGGGCGGTCTGTTGGCTTTCGGACTGCTCAACCTCAACGCCCTTCTCTTTCTGCTGTTCGCCTTCCTGATTTTCCGGCACCTGGCCAAACTCTTTCTGGAGCGGCGGCAAAAGGTTTTCGGCGCCCGTCTCCGTACCCGGCTCGTCCTCACCTTCATCACCCTGTCGCTGCTTCCCACCCTCATCATGTTTTTCATCGCCTGGCAGCTCATCTCCAGCCGGGTGGATTTCCGCTGGACCGACCGGATGCAGGAAACCCTGGAGCAGACCCTGGCCCTGGGTCGCACCTTCAGTGAGGGGGTGGAAGACAAGCTCCGGGCCGCCGGCCTCTACCTGCAGCGGGAGATGGAGGGCAGAGGCGCTCTGGCGCCGGCGCGGCGGGAAGCCCTGAGCGGAGAACTGGAACAGTGGCGCCGGCTTTTCGGACTGACGGTGCTGGCGGTGGTGGGCCCCGACGGCAAGCCGGTGGCCGCGAGCTATGAGCCCGGCCGGGAGCCGCCCCTGCCGCCCACCCCCGCCGACCTCCCCGTTCGGGGCTTCATCCAGCGTCAGATCGTGGCCGCCGGGGTGCTCCAGAGTTTCATCATTCCCCTGGGAGGACCGGGCGCGGAGGGCAAAACCTATCTGGTGGCGAGCCAGCTCCTGCCCCGGCCTCTGTTGAACGAGATCACCGAACTGGCCCGCCAGGCCCGGGAGGTCCGCCAGTCCCAGCTCCTCATCCATCCCGTCAGGGTGAGCCACTACCTCACCCTGGTGGTGGTCACCCTGCTCACGCTGATGGCCGCCATCTGGCTGGCTTTTTATCTGGCCCGGGAGATCACCACCCCCATCCGCCAGTTGGCCGAAGGGACGGTCAAGGTGGCCGGCGGCGACTACGATATCCAGATTGAGCAGGAAGGCCGGGACGAGATCGCCTTTCTGGTGCAGTCCTTCAATAAGATGACCCAGGACCTGCAGCTCAGTCGGGCCCAACTGGCGGACACCTATGAGAGGCTGCGGCAGAGCCACGCCGACCT
>VGSQ01000205.1 GCA_016874975.1 Deltaproteobacteria bacterium
TCTCTAGGGTGAAATCCCCGCTCCACAACAGGAAGTCCGTGCCGGGCGTATGATGCGCATGGGCCCCGCCGCCGTCGAACGCCAGAGCCGTGGGGCCGGGCTGGCAGACCCCGGCGGTGTACGCCGGAGAACCGGAGGACCAGGCCAGCCCGCGCCCCCGGTTCGAGGCGTCCCCCAGGCCGCCGTTGAAGTGCCAGGCCGCGGCCAGGAGGCCATAGTCCCGCCATTTGGGCCACCAGCAGAATTTCCCGAAATTCTCCTCACCGCACAGGGCCACGTTTTCCAGGTCGTTGCGGGTGTGCACGGGCACGACCGGCCCCCGCACCCCGCCGTAGCGCCCGACGAAGGCCTCCTGGGCCTCCCGGTGCAGCCGCACATAAGTCTGACTGATATTGAGGGCCCCCGCCAGGTGCGGCCCCAGGGGGTGGGCATAGTGCACCAGGGTGGGCCCCCGCCAGGGGTTCTGGCCGCCTGGCCCCAGGGAGATGGCCAGCCGGGGCGCATAGGGGTAGGGGTCCTGAGCGTCCAGGTTGAGGATCACCTCGTCCAGCCACCACTCGTGCTCCTCCAACCCCTGCTGCTCCATCTTGAATTCCAGCAGGCGCAGGCGGTCGGCCCCGGCGAAGGTGCGGTGCTCGTCGAACTTGATATCGGTAAGGTAAAAGAACCCGTTGCTGGGCGGGGAGGAGGCCATACCCACATCCACCACCTGCAGGGGATGGGTCAGGGGCTGCTGCCCCGATTCCAGGAGCATCTCCGCCAGGTTCACCGTCACCCGCTGCCAGGCGTTCACCGTCACCTGCCGGTCGGCGTAGAAATAGCTCCCCAGGGCGTCCTTCACCTTGATGCGCATGGTGAGCGTGTTGGCCCCGGAGACCACCGGCTTGATGAGGAAGTTCAGGCTGACATGCCCGGCGGAGTTGACCACGTTGGTGTCGACGCCCACCCAGGCCCCGAACGCGGTCACGTAAGGCGACAGGTCCCAGGTGAGGACCCGCTGGGTATAGAAAGTCTTGCCCTCCAGCACCTCCGTCTCTTCCCGGTCGCACAGGGTGAGCTGGGAATCGTCGGGCTGGCCCGTGGCGTACCAGGTGCCCCAGGTGGCGCGCACCCGGTCCCCGTCGTCCACCAGGTTGTCCCGGCGCCAGAATTGGTCGAAGGGGAGCTCCAGGATGGTAAATCCGTCATACCGGTCCGGCAGGGCGTGCACAAAGAGGTGCTGCGGCCCCCAGGGGTCCGGGTCCCCTCGGGAGGAGTCGTTCAGGGTCACCAGCAGGCGCCGGGGGTGCTCCGCCGGGTCGCCGCCCCAGAAGGTCCAGGTGTCCCCGGCCACCAGGTCCGTGCCTCCCCCCCCGGCCCAATACACCGAAAAGCCCCCGGTCAGGGCCAGAGGGTGGTCCCGGTCCCCGGTGATGACGCCGGCGGCCTCCCAGTTCAGCCCGCCGTTTTGGGACCAGCAGCAAGTGGCCGCCCCCACCTCGCCGGTGGTTTCGATCTGGATGACGAAGCGCCGTTTCTCCAGGTCCTGGTAGTCGCCCAGGAACATGAGGGTGGCGCTGCCGCTCCCCAGCTTGGTGACCTGATGCAGCCGTCGGGTCTCGGCCCGGCCCTTCAGGGTGAAGATCAGCCGGTCCAGGCTGCTGAAGGGCGGCTGCTCCAGGGACCAGTCCAGCCCGTAGCCGAACCAGGCGCCGTCCTGCACCGTGGGCAGGCCGGCCCGCACGTGCAGGCAGCGGCCCGGGGCCTCCAGGGCCAGCTCCGTCCGGAAGATCTGAAAGGCGGCGCCCCCCTGCGTGTCGTCCCGGTAAAGCAGGTGCGCCCCCCGGTCCCACAGCGTGCGCTCGAAGGAGTCGTACACCAGGGGCGCGGTGCGGCTTTCCTGCCGGGGATAGAAGGCGTCCCAGAGGAACTGCACCATGGGGCCGTAGTCCACACCCTCCGCCTGACCCGCCTGGTGCAGGGTGACCATCAGGTCCAGGAGCCGGTCCACGGCAAAGTCGTAGGTGTAGTCGTCCCGGGCCCGGTAGGCCCGGCGGATGCAGGGGTAGTTGTTCAGGGCCTCATATTTGCCGGCAAACTCCCCGGTCAGGTAGAGGTAATACACCTGCACCCAGGCGCCCGGGGGCAGCGCCGTGCCCAGGAGGACCGTGGTGGCGGCCCCGGCGTTGACAAAGGAGCCGCCGCTGAAATAGTTGACCAGGTCGCCGTCGATGGGGTCGGCCCAGAAGCCGTTCCAGGCGAACAGGGTTTCTTT
>VGSQ01000206.1 GCA_016874975.1 Deltaproteobacteria bacterium
CTGAAAGGAAGCTTTTCTCGGGGAATGCCCCGTTTGCGCCCCATATTTGGCCTGACTCGCCAGCGCTGCGCTTTCAGAGATATTCCGGGGACATGGAAGCAAGAACGCTATTTGTTCCCTCCCTCTTGATGGGCATTGGCGCTAACTTAAGCAAGCAGTGGGTATGCCAAGGGTAACCTGTTGAACAGTCAAGATAAATCCCCCCTTCCCCCCCTTTGCCAAAGGGGGGGAATGAGCAGTCGGTGACCCGAAGTCCCCCTTTGGAAAAGGGGGATTTAGGGGGATTTTAATTAAATCGGTATGTTATGATGTAAACTGGTTTTTTCTTATGTTAGCGCCCATGCCCTTGATGGGGGAGGGCCAGGGAGGGGCTGGCGAAATATCTTGAGCGGAAGAGGTTGCCTCAACACCCCCCTCCCCCAACCTCCTCCCACCGTGGGGAGGGGTTTGTAAAAACAGGCACCTGCAAAATCCCTACCGGACAGCACTGGGGGCGTCCCTGCCCGCCGCCGGCCCCGTCAATGGTGCGCGGTGCGCACCCTACGGAACGACTTTCAAGACGGACAGCCGGTGAACGAATGTTTAAAGGAATGCATAGAAGTCTCTGGGGGGCCGGGGAGCCGAGCTTCCGATACCGCCCCTCGCTTGCGACTTGCCGGTCCTGGCGGCCTCAGGCGGCGGCTGCGGCGATTTTCAGGAAGGAGGCAGCCTGGAGGGAGGCCCCGCCCACCAGGGCGCCGTCCAGGTCGGGTTGCGCCAGAAGCGCGGCGGCATTGTCCGGAGTGACGCTGCCGCCGTAAAGGAGGCGCACGACCGCGTTTCCCACCACCTCCGGAAGCAGGCTGCGGATGAAGGCGTGCACCTCCTGGGCCTGGGCCGGGGTGGCGGTGCGGCCGGTGCCGATGGCCCAGACGGGCTCGTAGGCGACGACCAGGGCCGCCGCCTGGACCGGATCGAGTCCGGCCAAGCCGGCGCGCAGTTGCCGGGACACCACCTCCAGGGTTTCCCCGGCCTCACGCTGTGCCAGGGTTTCCCCCACGCAGACAATGGGTCTCAGCCCCTGGTCCAGGACGGCCTTGGCCTTGCGGTTGACGCCGGCGTCCGTTTCGCCGAAGTGCCGGCGGCGCTCGGAGTGGCCGATAATGACGTAGCGGCAACCCACGTCCTGCAGCATCAGGGGGGAGATGGCGCCCGTGAAGGCCCCTTGCGGCTCCCAGAAGGCGTCCTGGGCGGCCAGGCCCACCGGGGAGCCGGTCAGTTCCGCGGCCACCGCCGCCAAGGCAGTGAAGGGGGGCGCCACCGCCACTTCCACGGTCCCGGCCGGGTCGAGCCCGGCGCGGATTTCCCGGGCCAGAGCCCGGGCTTCGGCCAGGGTCTTGTGCATCTTCCAGTTGCCGGCGATCAGGGGAGTGATCTCAGGCAACATTGCGACCCGTCCTCTTGCGGGCGTTCTTCTTGGCCCAGGTCTCCAGGGCCAGGATGCCCGGCAGTTTCTTGCCTTCCAGGAGTTCTATGAAGGCGCCGCCGCCGGTGGAAACGTAAGAAAACTTCTGGAATTCCCCCGCCTTGTGCAGGGCCACGTCGGTGTCGCCGCCGCCTACGATGGTGAGGGCATAGGATTCGGCCACCTTGTGCACCATGGCCATGGTGCCCCGGCTGAAGGCGTCGTACTCGAAGGCGCCCATGGGACCGTTCCAGATGATGGTCTTGGCGTTCTGGAGGGCTTCGCCGAAAAGAGTCACCGTGGCCGGTCCGATATCGGCGATGATCCAATCCTGGGGGACCTCTTGCACCGTCGTGATCTTGGTCTCCCCGCCCCGGTCCAGGCGGGTGGTGATCACCACGTCCACGGGCAGGTAGAACTTGACCTTTTTGGCGGAGGCCGTGGCCATCAGGGCTTTGGCGGTGTCCAGGAGATTATCGTCCACCAGAGAGTGGCCCACCTCGTAACCCTTGGCCTTGAGGAAGGTGTTGGCCATGGCCCCGCCGATGATGAGCTTGTCCACGTGTTTGAGGAGGTTGAGCAGGGCTCCCAGCTTGCTGGAAATCTTGGCCCCGCCGATGAGGGCCACCAACGGCCGGGCCGGGTCTTCCAGGGCTTTGTGGAAATAGTGCACCTCGTTCCACATGAGGTAGCCGGCCACGCACACGGGGGCAATGCGGGTCACCGCCTCCACCGAGGCGTGAGCCCGGTGAGCCACGGCAAAGGCGTCGTTCACAAAGACGTCCACGCCCTTCATGAGCTTCTTGGC
>VGSQ01000207.1 GCA_016874975.1 Deltaproteobacteria bacterium
TGGAGATGCGTATGGACGACGCCAAGCTCCCCCCTCACGCCCTGAAGGAGGCGGAGCGGGAGCTGGGGCGCCTCAAGCGCACGCCGCCCACCTCGCCGGACCACCAGGTGATCCGCAATTATCTGGAATGGATGATCGAGCTGCCCTGGAGCGTGTCCACCGAAGACAACCTGGACCTGGCCCAGGCCCGGCAGATTCTGGACGAAGACCACTACAACCTGGAAAAGGTGAAGAAGCGCATCCTGGAATACCTGGCGGTGCGCAAACTCAAGCCCGACCTCAAGGGCGTCATCCTCTGCTTCGTGGGACCGCCGGGCACGGGCAAGACCTCCCTGGGGCGCTCCATCGCCCGGGCCCTGGGCCGCACATTCGTGCGCCTGTCCCTGGGCGGGGTGCGGGACGAAGCCGAGATCCGCGGCCACCGGCGCACCTACGTGGGGGCCCTGCCCGGCCGCATCATTCAGAGCCTGCGCCGGGCCGGCTCCAACAACCCGGTCTTCATCCTGGATGAAGTGGACAAGATCGGCGCCGACTTCCGGGGCGACCCGTCCTCCGCGCTCCTGGAGGTGCTGGACCCGGAGCAGAATTTCTCGTTTTCGGACCACTACCTGGACGTGGGTTTCGACCTGAGCAAGGTCATGTTCATCACCACCGCCAACCTGCTGGACCCCATCCCGCCGGCCCTGCGGGACCGCATGGAGGTGCTGGAGCTGCCCGGCTATACCGAAGAGGAGAAGCTGGAGATCGCCTTCCAGCACCTGGCGCCCCGGCAGTTGGAGGCCCACGGCCTCACCGCGGCACAGGTGGAGCTAACCCCCGAGGCCGTGCGCTGGCTCATCGGCGCCTACACCCGGGAGGCGGGCCTGCGCAACCTGGAGCGGGAGGTGGCCTCCCTCATCCGGGGCGCGGCCCGGGAGATCGTGGAGGGCGCCCGGGAGCATGTCCGCATCGGCCCCGACGACCTGGCCGCCTATCTGGGCCCTCCCCGATTCTTCAAGGAGGCGGCCCTGGACCGGCCCACCCCGGGGGTGGCCACCGGCCTGGCCTGGACCTCCACCGGCGGCGACATCCTCTTCATTGAGGCCCTTCGTATGCCCGGGAAAGGCGACCTCCGGCTCACCGGCCAGTTGGGGGACGTCATGAAGGAGTCCGCCGCCGCGGCCCTGAGCTATATCCGGGCTCGGGCGCCCTTCCTGGACATCGACGAGGACTTTTTCGACAAGGCCGACCTGCACATCCATGTGCCGGCGGGGGCCATCCCCAAGGACGGGCCCTCGGCCGGACTGGCCATGCTGTCGGCCCTGGTGTCGCTCCTGTCCCACCGCTCCGTGAAAAAGGGCCTGGCCATGACCGGCGAGATCACCCTCCGGGGCGACGTGCTCAGGGTGGGGGGCATCAAAAACAAGGTGCTGGCCGCGCACCGCGCCGGCCTCCAGGAGATCATGCTGCCGGCCCAGAACGAGGTGGACCTGGAGGACGTGCCGTCCCAAGTGCGGGACCATCTCACCTTTCATTTCGTGGACCGGCTGGACCAGGCCCTGGAAATTGCCTTTCCCCGGCAGTGAAATCGGTGGTACGATAGCGTGAAAATCGGTGGGGCGGGCCTCTGTGCCCGCCGTCACCTTGTTCTGGTTCCCAAGCTCCTGCTTGGGAACCGGCTTGCCCGCCAAGCTCTGCTTGGCCGGGGCGCCGTTGCCTAAGGCGCCCAAGCAGAGCCTCGGGTGAAATAATCGTTTCCAAGCAGTCGCGCCAGGGCCCTCGGCCCACCCATAACACATCAAAATTGCTGCCGGGCGGGCTCTGCCCGCCGCCAACCCCCGGCAATGGTGCGCGGTGCGCACCCTACGGACATTGCCAGGTCAGGAGAGTGTTCATGGCCGTTTTTACCTGTGAAAAGTGCGGCAGCCAGGTGGACACCCGGTGCAAACCCAAGAAGTGCCCCCAGTGCGGCGAGACCGGCGTCATGTGCAAGGTCGAGCCGCCCAAGGAGAAAAAGAAAAAGTAGCCGATATCGTTGCTGATTGTTAATTTTCTCCACCTGGTTCCCAATCTCAACTTGGGAATCAGGTGGAATCTCTGCCCCACATAAAGGGGGTTGGGAGGGGGGTGTGGGGCATAAGCGCTAACTTAAGGATCAGTGTTCAACTGACAATTTCTTTAAAATATCTATTTGTAACAGCCTCTTGCGTGGAGGCTCCC
>VGSQ01000208.1 GCA_016874975.1 Deltaproteobacteria bacterium
TTCATCGGCTCCCCCAAGCTATTGTTTTACTATCAAAAATACTTTAGCACAGGCGCGCCGATGAGGCTTAATTTTTTTCAGAAAATCAGCCTAAAAAATGACTTTTGCAAGAGGCTCACTTGATAATAAATTATTGCATTCCCGGCTTTTTTCCCCTATGGTGAAAAAGCGGGCTCAATAAGGCACCCAAGGAGGGCGAGGATGCCGGCATGTCCACATTGCGGCGAGGCGGTGCACGAAGGGGCGCGGTTTTGCTCCCGGTGCGGACAGGAAATCTCCCCCGGTCCGCCGGCGCCGGGCGGGTTTGCGCCTTCCCAGTCCCCGGAATCCTACCGGATGAAAGTGGGGGAGTATGTGAAAACAGGGTGGGCGCTGTTCAAGAAATATCCCGGGGGGTTCATCGGTTTTGCCCTCTTGTCCATAGTCCTTAGCGTCGCCTTGGATCAAATTCGTTACCTCGGCCCCCTGGTCAATTTTGCCATCAACATGCCATTGCAGGTCGGTCCGCTGATTGTGGCATTCCGCCTCCTCCAGGGCAAGAATCCGGAATTCAAGGAATTCTTCTTCGGCTTTCACTACTTTATCCAGCTCCTCCTCATCAGCCTGGTGGTGATGGTATTTATCATAAGTTGGGGCGATTCCCTTCGCCGCCGCGTTTTTTCTCATAATTCGCGAGATTTCCATAGGGTTCGGACTCGTCGGCATCGTTTCGCTCTTTGTTCTGTTCATCCTGTTCCTCGTGGCCTTCTATCTGTTTGCCCCCATGATAGTGGCAGACCGCCCCCTGGAATTCTGGACGGCCATGGAACTGAGCCGCAAGACCGTGCAAAAGAATTACCTGGGCGTGCTCGGGTTTCTGTGCGTCCTTTCCCTGATAGTCTTGGCCGGCCTCCTGTGTCTGGGGGTGGGCCTCCTGGTGGCCATACCGGTGGTGAGTTGCGCCCTGGCCGCGGCCTATGCCGACATCTTCGGCCTGCGGTCCTCGGAATATTGAGGTTGGGCGCCCTCTTTACCCAGGAGCCAAAATTATTATTTGCTTCCAGTGCTGCCCGGTAGGGATTTTGCAATTGCCTGGTTTTAAGCCCCCTCCCCACGGTGCTGAGCATTACCCACAAGTGCCGGGGAAGGGATAAGGAGCAGCAAAACTCTCGTTCCCAAGCTCCTGCTCGGGAACGCACCTGCCCCCGAAGCTCCTGCTTCGGACAACAATGAACCAGGAAATGTGGCCGCAGCCTTCAGCCTGCGCCATCTTTTGATGACAAAACATATCAAGTGGTAACCCCCCCGAAATCTTCCCCCGACCGGCAGGACCTCTGGGAGGTGGCGGTGGCCCTCCCTCTCTTTCACACCCTCACCTATCAGGTCCCCGAACCCCTGGCGCACGAGGCCGGGGTGGGGTGTCCCGTGGCGGTGGAGGTGGGTCGGCGCCGGGTCCTGGGGCACCTGCTGGGGCCGGCCGCAGAGGCCCCGCCCAAAGGCCTGAAGTCCGTCCAGGCTGTGCTGGACCCGGCCACCCGGTTCGGCCCGGAGCTGGTCCCCCTCATCCGCTGGCTGGCCTCGTATTATCATTACCCCATCGGCGAGGTGGTGCGTCAGATCATCCCCGGCGGCGAGCATACCGGCGGGGGCCGGCGGGAGCGGTGGGTGACGGCGACGCCGGAGGAGGGCGCCCCGGACCGCCCGGCCCCGTCCCTGGCCCGGCTGGGCGCTCGGTCCCTGAGGCTGCTCCAGTTCCTGCGGGAGGAAGGGCCCCGGCCCGTCCGGGAATTGGAGCAGTTGGTCCCCAAGTGTCAAGGTTTGCTCAAGACCCTGGAGAAGCGGGGGTTGATAATTATGGAGACGCGCTCTGGGCCGGTGGGGGGAGGGGAAGAGGAGCCGGGCCCACCCTCGGAAGCCGCCATGACCCTGGCCCCGGAGCAGGAGGAAGCCGTGGCCGCGCTGGCGGAGGGCATCGCGGCCCGGAGCTTCCTCCCCTATCTGCTCCACGGCGTCACCGCCAGCGGCAAGACGGAGGTGTACCTCAGGGCCGCGGCCGCCACGCTGGCCCAGGAGCGGCAGGTGCTGGTGCTGCTGCCGGAGATCGCCCTCACCCACCCCGTGGCCCGGGAGTTCGGGGCCCGCTTCGGCCGGCGGGTGAGCCTGCTGCACAGCGGCCTGAGCGACGTGCAGCGCCTGGCCCAATGGCGGCGCCTGGCCG
>VGSQ01000209.1 GCA_016874975.1 Deltaproteobacteria bacterium
GCCCCCGAAGTCCTCGTGGGTCCCGGTGATGCTGGCCAGGCCGGCGTGGGCCTGCCCCAGGATGTCGTAGGAGCCGCCGAAGATCTTGGGCCCGTAGCCGAAGCCGCCGCCCCAGACATAGATGAACCGGGGGTTCATCTCCGCCACCTGGCGGTAACCCTGTTTCCAGCGGTCGAAGGTGCCGTGGCGGTAACACTCCGTCAGGCCGTCGGACATCTTCACCAGGTCGTAGAACACCCGTTTGGACTCGGGCACATGGTAGTCCAACGTGATGTAGAACTCGTTGGAGTTGGCGTTCAGAAAGCCATAGCCGGTGCCGGTCATGGGCCGGGTGTCGTGCAGGGGATACAGATAAGCCTCGTTGAAGGGCGAGGTGTGGCGCATGGGGTCGCCCATGCGGGGCATCTCCACCTTGATGCACTCCGCCCCCAGCTCCGCCAGGTTGGCCACCGAGTGGGGGGTGAAGATGTACATGGTGGTGCTCATCCACCGAATCCCCTTCAGGGCCTCGGGTTTGATGAACTCATTGCCCACGTCGAAGAGCTTGCGGCAATACTCCTCGTAGGGCATTTTCATCTCCTCGAGTTCTTCCTTGCTCTTGGGGCCGGGAAGCTCCTCGAAGTCGCAAACCTTCATTTTGTTGAATTCTTTTTCGTCCATTTATATTACCCCCTTCGCCTTGAGTTCCCGCAACTTCATGGAACCGTACCCCAGGTATTTCTTATAGACTTCGCCGTTGTCAAAGCCCAGGGGCCGGCCCAGATCCTTGACCCGGGCCGGGGTGCGGTGCTGATAGGCGGCGCAGGACTCGGCATACATCACCGTCCCGTAAAACGCGGTTTCGATGGTGTTGACCCAGGGACGATACACGAAGTGGGGGAATTCCGCCACTTCATCGATGTACAGAATGGGACCCGCGGCGATTTCGTACTCCATCAGCTTGGTTTCCGCCTCGATGCGGTTGATGTCCCGGAGCCACTTGGTGGTCACGGAGTAGGTCTTGATGAGGCCCTGGAGGGAGTTGCGGGCGCCCATCTCCTTGAGCAGCGGGTCTTCATGGATGAGACGGCCGAACTCGGGCAGGTCCCGCTCGATGCACATGCCGATGCGGTACCACAGCCGGTCGGACTGGCCGCCGATCATCATGTAGCCGTCCTTGCAGGGGTTCCACTCGTACTGGTTCAGGTTGGGGTCCCAGGCGCCGGTTCTGGCCTTGATGGAGGCGTTGAAGCCGTACCAGCCGATGTCGAAGTCCATGATGTCCATGAGGGTTTCCGCGGCGGTGCACTCGATGAACTGGCCCTCGCCGCTGAACTCATCCCGCCAGTAGAGCGCGGCCATGCAGTTCACCGCGACCTGCTCGCCGGCCACGTAGGAGGGCAGCCAGGCGCCGGAGCGCATGGGGTCGCCGCCCCTGCCGCGCGGGCACTGGTCCTGGGGGAAGCCGGTGTTGTGGATCCAGGAATCCGCCGCGGCGGAGAAGGGGTCCAGCATCCACTGGCCGTGCTTGGAGAGTTCATCCTTCATGGGACCCCATTGGCCCCGCTCCCCCACCCAGGCGTAGATCAGCTTGGGGTTGAGCTTGGAGAGCTGCCGGTAGCCGATGCCCAGGGAGTCCATGTAGCCCGGGGGCCAGGACTCAATGATGACGTCCACCACCTGGGCCATCTTCTTGTACATTTCCCGGCCTTCCTCGGTCTCCAGGTTCAGGGTGATGGAGCTGGCGTTCCTGAATTCATGGAGGAAGTCCATGCCGCAGGGGGTGCCGTCCACGTTGTCCTTGAGCATGTACTCTTCCCGGCCGAAGGGGGTGAGCTGCCTTAAGGGGTCGCCGGTGGGCGGCTCAATATGGACCACTTCGGCGCCCTGTTCGCCCAGCAGGCTGGCGGCAAACATCCGGCTTATCTGCCAGATGCCGTTGCAGATAACCCGGAAGCCCTGGAGGGCCTCCGGTTTGTCAAAGATGTACTCTAATCTCAGGTTGTCTTCCAGGAATTTGCCGAACTCCTGCGCCTTCCGCTTGGCATAGATATTTTCCATGACCCATTCGGGCGAAGGCGCGGGAGTCACCGGCCAGGGCC
>VGSQ01000210.1 GCA_016874975.1 Deltaproteobacteria bacterium
CCACCTAATAATTTCAATAAGTTATGCCCAAAAAACACCCAAAATCAGACCCCAACTGTCGAAGATGAGTGAGACTCATCCTGGACACCTCATCCCACGAAAAACCCCACGATATAGCGCAGGGCCAGGCCGGAGATAATGAGGCCCAGACCCAGGCGCAGGTTGAGGCCGGAGACGTATCGCTGCAGGCGGGCGCCCAGATACATGCCGCCGACCCCCCCCAGGCCGAACAGCGCCCCCAGGAGCAGGTCCGGGACCACCACCTGACCGGGGCAGAAGGGGGCCAGGCCGTAGTAGACGCCCACGCCCACCACGGAGGTGACCAGGGTGCCCAGCAGCGCCGCGCCGGCGATGGTGTAGATGGGCAATTGAAAGATGGCCGCCAGGAAGGGAGCGATGATGGCGCCGCCGCCGATGCCGTAGGTGCCGCCGATGAGCCCCACCACCAGGGCCAGGGTGAACAGGGCCGGGGCGTTGAAGGTGAAGGTTTCGCCCAGGAAGGTGTAGGAGACGCTGCGCCAACTCCAGGCCGCGGTGCGCACCCGAGCGGCCTCCGGCAGGGCCTGCCCGACGTGGTGGCCCGCCTCTTTCAGGACCTGGGCCAGGCGCTGCTGCACCTTGGCTTCAAACTCCTGGATCTTCGCCTTTTTCCGCTTGGCCCCGGGCGTCTGGTCATAGAGGAGACGGCCGCCGATATACAGGAGCACGCAGCCCACAAAGAGCTTGAAGTGCCGGGGGTCGGGGAGCCAATTGACCCGGATCAGGGCGCCGAAGAGCAGGCCCGGCAGGGTGCCCAGGATGGTCACCCAGGCTACCGGCCAGTTCATGCGGCCCTCCCGGAAGTAGCGGTAGACGCCGCTGGGGATGGCCACGATGTTGAACACCAGATTGGTGGGGCTCACCGCCGGGCTGGTGAAATTGAGGATGCTCACCTGGAAGGGCAGCAGCAGAAAGGCCCCGGAGACCCCGCCCATGGAGGTGAAGGTGGACACCGCCAAGGCCACCAGGGGCGGGATGAGGGGATTGACCTCCACACCGGAGACGGGAAAGAGCATGGCGCACCCCTTTGTTATATTTTTCACAATGATAGGACAGGATTCCCGGAAATGTCAAGAGGAGGTTTATCTGGGGCCAGGCCCGCCCTTGTCGGCCGGATTTTCCTGGAGGGGCAGGAAGCGCCGGGCGCCCATGAAGGAGAGGCGCCAGATTTCCTCGTCCAGGCGGTTGATCACCACCCCCCGGCGGGAGGCGTGCACAAAGCGTCCGGCGCCGATGTAAATGCCGTTGTGGCAGGTCTCCGCAGTGTAGGCGGGCGGCAGCAGGGAGGCGGTGTAGAGTTCCGATTTTTTCATCTGACACAGGCGGTTGAAGAAGACCACGTCGCCGGGGCGCAGGTCCCCGGGGTGCACCGGCTGACCTTCGGAATATTGGAGCGTGGTGGTGCGGGGGATTTTCAGGCCCAGGCGCTGGTGCACCGCCTGGACCAGACCGGAGCAGTCCACCCCGGCTGGGGTGGCGCCGCCTCGGCGGTAGGGGGCGCCGTCGAATTCGTTGAGGGCCCTCTCCAGGGCGGCTTCCAGTGGGGTCAATGCCCGCGGCCGGGGCGGGGCCGGCGCCGGCGGGGGCGCGGGACGGGGCGGCGCCGGGGCGCAGCCGGCCAGGATGACCGCCAAGAGCAGCAATAGCCCACAACCCTGGACCAATCGTCGGGGCATGGTGTCACCGCCGGGAGGTTCTATGATTGCCTTGTTAATTGGTCCTACTACGTGATTTTGTTGGCTGACCACCAACAAATACTAAAAATCCACCTACCCCCCTTTACTAAGGGGGGAATTATTTCTACTCCGACAGATTATCTTATATTTTTAAGGGATTCTGTATTATGTTATCTCCATGTCCAAGAAGGTTATCTTTCCGGATATCGCCGATTACTTGGCTCCCTATGCTCCCTATGCTCCCTATGCTCCCTATGCTCCCTATGCTCCCTATTTCCGCCGCTTGGAAGGCCGGGAATTGGCGCGCTGCTATGTAGTCGGCCTGATGATGGAAGGGGAGCGCAAGTCGGTGGAG
>VGSQ01000211.1 GCA_016874975.1 Deltaproteobacteria bacterium
TCACCGCCGAGGGCGGCTGTGCCACATATGCCCTCATCTGGATGCACGTCCTGGCCGTGGGGTATGCCCCCGCCTACCTGGAGGAAAATGCCGACGGCATCCGCCAGGACTGGCCCAGGGTGCCCTTGCCTGATACCGCCGAGGCCCTGAAGAACTCCGCCAGCTTAGGCCGCCAGGTGGCCGCCCTGCTGGACCCGGAAAACCCGGTGCCGGGGGTGACGGCAGGGACCGTCCGGCCTGAGATGAAAGTCCTGGCCGTCATCACCAGGGAAGGCGGCGGCCCCCTGAACCCGGACGCCGGGGACCTGGCCCTCACCGCCGGGTGGGGCTATGGCGGCAAGGACGGCGTCACCATGCCGGGGAAGGGGAAGGTGGTGAAGCGGGAGTACACTCCCGAGGAACTGGCGGCCATCCGGCAGGGCGCCCCGGCCCTGGGACTCACCCCGGAACAGGCCCTGGAACACCTGGGGGAATCCACCTATGACATCTACCTGAACGACGCGGCCTACTGGCGCAACGTCCCCGAGAAGGTCTGGACCTACTGCATCGGCGGCTACCAGGTCATCAAGAAATGGCTCTCCTACCGGGAACAGCCCCTCCTGGGCCGCCCCCTCACCCCCAACGAAGTCGAAGAAGTCACCCGCATGGCCCGCCGCCTGACCGCCATCGTCCTCCTGGAACCGGCCTTGAACGCCAATTATCAGGCGGTTAAAGGCGCTTCCTACGCTTGGCCAAACCATAAGGCCTCTACGGGAGAAAGAGGTTAGGAGCAAGCAGAATTGAAGAATAGGTTTGAGCCGAAATTCAATATTACCCATCGGATCACCACCGATCTGACTCTTATTGAGCGGGCCAGGGGCTTCTTAGAGGCCGCTACTCTGTCCGAAGCCTGGGTGCGTGAGATGGGCCGCCGAGCTCTAATCCTGGAAGCCCACCACACTACGCATATCGAGGGGACCCGTCTGACCCTTGAGCAGGCCGAGCGTTTGATGGAGGGAAAACCGGTCCCTGAGGCCGACCCAGAGGATACCCGAGAGCTTTTGAACTACCGAAGCGCCTTTGACTTCGTCTCCGAATATCTTAAGACCGGTAGCCAGATTACCGAGGGACTGATCCGTGAAATCCACCAACGGCTGGTCGAAGGGGTCCGGGGAGGGTCCGCGGCTCCCGGTGAATACCGGAAGGTCCAGAATTATGTGGTCAACTCCTTTGGCGAGATTGTTTATACGCCGCCCCCGGCGCCTGACGTTCCCATCATGATGAAGGAGTTGGTGGACTGGCTAAACCGCACCGGGGAAATGCATCCCGTGTTGGTGAGCGGCGTGGCCCAATTCCAGCTCGTGCATATCCATCCGTTCCGGGATGGCAACGGCCGCGCTTCCCGGCTGCTGTCAACCCTATGCCTCTACCGGGCCGGCTATGATTTCAAGCGGCTGTTCACGATCAGCGAGTTTTACGACCGGGATCGACGGTCCTTTTACCAGGCAATTCAGAGCGTCCGGGAAAGCGGCATGGATATGACCGGCTGGCTGGAGTACTTTGTAGAGGGCCTGGCCACCCAGCTTGCCGAGGTCAGACAGCGGGGGGAGCAAGCCATCCGGCGAGACGTGCTCGTTAAGCAGCATGGCCTTTCAGATCGCCAGGCCAAGGCGGTGCAGCATATCCTGGAGCATGGCAGCCTGACCATCCAGGAATTCGAGCGGCTGTGTCCGGAAGTCAACCGCCGGACGCTTCAGAGAGATTTGAAAGCCATGGTCAATGAGGGTTTGCTGCTCTCGGAAGGCGCTACCAATCAGTTGATTTACCGGATCAAGGGATAAACTTAACTTGCGACTATATTGCGACACAACTTGCGACAGGCTCACGACATGGCTGGCGACACTCAGCCTGGGGGGATTGGCACCTTTCGCCAAAGCCGCCGGCCGCCGCTCAGAAAAATCTTATGCCCATACTGGGTGTCACGCCTGCCCTTGACTATCACATCGGTGTGGCGCTCAAAGAAGGAGACCACCTTCTCGCCCACGGGCGCCTTCTCCCCCCGGAGCA
>VGSQ01000212.1 GCA_016874975.1 Deltaproteobacteria bacterium
GGACGTCTCTGCAGCAACAATCCCGCCGCTTGCGCCAGCGACTCCGCAGGCCATTGGCGCTCCGGGCGGCTGGCGCCGGGGACAAGCCCCACCAGGGCCGTGTTCTCAGAAAGGCCCAGCTCCCCCCGTGCCCTTTCCACTTGCCGCCGCGCCGTTTCCGGCACCTGCAGGCTGAGCCCCAGGCCGTCCGGGTCCAACCCGGCCCCTTTCAGAAACAGGTCCACCAGGTTGAAGGGATTGGCCGCCCGGGCCCGAGAGACGATGAGGGCATAACTGGTCCAGGCCGGATGGGTGAAGACCAGCCGGTCCGGACCCACCGTCAGGCCCCGCACCGCCCCCGCCCCGGTCAGATAGGCCAGAATGCCTCCCAGGAGATTGGGGGTCAGGTTCACGGTGAGCCGGGGAGGCCGGGGCAGCACGTCCCGCCGCCACTCCCACAAGAGCCGCACCGCCTCCGCCCAGCCGTGGTCCCTTTCCAGGGCCGCAGCCAGCAGGGCGCTGGGAAAGGCGACCACCCGGTCCGCTTCCGGCGCCAGGCCCGCCGTCTCCTGGAACAGGTCCATGGCCACCAGCGTCAGCCGGGCGCCGGGATATGCGGCCCGCAGGCGGCGCAGCACCGGCGTCGTCTGCACCAGGTCCCCCAGGCGCATCAGGTTGATGACACAGATCTCCATCCTGGCCTGCTTCGAAAAATTTTTTGTAGGGTGCGCACTGCGCACCGTAAGGATGCTTAACTTTTCATAATTTATGGGTGGGCCAAAGGCTCATGAGGAACTGTCTTGAAAAGTTCTTGGTGGCGCCGGCATCTTGCCGGTGCGGCGCACAGGCTGAAAGCCTGTGCCCAAAGACGGCGGGCAGAGACGCCCGCCCCACCGCTCTTTTCATGTGTTATGGGTGGGCCGGCGGCCCATGAGGAACTGCTGCTATGAAAAGTTCCTTACCCCCCTCTCCCCCGGCGGGGGAGAGGGCTGGGGTGAGGGGGAAAACTTTTCATGCTTTGCGAGTGAGCCCAAGGCTCATGAATAACTGTCTCGAAAAGTCCTTCCGTAGGGTGCGTCTCACGCACCATTGCCAGGCGCTGGCGGCGGGCAGAGACGCCCGCCCCACCGCTCTTTTCATGTGTTATGGGTGGGCCAAAGGCCCATGAGGGACTGCTTGGGAACGTAATTTTTCCCCCAAGCTCTGCTTGGGGTCCTTTCAGCCCCCCGCCTTCCCATGATTGACAGGAAACTCCGGTCCGGCAGAGCTTGGCGGCCAACCAAGCCCGGTTCCCAGACAGGAGCTTGGAAGCCAGAAAAGACAGCCGCCGCCCCCCGGCCCCCACGAAGCCTCATTCATCTAAAACCTGCCCCGCTCCAGACCCTGGTGAAATTCATGGAGCAGCCAGAAGACGGCCTCGGCCTCGCCCAGGGGCTGCTCTCCCTCTTTGAGGCGCGCCACCAGGTCCCCCAGGTCCCGCACTTCTTCGGCATCGAAGCGCGCCAGCATCTCCTGCACCGGGTGGTCCGGCGGAAACCGGCGCCGCAGTTCCGACAACGGCGGCTCCGGCCGGGGCCGCCGGGGCAGGACCCCGGGATGCATCTCTTCCACCAGCGCCAGGGCTTCGGCCAGCCGCACCGTGTAGGTGTGCTCCCGGAGGCAGCGCTCCCGGCTCCGCCGGCCCACCTCCCGCCGCTCCTCCTCGTGGGCCAGGTAGTAGTCCGCCTGGTTACGGGCCTCCTGCAGCGACCCGAAGGCGGCCAACTCCACTTCGGGGATGAAAAACTCCTCCAACTGGCTGCGCCGGTCCACCAGTTGAAAAGCCCCGCAGGCCGCCAGGTCGAAGACCCGGGGGTTGAGATAATCCCCCCCGGGGTTGATCCCCCGGCAATACGGAGAGGAATGCAGGTTCAGGTTGATGCGGCCGGCGTTGAAAATCTTCACCGCCTCGGCTTCCGGAACCCGGGCCCCGCCGTCCTGGACCATCGGCCCCAGGGGC
>VGSQ01000213.1 GCA_016874975.1 Deltaproteobacteria bacterium
AGGTTTCCAAGGCGTTTTCCTTTCTGCTGGTAAGTTGTTTGGGTTGCGTGAACCTGAAACTTACAACAAGAGGAAAACGCCGGCAATTTTTTCATTTGGTTGCGGCCTAAAGGCCGCGATGTGCCACAGGAGCCACCGCTCCCCCGGCCCTCCCCCCACCTCTTTTCACCACACCTTGGCCGGGTCGATGTCCAGGGTGAGGTCCAGGCGGGAGCCTGGGGGAGGGCGCCACTCCTTCCGCAGGCGTTCCAGCAGGCGGTTCCGGGGTCCCAAGCCGCAGCTTTTCACCAGCAGTTGCCAGCGATGGCGGCCCTTCAGTTTGGCCAGCCCCGCCGGGGCCGGACCCAGCACCCGCAGTCGGGAGGCCAGCTCCGGGTCCCGGCGCACCAGGTCCCGGGCCGTCTCCCCCAGGCGGGCGGCCTCCCGGGCCACCAGGGCCTCGTCCGGGCCGCTCAGGCGCACCAGGGCCAGCCGGGTGAAGGGGGGGTAGCCCAGGGTCTGCCGGGCGGCCGCCTCCTCATCATAGAAACCCTGGTAATCCTGATTGATGAGATTGCGGAAGACGTAGTGCTCGGGGTGGTAGGTCTGGATGATGACCCGGCCCGGCGCCTCGCCCCGGCCGGCCCGCCCCGCCACCTGGGCCAGAAGCTGAAAAGTGCGCTCCCCGGCGTGATATTCCGGGAAATGGAGGCTTAAGTCCGCGGCGATGACCCCCACCAGGGTGACCCCTGGGAAGTGATGCCCCTTGGTGACCATCTGGGTGCCCACCAGGAGGTCCACCCGGCCGGCGCCGAAGTCCTCCAAGAGAGAGAGGGCCCGGCCGCTGTGGGGCGCGGTGTCCCGGTCCAGGCGGCCCACCCGGGCCCCGGGGAAGAGGCGGGCCAGCTCCGCCTCGACGCGCTCAGTGCCCACGCCGTAGTGCTTCACCGCGCCGGACTGGCAGGCGGGGCAGCGGTCCGGCACGGGCTCCGTGTGGCCGCAGTAGTGGCACTGGAGCAGCCCCCGGGCGCGGTGCTGGGTCAGGGCCACGCTGCAATCCGGGCACTGGCGCACCTCGCCGCAGAAGAGGCAGAACAGCGCCGTGGCGTACCCCCGCCGGTTGAGGAAGAGCAGGGCCTGCTCACCCTTCCCCAATACCTCTTCGAGGGCGGCGGCCAGGGGGCGGGAGATCACCCGGAAGTCCTTGCCGCCCCGCTCCCTTTTGAGGTCCACCAGGCTGATGTCCGGCAGGGCCTGGGGGGTGACGCGCCGGGAAAGCTGAAGATAGCGGTAGTCCCCCTTTTGGGCACGGTAATAGGCGCCCAGGGAGGGGGTGGCGGAGACCAGCACCACCGCGGCCCCCGCCAGCTTGCCCCGGTACAGGGCCACGTCCCGGGCCTGGTAGGGGAGGCCGCCTTCGTGCTTGTAAGACGGGTCGTGCTCCTCATCCACCACGATGAGCCCCAGGCGGGGCAGGGGCGCGAAGACCGCGGAGCGGGCCCCCACGGCCAGGTCCACCTCGCCTGCGGCCAGGCGCCGCCATTGGGCCAGGCGCTGCACGTCGCTCAGGCCGCTGTGCAGCAGGCTCACCCGCCGGCCGAAGCGGGCCCCGAACTCCCGGGCCACGGGGTGGGTGAGGGCGATCTCCGGCAACAGCACCAGCACCTGCCGCTCCTGGGCCAGCGTGGCGGCCGCGGCCCTGAGGTACACCTCCGTCTTGCCGCTGGCGGTGACGCCGTGGAGCAGGTAGGGGAGGAAGCTCCGGGCCGCGATGCCCTCTGCCAGCGCGGCCACGGCTTCCTCCTGCTCCGGGGCCAGGGTCATGGCGGCTTCCGAGGGTGGGCCCGGCTCC
>VGSQ01000214.1 GCA_016874975.1 Deltaproteobacteria bacterium
CCGTCGCCTCCAACGCCCGCAGGCATAACTCCAGGGCATTGCGGGCCTGGGCCGCGCTCTCCCCGGCCATGGAGCCGGAGCAATCCACCAGAAAGATGACTTCCAGGGGGTCTCGGGGCAGCCCGGCGGGAAGATCCGGATGAAACCCCAACAACACCACACTGGAGCCGTCCACAGCCCGGGCCCGGCAGCAGAAAGGCTGGTGGCGCTGTTCCAGTTTCAGGTTCAGCACGAAATCCTGGTCCATGGCCGCCTGTCCGGCCAGGGCGCCCTTTAGGCGGGTGCCGTTGATCTCCCAGCTAAAAGGATGGGAGGGGCACTCCACGCCTGCCAGGGGACCAGGCAACTCCAGGTCCAGTGTGAGGATGAAGCCATACGGCAGAGGACCCTGCACTGCCGGCGGGGTGAGGTGAAGCAATTCCGCCGGGTCCAGGGTGCGGATCTGTTGGGCGGTGAAATAGCGGGGAGAGACCACCATGGGGATGATGAGCTGGAAGCCGTCGGGAAGCCAGGTGAGGACCGCGACGTAAGAGATGCGCACCAGGACTTCTTCCTGAGGCTTGAGATTGCCGACGTAAGCGGTGAAGACATTGGGACGGTCCTGGTCCAAAAGATAGGCTGCCACCCCCCGCCCCAGGGCTTCGTCATATTCTTCCAGGCTTTTTTCCCGATCGGCGATGCCGCCCTTGAGGGTCTGTCCACCCAACTCGACTTCAAAGCCGCACACCGCCGCTTCTTCAGGCAAGGGGAACGAGTACACCGCTTCCACGGCTTGGGGCTCATCGTTGCGGTAGTGGTGGGCCACGGTCACCTTGAGGGCCGGCCCTTGTCCGACCGCGTGGACGGCCACCCCGGTGAGAGGAATGGATTGAAAATCCTGGGAGAACAAACCGGACGTCGGGGCCATGGGTCAGGTCTTCCTTTCTCCGGGTGTCAGGGCCTCCCGGCAGCGCCTGGCAATGTCCTGCATTTCCGTGGGCGTGCGCCCGCAGGTGTCGTGATCGAATTCCAGCAACACTCCGGGCTCCAGAGTAATTCTCGTGGCCAGATGAATTTGCAGTTCGGGAGGGGGCGGCTCAGCCAGGGATGACTCCAGGCTCCTCACATCCCCATGCCGTTGAATTTGCCCCAAGGAGACGCCCCGGGCCTGCAAACGCCGCACTGTCAATATTTCCTGCAGGTGGGTATCGGTGTAATGGCGTCCCCGACCCCGTCCCAAAGGCGGCGAAATCAGGCCCAGTGCTATATAAAACCTTACCGTGCGCCGACTAACCTGGGCCTTGTCAGCCAATTCACCGAGGTTGTATTCGATCTTGGCCATGGAGTTCTCTCGGAAATTATTATGACATTAAATGTCTCTTTGTCAAGTTTTTTGTGGGAAATTATCCCTTCCCGACAATTGCCTAGAGCCATCTCAACATCGTCCCCGGCCAGCCTTGTCCTTGGCTACCCATAGCCTCCCGATTGCTTTCCCCGATTTCGGTTTGATTCCTTCCACTCCCCCAATACGGTCCGGGTCCCACCTGCATGACCTCGAAGGTTCTGGCGCCGAATTTTGCCCACCAGCGGCCTACTGGCCTTCGTTCGCAAGCCCTTGACAATCCCCGAGGTGAGATGCGCAAAGAGGGCAGGTTAGGTGGGTGGCCGGATTTCCTGGACCTGAGGATTCTGAGCTAAGAAACGCAAATATTTGCGCTTTTAAATAGGCTGCCGCCAAACTTCCCCTTCCTCGAGGAACAATCCAGACCTTCGTAGCTGGTTCTCATCAGAAAACGTATCCGAATGAAATAA
>VGSQ01000215.1 GCA_016874975.1 Deltaproteobacteria bacterium
GTGGGTCCAAGGCCATCTCAGCCATCATTGCCGCCCTGCACGCCGACACCGATTCTTTAATTAAATTAGCAGCATGAAAGAAAAATCTTTCTCAAAAAAATAAAAACTCGGATTCAGTAGCGCAGGCATCTTGCCTTTGCCCTGCGCAGGCTGGAAGCCTGCGCCACCATCATCTCGGCGGGTAGGGAGGGGGCTCGGGTGTGCAGCACAGCGGCCCCCAGTTGTTTACGGGGATACAGACGAGGGCGCCTGCTGCGCCTCCCGGACCTCTCCCAAGTCTAAATCGTCCCGAAATCCGTGCACATCGATTTCACAGATGTTACATTATACCGAATGTTCTGGAAAGCACAAAAAGGAAACTCAGGAAGAGCCGGGAGCTGCCGACCCGTCGCCCCTTCTGTGGGTTTTAGGGTCAACATCGCATGAGTCCGAAAAAATCAAAGCGCAAACGTCCCGGCGGGGAAAAGAAAGTGCTCCTGGTCTTCCGCCAGGCGGCCCGGCCCCTGCCGCTCAGCGAGTTAAAGAAGCTACTGTCCCTGCAGCCCCACCAGGACGCCTGGGTGGCGGACACGGTGGCCGGCCTGGTGCAGCGGGGCGAACTGGTGCACCTGGAGGGCGGCCGCTACGGCCTCACCGAGGAGATGAACCTGGTGGCCGGGGAGGTCTCCGTGCACCCCGACGGCTACGGCTTCGTCACCCCCGACGGCGGCGGCAAGGACATTTTTATCAACGCCGCCAACCTCAAGGAGGCCTGGCACGGCGACCGGGTGGTGGTGCGCCTGGAGGGCCGCCGGGGCCGTCACCGGGAAGGCAAGGTCATTCGCATCATCGAGCGCCGGCTCACCCACGTGGTGGGTCTCCTGTCCCGGGCCGAAGACACCTTTTACCTGGCCCCGGAGGACGAGCGGCTGCTCTTCAACCTCATCATCCCCGACGACAAGCTGCTGGGGGCCGAACCCGGCCAGGTGGTGCAGGCCCGGGTGACCCACTACCCCACGGACCACCTCAACCCCAAGGGCGAGGTGGTGGAGGTGTTGGGCGCGGCGGAGGACGCGGAGGTCCAGACCCTGCTGGTCATCGCCAAGTACGGCCTGCCCCACCGCTTTCCCCTCCACGCCCTGGCCGACGCCGAGAAGGTCCCCGCCAGCCTGGACGAATCGACCCTGGCCGGCCGGGAGGACCTGCGCCGGGTCACCTTCGTCACCATCGACGGGGAGGACGCCCGGGACTTCGACGACGCGGTGTGCTTGGTGAAAAAACCGGGCGGCTTTGTCACCCTGTATGTGGCCATCGCCGACGTGAGCCACTATGTGCCGCCGAACGGCGCCCTGGACCGGGAGGCCTACGAGCGGGCCACCAGCGTCTATTTCCCCCACCGGGCGGTGCACATGCTGCCCGAGCGCCTGTCCACCGGCATCTGCAGCCTGAAGCCCGAGGAAGACCGGCTGGCCGTGGTGGCCGCCCTGGACTATGACCGCCGGGGCCACCTGCGCCGCAGCCGCTTTACCCGGGCGGTGATCCGGAGCCGCGCCCGCCTCACCTATCGCCTGGTGCACCGCCTGCTCGCTGAGGCCGACCGGGACCTGCGCCGGCAATACCGGCCCCTGCTCAAGATGCTGGGCTGGATGACCGACCTGACGGTGCTTCTGCGGGAGCGCCGGGGCGAGCGGGGCAGCCTGCTGATGAGCATCCCCGAGGCCGAAGTGGTGCTGGACGAGCGGGGCTGGCCCGTGGACGTGCGCCGGGTGGACCACCTG
>VGSQ01000216.1 GCA_016874975.1 Deltaproteobacteria bacterium
CGCGGCGGACGGCGGCTTCGCCTCCCGGGATAATCTGCGGCTGGCCAAGACCCGTGGCGTCAAGGACGTGATGTTCGCCAAGAAGCGGGGCCTGGGGGTGCTGGACATGGTCCGGAGCCTGTGGGTTTACAAAAAGCTGCGGAACTTTCGGGCCGGCATCGAGGCCAATATTTCCCGGCTGAAACGGGCCTTTGGTCTGGATCGCTGCACCTGGCAGGGCTGGCCCGGCCCCCGGCAATATGTCTGGAGCGCGGTGGTGTCCTACAATGTCCTGGTGCTGGGGATGTTGCTGCCGGCGCACTGAGGCGGCCCCACCCCGGGCGTCCTGACCAGGGGAGAGGTCCGCCCAAAAGAGGGGATAATCGGGCAACAATGCCCCGCTAACCGGCAAATTCGTTCTCATAACCTTGGATTAAACCGGCCTCGGCAGCAAATTGTCGCCCCAGGCTCATACGCCACCATAAAATGATGACTTTCTGGATGTGAACTAATTATAAGGTGCCATCACTTGGGCCAATCCTTCCTGAGGGCCACGGCCTCGATTTCCACCGCGGCGTTCCGGGGCAGCCCGGCCACCTGGATGGTGGAGCGGGCCGGGGGGTTTTCGGGGAAGAATTCGGCGTAGGCCCGGTTCATTGCCTGAAAGTCGGCCAGATCCGCCAGAAAGACGGTGGTCTTGACCACGTCTTTGAGGGTGAGTCCGGCGGCGGCCAGGATGGCCTTGAGGTTTTCCAGGACCTGGCAGGTTTGCACGACGATATCCCCTTCCACCATCGCGCCCTCGGCAGTCAGGGGGATCTGACCGGACACGAAGACCAGGGGACCGGCGGCCACCGCCTGACTGTAGGCCCCCACCGCGGCGGGGGCCTGGTCTGTGGACAGCACGTGTTTTTTCATGGGTAAGTTCTTCCTTTCTTCAGTATGGTCGCCCTTCTCCGGCAAACGGCGCCTCTCTTCAAAAAAGGCGGGAAAGCGGCCGGAGAAAGAATAAGTGAAAGAAAAATCTTGAAAAACCGGTCCGGGTCTGCTAATGCTAGCAAAAAACCCCGGAGGAAAATACATGGGGCTGTGGCTCAAGTGCCCGGTATGCCAGGCAAAAAATCATCTGGACCGGAAAGTCTGCGCCGCCTGTGACGCATCCCTGGAAGACCTGCCTCCCGAACAACGCGTTTACGTTCTCCTGCCGCCGGGCGCGGTGCCGGAGGAGCCCTCCGGTGCGGCCGCCCCGGAGGCGGAATCCCTCGGGGCGCCGGTGCCCCAGGTAACGGAGCCCCCGGAACCGCCGGCGCTGCATCAACCCGCCGGACCGGTGGCGGTCCAGGGGGAGACGGCCCCGGGCAAGGGGAATCACCCGAAAACTCCGAGGCCGAAGCAGGCCGGCCGGTCCCGAAAGAAAAAGGCCTGAAAAACAGGGGCCCTCAGGCCCTTACCACGCCTCTGATAAGCCGCACCAGGTCGGGTTCGGCCCTGGCCACCGTGGCCACGATCTCCTCCAGGGAGATGGGCGCCATGGCGTCCGGCAGATTAAGGTTGCTGAGGATGGAAATGCCCAGGAGCCGGAGGCCGGCGTGCACCCCGACGATGGCCTCGGGAACGGTGGACATCCCCACCGCGTCGGCCCCGATGGTGCGCAGGAACCTGGTTTCGGCCGGGGTTTCCAGGCTGGGCCCCTTCACCGCCACATATACCCCCTTCCGCAACGGCACCCTTTCCATGCGGGCGGCCT
>VGSQ01000217.1 GCA_016874975.1 Deltaproteobacteria bacterium
CGCCGGAAGGGGCGGCAGAGAAAAAGGCCTTCCTGAAAAAACGGCAACCCCGGCTGGACGAGCGCTTTGTCAGAAACATCGAGGGCAAAGATTTCGTCCTGTACGCCGGGTTACTCGACCTGGCGCATCAAAAAGGCCTGGTGTCCCTGGAGACGGAGATCCTGCAGTTCCCCGCCAAGGAAAACAACTACATGGCCATCGTCAAGGCCTATGCGGAATCCAAGGTGGGCGAGAGCTTTGCGGACGTGGGGGATGCGGACCCCTTCAACTGCAACGCCAAGGTGGCCAAGCACCTCCTGCGTATGGCCAGCACCCGGGCCAAGGCCAGGTGTCTCCGGGATTACACCAACATCGGCATGACCTGTCTGGAGGAGCTGGGGGACCTGCACGAGGTCCTGGAAGAGGCGCCCAAAGCCATGCCTCCCACCTTGAGGTCGGCGGGGCGGAAGGGTAAGAATGTCAACGCCGGCAACAACGGCGAGCCCGAAGGGGACGAAGCCGGCGCTGTTCCCACCCTGCCGCGCCTGGGGAAAACCGATCCGAAAACCAGGACCCGCAAAACCAAAGAACCCGCAGCCGACAGCCAAGCCGCCGAACCCCAGGCCTCGCCCCCCATGTCCGAGGCCCAGAAGCGGGCCATCTACAACCTTTCCCGACGGCGGGGCATTTCGGTGGAGGAGTTGAAAAAGCTGGCCCGGGATGCTTACAGCGTGGAACTGGAGGCCCTCACCGCCGCCGACGCCTCTTCCTTCATCCGCACCCTGCAGCAGTCCGCCTGATTCTCTCCCCACCCCACGAAGCTCACCGGGACAGGACCATACGGGAGAGGTGCGTCCTGTCCCTGTCACAGAAAAACGCGCCTAGGCGCGCTTTTGCGGGAGGAACGGTCATGCCCTTTGACCCGAAGCAACTCACTCATCTGTCCGCCTCGGCCATCTCCGACTATGTGGACTGCGGCCTGCTCTACAAATTCAGCCGGGTGGACAAGCTGCCGCCCGAGTTCAAATCCGATGCTCTGGTGTACGGCACGGCCATCCATGCGGTGCTGGCGGATTTTTACCAATGCCTGCACGAGGGCCGGAAAATCAGCCTGACGGAGCTTCACAGCCTCTTCGCCGACCACTGGCGCCGTCTGGCCTGGGAGCGGGAAGACCTGCAATACAAAGAGGGCAAGGACTTCGACACCCTGCTCCTGGAGGGGAAAGAACTCCTGTCCGCCTTTTACCACCAGCTGCCCGAGGACGAAGGCGAGATCGTGGCCATTGAGGAGCCCTTCACCTGTTATCTTCCCGAGCTGCCCCTCCCCCTGATCGGCGTCTATGACCTGGTCTGGCAGGACCCGGGCGGGACCATCACCATCGTGGACCACAAGACCACCGCCCGAGCCTACAGCCTGTCCGAAGTGGAGAAAAACTTCCAGCTGACCATCTATCAACTGGCGGCCAGGGTGAACGGCTATGAGGACCGGGACATCCTCCTGCGGCTGGACTGCCTCATCAAGACCAAGACCCCCAGGTTCGAGCAGTACTACAGCACGCGGTCGGCCTTCGAAGAGATGAAGGCCCTGAAGAAAATCCAGGCGGTCTGGCGCGGCATCTCCCACGGGGTCTTCATCCCCAATGAAGAG